>DATBPT010000112.1:0-27080 GCA_036561205.1 Solirubrobacterales bacterium
CGGATCACCGGCTGGCGCTCGACGAGACGCGGGACGTGCTCCTGAGCGCGATTGCAAATCTGCCCCCGCGCCAGCGCGACGTGCTCGCCCTGCGCGACATCCAGGGCTACAGCGCCGAGGAGGCCCGTAACGCGCTCGGGCTCTCGGAGACCAACCAACGAGTCCTCCTGCACCGCGGACGCTCGAAGGTGAGGGCGGCGCTCGAGCGTCATTTCGAGGCGGAGGCCGGCTGATGACCACGGAGACCGAGACCGAGATGACTTGCCAGGAATTCGTCGAGTTGGTGACCGACCTGATCGAGGGTCAGCTGGCCGAGGCCGAGCGCGTCGAAGCCGAGATCCACCTCGGCAAGTGCGACGGCTGCACGACCTATCTCGAGCAGATCCGGCTGACGATCGTTGCGCTGCGCGGCCTCGCGGAGTCCGACGAGTTCCCCCGCACCCGCGAGCAGGCGCTGGCGGCCTTCCGCCGGCTGAGAACGAACGGAGGCGGCGCCGCCCCCTCGGGCTGACGCCGCCTCGCGTTCACGACTACTTCAGCTCACGACTACTTCAGCTTCAGCGTGCTGAACACCCCGGCGTGATCGGAGTCGTAGATCCCGTTCACCGGGCTGGTCCCGGTCGCCGATGAGTTGAGCAGCTTCACCTTCTTGCCCATGTTGGTCATCACGTGGTCGACCTTGTGGTCGAACGTGTTGGTGGGCGCGAACAGGTCGTTGATGCAGCACGTGATCGGCTTCGTGATCGAGCGCTCCTGGAAGCCGCCCGCGACGAGCGTGTCATACGCCTGCTCGTCACCGGGCTGCACCGGCGGGTTGTTCGAGTTGAAGTCGCCGAGGATGATCGTCTTCGGGTTCGCGGCAGGACCGGCCAGCAGCTCCGACGCCTGCTGGGCACGGATGCTGGGGTGGACGGTCTCGTCGTCGAAGGCCTCGAAGTGGCTGTTGACGAAGTGGAACTTCCGCTTCACCTTCTCCTTGCCCTCGCCGGCGGTCGCGGTCGCGTCGACCGAGACCCAGCCGCGGGTGACCGGCACGTCGATGCCGGAGATGTTCGGCGTGTAGAGGCTGGTGTAGTGGCCCGACTGCGGGTTCTTCACCTTCACGGCGCCGCCCTTGCGGACGAGGATCGCGTCGCGCATCGTCAGCCGGCCCATGATCTCGCCGCCGAAGAGGCCGGTGCTCTGATCGTTGTCGAAGTCGGTCGGCGCCTCGAAGTCGAACTCGGCACCCTCGACAGCGATCGTGTAGCCCTTGTACTTCTTGTTCGTGTTCGCGTTCAGCTCCGCGAGCAGCAGCTGCAGGAAGTCGTACCGGTTGGTGGTCGAGAGGTACTGACCCGTGTCGGGACCCTGTGTGTAGGGGTGCGAGATCGTCGGCTCAGGGCCGGTTCGCCACCAGGCGCCCTCCTGGATCCCGACCAGGTCCGGCTTCTTCTGCAGGATCTCCTGGGCAAGGCCCTTGGCTCGCCGCGGGAAGTCGGTGTGATCGACCTCGCGCAGGATCGCGCCGTTGGCGGCCGTGAACTGGTTGAAGTTCGCGGCGCCCAGCGCGGGCCCGAGGTCGGCGCCGAGGAAGATGTTGCGGGTCATCACCTTGACCTGCGCGCCCTTCGGCTCCTTTGACTTCGCCTCCGCGCCCGGTACGGCCGCGAGGCCCGTGAGCGCGACCAGGGCCACCAATCCGGCGACTCCGAACGCGCGCCGGCGCGAACGCGCGCCGGTCTCAATGCTCTCTCTCAACTGGACTCCTTCCAGATCTATGTGCCCCTGCCCCGGGGCCTCCGATGTCGGGCGAGCATACATTTGCCCGCCTCTTGCACGATTCCAACACCTCTACCGTTCATTCGATGCTGCACGACAGGGCGAAGATCCACGTCGAGGCCGGAGCCGGAGGCAACGGCGTCGTCTCGTTCAGGCGCGAGGCCCACGTGCCGCGTGGCGGGCCCGACGGCGGGGATGGCGGCCGCGGGGGCGACGTGGTGCTCGTCTGCGACCCCTCGCGGCGCGACCTCGCCGCGCTGCGCTTCTCGCCGCACACGCGGGCGGGGCGAGGCGGCCACGGCGAGGGCGGCCAGCGCCACGGCGCCCGCGGCGACGACGCCGTCGTAGCGGTGCCGCCGGGGACGCAGGTCGAGGGGCTCGAGGGCCGCCGCTACGACCTGATCGAGCCCGGCCAGCGGGCCGTGGTCGCCGCCGGCGGCGCCGGGGGTCACGGCAACAAACGCTTCACCAGCTCGACCCGCCAGGCTCCGCGCTTTGCCGAGAGCGGGCTCGGCGGCGAGGCGGGCTGGATCGAGCTGCGGCTGAAGCTGCTCGCCGATGCCGGGCTCGTCGGGCTCCCGAACGCCGGCAAGTCGTCGTTGCTGGCCCGGCTCACCCGGGCCGCGCCGAAGATCGCCGACTACCCGTTCACGACCCTGGAGCCGATCCTGGGGACGATCGACGACGGCGAGCGCCAGCTCGTGCTCGCCGACATCCCCGGGCTGATCGAGGGCGCGGCCGCGGGGGTGGGGCTCGGGCATGAGTTCCTCGCCCACGTCGAGCGCTGCCGCCTGCTCGTACACCTGGTTGCGCTCGGCGGCGAGGCCGGGGCCGGGGAGGAAGATCCGATCGCCGCCTACGAGACCGTGCGGGCCGAGCTCGCGGCGCACGGCGCCGGCCTCGAGCGCCTTCCCGAGCTGGTGCTGCTTTCGAAGCGGGACCTGGTCCCGGACGAGATCGCCGACCGGACCGCCGCCGAGTGGAGCGAGCGACTCGGCGACTCGGTGCTCGGAGTGCTTTCGGCCTCCTCGGCGACCGGCGCCGGCCTCGATCGGCTGACGAGAGCGATCTTCGACGGGGTCTCGGCCCAGGCGCCGAGCCCCGAGCCGGGCGGTCTCGGGGCCGCCGGCGAGCCCGAGTTCGAGGTCGAGCACATGGTCTACGCGCCGGCCGGCGACGGCGGCTTCGACGTCGTCCGCGAGCACGAGGCCTTCCGCGTTCTCGGCCGCGGGGTCGAGATGCTGGTCGCCCGCCACGACCTCTCCAACCTCGAGGCGCTCGCCTACCTCGAGCAGCGGCTGCGCGAGATCGGCGTGATCGCGGCACTCGAGCGGGCCGGGTTCGAGCCCGGTGACGAGGTCAGGATCGGCGAGCAGGAGTTCGAGCTCCATCCTGGCTAGAGCGCACGCCCTAACCTGAGCCCGCATGACGGTGGTGGTGAAGCTCGGATCGTCGATCGTCGCCGACGAGGTCGGCGAGGTGCGCGCCAGCGTGCTCGACAACGTCTGCGGCCAGGTCGCCGAGCTGCACCACGCGGGCGAGGACGTGGCGATGGTCACCTCGGGGGCGATCGCGCTCGGCTGGCGGCTGATGGAGCTGGCGCAGCGCCCGCGCAGCGTCGACGAGCTGCAGGCGGCCTCGGCGGTCGGCCAGGGGACCCTGTTTCGCGCCTACGAGTCGCGGCTCGCCGAGCACAAGGTGCACGCGGCGCAGGTGCTGCTGACCTCCTACGACCTCTCGGTGCGGATGCACTACCTCAACGCTCGGCAGGCGTTGCGGCGGCTGCTGCAGTGGCGGGCGGTCCCGGTCGTGAACGAGAACGACACCACGGCCACCGACGAGATCACCTTCGGCGACAACGACTTCCTCTCCGCCCAGCTCGCGCTGCTGCTGGGGGCTCGACTGTTGGTCCTGCTCACCGATACCGACGGCCTGTACACCGCGGACCCGCGGCGCGACAGCTCGGCGAGCCGGGTTGCGATGGTCGACGACTTCGCCGAGCTCGACGGCTACGAGATCGGCGACCGGACCTCGCTCTACGGCTCCGGCGGCATGCGCAGCAAGGTCTCCGCCGCCGGGATGGCGAGCGCGGCGGGAATCTCGGCGGCGATCTGCGACGGAACCGCGGCCGGCTCGCTGCTGGCGGCGGCCCGAGGCGAGGACGTCGGTACCCGCTTCGCTCCCCACCCGGAGCGCACTCCCTCGTTCAAGCTCTGGCTTCGCCACGCGAAGCCGGCCCGGGGCAGGATCGTGGTCGACGCGGGCGCCGCGCGGGTGCTGCGGGAGAGCGGCTCGAGCCTGTTGCCCGTGGGCATCGTCGGGGTCGAGGGCGAGTTCGCCGCCGGCGACGCGGTCGACGTCGTCTGCGAGGGCGGCACGGTCGGCAAGGGGATCGTCAACTACTCTTCCGCCGAGCTCGTGAGGATCAAGGGTTTGAAGTCGGCGCAGGTGCTCGAGCTGCTGCCGAACGCGTCGGAGGAGGCCGTGCACAGGGATCGGTTCGTGCTCGCGTGAGCGCGGATGGCGTTCGCGCTCGCGGCGTCGCCGCCGCGGCGGCGCTCGTCGGCCTGCTCGCAGCTCCCGGGATCCCCGCCGCCGGGGGCGCCGTGGTCGCGCGGGCGCACGGCTCGGCGGCGGCGGCGCGCTACTGGACCGCCGAGCGGATGGCGAAGGCGCGCCCGTTGACGGTCGTTCGCCGCGGTTCGGAGGCGACCCTGAAGCGCGCTCCCGCGCCGCCGCCATTCGAAAGCTTCGAGGTGCCTGACCCGAGCGCCCCGCCGCTGCCCACGCACGGCAAGGTGTTCGGCTTCCTCCACGGCTTCGGCGGGTTCGAGTGCTCGGCGACGGTCGTCAACAGCGCCGCCCGCTCGGTGGTGATGACCGCCGGCCACTGCGTCTCCGAGCCGCGGACGGGCGCGATCGCGACGCGGCTGGTGTTCATCCCGGCGTACAGGGACGGGGAGCGGCCATTCGGGCGCTGGGTGGCGACCAGCTCGCGGACCACCCGCCAGTGGCTCAAGAATGAGAACTACGACTTCGATTACGCGACGTTGACCCTGGGGCCGAGGGGCGGAGCCCTGATCGAGGATGTCGTCGGCGGGCGGCCGCTGGTCACCGATACGCCGCGCGAGCAGGTCTACAACGCCTACGGGTATCCGGCCAACTTCGCCGACGCGCAGCGGATGTGGACCTGTCGCGGACCCTATGCCGGCGACGATCCGCGCCCGATCCCGGGGGGCCCGGCGCCGATCGGGATGGGATGCGGGATGAAGGAGGGCGCCAGCGGCGGCGGCTGGATCGACGACCTCGGCCAGCTCGTCTCGGTGACCAGCTTCGGCTATCCGAAACGCAAGGGCTTTCTCTACGGCCCCTACCTGACGCCGAAGGCCGCGCGCCTCGTCGCGCGGTCCGGCTGAGACGCCCGGCGGTCACCGGCGAGGCCGCCGGTACCCTTTTGGCATGGCAATCGCGACCCTCAGCGTGACCGAGGCGTGCGAGAGCGCCAAGGGCGCCTCGCGGGCGCTCGCAAGCGCCGATACGGCGACCAAGGACCGGGCGCTGTTGCGTCTCGCCGAGCTGCTCGACGAGCGCGCCGCCGAGGTCCTGGAGGCAAATGCCGCCGACCTCGCCGACGAGCGAGCCGTCGGGCTGACCGAAGCCCTTCGTGACCGTCTCGCGCTGTCGGAGGAGCGGATCGCGGCGATGGCCGAGGGCGTGCGCGAGATTGCAGCCCTGCCCGACCCGGTCGGCGAGCAGCTCGAGCAGCGGACGATCCAGGACGGCCTCGACCTGCGCAAGGTGCGGGTGCCGCTCGGCGTCGTCGCGGTGATCTACGAGGCGCGTCCGAACGTGACCGTCGACTGCGCGGCGCTTTGCATCAAGAGCGGCAACGCGATCGTGCTTCGCGGCTCCAGCTACGCGGAGCGCTCGAACGCCGCCCTGGCGGGGCTGGTGCGCGAGGCGGTGCTCGAGGCGGGCTTGCCGGAGGGCTCGGTCGAGTTGCTCGGCGGCGATCGCTCCGAGCTCGAGGAACTGGCGACCGCCGAGGGCCTGGTCGAGCTGGTGATCCCGCGCGGGGGAGAGGGCCTGAAGGAGGCGCTGAAGAAGGTCGCCACGGTGCCGGTGCTGTACGCGGCCGGCGGCAACTGCCACGTCTACGTGCATAGCGAGGCCAACCTCGAGATGGCGCGCCAGATCGCCTACAACGCCAAGGTCGACCGCCCCGGCGTCTGCAACGCCGCGGAGACGCTGCTCGTCGACGCGGCGGTTGCGGGGGAGTTCCTGCCCGCGGTGCTGGCCGATCTCTCCACGGCGGGGGTCGAGCTGGTCGGTGACGAGCGTACCCGCGCGGCAGCCGGCACCGTCACGGTCGGCGAGGCCGAGGACGCGGACTGGGACACCGAGTACCACGGGATGAAGATGGCGGTCGGCGTCGTCGATTCGCTCGGCGACGCGATCGAGCACGTCAACCGGCACGGCACCGGCCACAGCGAGGCGATCGTCACCGGGTCGGAGCCGGCGGGGACGGCGTTCACCGACGGCGTCGATGCGGCGGTCGTCTTCGTCAACGCGTCGACGCGGTACACCGACGGCTACGTGTTCGGGATGGGCGCCGAGATCGGCAACTCGACGCAGAAGCTTCACGCGCGTGGCCCGATCGGCCTGCGCGAGCTGACGACGACCAAGTACATCGTCCACGGCGACGGCCAGGTGCGGGGGTAGCGCCGTCTCGGGTCGTCGTTATGGCGTGCTCGGCGGGGCGTTCAACCCGCCCCACATCGGCCACCTCGTGCTCGCTCAGGAGGCGGCGTTCCAGCTCGGCCTCGACGAGGTCGTACTGATGCCGACGGGCACCGCGCCGCACAAGCGGATCGAGCCCGAGCCGGGCGCGGCGCTGCGGCTCGAGATGACCCGGCTGGCGGCCGGAGACGACCCGCTGGTGCGGGTGTCTGATCTCGAGGTGGCGGACGACGGCCCGTCCTACACCTTCCGTACGCTGGAGCGGTTGAGTGCGCAGCGACGCGATCACGAGATCTTCTTCCTGATGGGAGCTGACGTCGCGGCGCACCTGGAGTCGTGGAAGCGGCCGGAGCGGGTGCTGGAGCTGGCGCGGCTGGGGATCGCGGGCCGGCCGGGGACGGCGCTGGACGAGGCCGAGGCGGCGCTCGAGCGACTCGGCGGGGCCGACCGCGCAGAGATTGTGCGGATGCCGGAGCTCGCGGTTTCGTCGACGCGGGTAAGACGCTGGATCGCCGAGGGCAGGCCGGTGCGCCACCTGGTTCCGGATCCGGTGATCGAGTTGATCTCCTCGAAGGGGCTCTACCGAGAGGCGGTTCCGGCATGAGCCCGCGGACCGAGGGCGCGGAGCGCGAGCGGGCGGTGGCCGAGCGCCGTTCCGAGGCGCCCGCGGCATCCGCCGACCTCACCCGGCGGATCGCGGCGATCGTCGACGACAAGAAGGGCGAGCAGATCGTCGCCGTCGACGTCCGCGAGCTCGTCTCCTACACCGACTACCTGCTGATCGCGACGGCGCGCAACGAGCGCCAGGCGAAGGCGATCGTCGACGAGGTGCGTGTGCGGCTCAAGCACGAGGACGGTCTGTTGCCGGCCCGCTCGGAGGGCGAGAGCGAGGCCCGCTGGGTGCTGCTCGACTACCTCGACTGCGTCCTCCACGTACAGGTGCCCGAGATGCGCGACCGCTACCGCCTCGAGCGCCTCTGGGGCGAGGCCGGGAGGCTGCCGCTCGAGCTCGAGGGCGCGGCCGAGTAGGCGCGGCGCTGAGGCGCCTCCGTCCGACGCCGGGCCTAGCGTCTGGGGCAGTGAACAGGTTCAAGAGGTCGCTGTTCGGCTACCGGCCGAGCGAGGTGGATCGGGCGCTGGCGGCGCGCGACCAGGCGCTCACGGAGGGCGCGGCGGCGCTCGCCTGGCACGCGGATGAGCTGGCGCAGCGGCGCGCCCGGATCGTCCATCTGGAGTTCGTCTGCGACCGGCTCTCGGATCGGGTCGTGGCGCGCGAGCGCGAGCTCGAGGGCCTCGGGGCCGAGCTGGTGAAGGCCCGGGCGCAGGCGAAGAAGATCGAGGCGATGGGCAGCCAGGCTCGCGGCCAGGCGACGCGGATCAGGCTGCGCGCCCTGCGTGACGCGGCTGACCTCTCGGCGCGGCTGGAAGAGCTGAGCGAGTCGCCGACCGCGGCGCGCGGACGGCTGCTCGATTCGCTCCAGGGGGCGATCGACCGGTTCACGGGCGAGGAGCCGGCGGCGGAGGCGAACGGGCATCGCCGGGACGCGGCCGACGAGATCTTCGAGGGCATGGTCGAGGTGGAGGTGGGGCCGTTGGAGGACTTCTCGCAGCTGGTCGGGTTCGAGGACGCGGCCGGCGGGATCGCGGCGACCTCGGAGATCTCGGTGCGGCGGTTCGCGCGCGGACGCGCGACGCTGGAGATGAAGCTGGCCGAGCCGGTGGAGCTGCTGCGCGAGCTGGAGGAGCGGGCGCCGTTCGAGTTTCGCGTCCGGGATAGGCGGTTCGACCGGCTCGTGCTCGACGTCGACGCCGGATAGCCGGGCGCCGATCGGCGCGCGCTCCGGTGGTGCGATCTAGGATCAGTCGCGTATGGGTCGGGGACGGGGTTTGTTCGTGCTTTGTGCCTGCGCTGCCGCGGTGGCGGCGGGGGTTGTAGCGCGGGCGCCGGCGGCGGTGCCCGGTATCGCCTGGACGGAGTTCCTGCCGGCGCTGCCGAGCCCGTCGCAGACGCATCCGAACCGGGTCGGCCATTGCAAGCGGGCGAAGCTCAAGTGCGTCCGGGTCGAGATCCAGCGGATGCGGGCGCTGCAGAGCCGGCTCGGCTGCGACCACAAGGCGGTCTTCGCGACGACGTACCTGGAACTGACGCGGACGGCGCGCGACGCGCTGATCGCCGACCCGGGGTTGCTGCGGTGGCCGAAGTGGTTCTTCCGCGAGGACGCGCTCTTCGCCAGCGTCTACTTCCGCAGCGTGCGGCGCTGGGAGCAGGGCCGGGCGGTGCCGGAGGCGTGGAGGATCGCGTTCGAGACGGCGGAGACGGGCGAGGTGACGGGGGCGCAGGACATGCTCCTGGGGATCAACGCGCACGTGCAGAACGACATGCCGTTCGTGCTCGCGCAGCTCGGCCTGCGCGACCGCAAGGGGCGGGCGCGAAAGCCCGACCACGACCTCTTCAACCATGTGCTCAGCAACGGCTACGAGCGGGTGGTGTCGCAGGTGGGGGAGAGGTTCGACTCGAGCATGGCGCTGACCAACCCGCCCGGGGTGCCGGTCGACGACGTCGCCGGGCTCGAGATCGTGCGCCAGTGGCGCGAGAACGTGTGGCGCAACGCGGAGCGGCTGGTGAACGCGCAGAGCGACGAGGAGCGGGCCGCGGTCGCCGCCGACATCCAGGCCTACGCGGCCGAGTGGGCCCGGGGGATCGCCGCGACCCCGACGCCCGGCTACCGCGCCACCCGCGACGCCTACTGCGCCCAGCAGCTCGGCGGCTGAACAACCCCCTTTCCGTCCGGTCCGAATGCGAACATGTGTTCGTGTCCGATCACGACCCGAACCTGAAGGGCAACGTCGCCGAACTGAAGATCCAAGCCGAGATCGCCAGTCTCGGCATCCCGGTCATGAGGCCGGTCACCGAACATGAGCGATATGACCTTGTGATCGAGCTGGCCGGTCGCTTCCTGCGGATCCAGTGCAAGTCCGCTCCGCTGTACCGCGATGTGATCTGCATCCGAACCGAGTCGAATCGTCGGGGTCCTGCCGGTTTCATCCGGAAGCCGTACACCGCTGATGAGATCGACGGAATCGCCGCCTATTGCCCTGAGCTCGACCAGTGCTACCTATTGCCCATGGATTCCGTCGCGACCAATCGACAGATAACGCTCCGCCTGACTCCGACGAAAAACGGGCAGCGGGCTTGTCTAAACTGGGCCGCCGAGTACGAACTCGCTGGGGCTATAGCTCAGTTGGGAGAGCGCTTGCATGGCATGCAAGAGGTCGTCGGTTCGAGCCCGACTAGCTCCACTTTCGAGACACCTGTAACTGTCGGGGCACACGAGTACCGCAATCACTTCGGCTGGTACATGGAGCGCGCCGCGGCCGGCGAGAGCTTCCTGATCACCCGGCACGGCAAGCCCTACGCTCGCCTCGTACCGCCGCAAACCCAGCTCGAGCTGCCGGCGCCCGAGCCGGCCACCGTCATCCCGATCACGAGCGCGAAGGAGCACACCGGATGACCATCCCCGCCCGCCTCTCCGTCGTCAGCCTCGGCGCCCACGACGTCGCCGCCATGCGCGCTTTCTACGAGCGCCTCGGCTGGACCACGACGACACCCGAAGGCGACTTCGCCGCCTTCCCGATCGGCGGCGCCGTCCTCTGTCTCTACGACGACGCCAAGCTCGCCGAGGAGGCCGGCGGCGCCACACCACCCCCGCCCGGCACCTACAAGGGCCTCACCCTCGCCTGCAACGTCGAGCGCAAGGAACAGGTCGACGAGGCGCTCGCCGCCGCTCGCGAGGCCGGCGCGACCGTGCTCGCCGAGCCCGTCGACCGCGACTGGGGCGGCCGCTCCGCCTACTTCGCCGATCCCGAGGGCAACGCCTGGGAGATCGCCTGGCTGCCCGGCGCCGAGTTCGACCAGCGCGGCGCGCTCATCTGGCCCTTCTGAGCGCGGCGATAGCCGGCGCTGGGCGGCGTCATCGGTCGCTCGTGTGCGGAGCACACGTCGCTCCCTGCTTCCTCGCCCAGCTTGGCTCTCACCGCGCTCTCTGAATCGCACCGCCGATACGGTTCGCCGCCGTGTCGGAGCTGCCCCACGTAAACGGCGTCACCCACCGCTTCGTCGGCGCCAACGGGATCGTCTTCCACGTCGCCGAGGCGGGAAGTGCCAACGACGACCCGGTCCTGCTCCTCCACGGCTGGCCGCAGCATTGGTACGAGTGGCGCCACCTGATCCCGCAGCTCGCCGACCGCCACCGCGTGCTGGCGCTCGACCTGCGCGGCTTCGGCTGGTCCGACGCGCCGCGCCGCGGCTACCTCAAGGAACAGATGGCCACGGACGTACTCGCCGTCCTCGACGCCCTCGGGCTCGATCGCGTGAAGCTCGTCGGCCACGACTGGGGCGGCTGGATCGGCTTCCTGCTCTGCCTCCGCGCCCCGGAGCGCGTCGATCGCTACCTGGCGCTCGGCATCACCCACCCCTGGCAGACCGTCGGCGGCGGCTGGCGCCAGCTGCCGCGCTTCTGGTACCAGCAGCCGATCATCTTCCCGGGCCTCGGCTACGCCCTGCACCGCAGCCGCCTCCTCGTCCGCGCCGCCCTGCGCTCCGGCGTCGTCGACAGCACCGCCTTCGACCGGCCCACGCTCGACTCGTTCGCCGACACCCTCGCCGACCCGGCGCGCGCCCGCGCCTGCGTCCAGCTCTACCGCAATTTCGCCCTGCACGAGTTGCTGCCGCTGATCCGCGGCCGCTACATGCGAACCCGGCTCTCCGTTCCCACCCGGCTGCTGCTCGGCACCGGGGACCCGGCGATCAGCCCGGCGGTGCTCGCCGGCTGGGAGGATCACGCCAACGAGATGTCGGCTGAGCTGATCCCCGGTTGTGGCCACTTCATCGCCGACGAGCGCCCGCAGCGGGTCGCCGACGAAGCCCGCGCCCTGTTCGCCTGAGCCGACGATCCAATACCGGCACGGTGACCGGGCGCCGGTTAGGCTCGCGCCCGTGAAGCAGCTCGCCGATGGCGTCTGGCAGCTATCCGGCTTTCCCCCGAACGCGATCAACGTGTTCGTGATCGAGGACGTCCTGATCGATGCCTCGACCCGCCACGCCACCCGCCGCATCCTGCGCCAGGTCAAGGGCCACTCGCTCTCCGCGCACGCGCTCACCCACGCTCACCCCGACCACCAGGGGGCCAGCCACAACGTCTGCGAGCACCTCGAGATCCCCTTCTGGGTCGGCGACGCCGACGCCGACGCCGCCGAGGCGCCCGACCTGATCGGCGAGCGCCAGCCCGACCACTTCATCGCCCAGCTCTTCTTCAAGACATGCACCGGCCCCGGCCACCCCGTCGACCGCAAGCTCGCCGAGGGCGATCGGATCGGCCAGTTCGAGGTCCTCCACGTCCCTGGCCACTCGGCCGGCCACGTCGCCTTCTGGCGCGAATCCGATCGTGTCCTCGTCGCCGGCGACGTCTTCAACAGCGCCAACCCGTTCACGGGAATCCCGGGCCTGCGGCTTCCGTACGACTTCTTCACCCCCGACCCGGCCGAGAACCGCCGCTCCGCCAAGCGGCTCGGGCTGCTGGAGCCAAAGCTCGTCCTACTCGGCCACGGGCCGCCCTACCGCGAGACGAGGAAGTTCGTCGACTTCTGCGCCGCGCTGCCGGATTAGGACTCGGGCTCGGCCTCCGCCGCCTTCGCCGCGTCGCACTGCGCCCCGATCGACTCCAGCGTCTGGCGGATCTCGCACGGGTTGGAGCCGAGCGCGGGGAGGAAGTCCTCGGCGATCCCGCGCGCGTACACGGGCCACATCCGCTCCAGCATCTCCTGGCCCTCGGTCGTCAGCTGGATGTAGAAGCTTCGCCGGTCGGTGTCGCAGGCGGTGCGGCGCACGAGCCCGGCCTTCTCGATTCGGTCGATCAGCCGGCTGAGGCCGCTGTTGGAGAGCAGCACCCGTTCCGCCAGCTCCACCTGGCGCAGGGCGCCATCCTGCGGCGCGTCGCTCAGTGCCGCGAGCACGTCGTACCAGCTCAGCGGCGGAAGCTCGGCCTCCTCGAGGTCGACCGTGATCCGTCGCAGCATCGTCGAGTGAGCGCGCAGAAAGGCACGCCATGCGGCGAGCTGCTCCTCCGAAATCGCGGTTGCCGTCGTCGCTTCCATACGGGGAGTGTAGCTGAACTAGTTGACAAAGCAAAGGTTTCCTGTATGATTGTTGCTACATCAACAGTTGTCACGACATTTAAAGGAGACTGACGATGACCACAGCAACCGAACAGACAACGATCCCCACCGGCACGTGGGCGGTCGACGACGCCCATTCCAGCGCCAACTTCGAGGTCGAGCACGGAGGCCTCTCGGTGTTCCGAGGCGGCTTCAGGCCGATTGGCGCGACCCTCGTCGCCGACGACGACGGCGCCGTACTCGAGGGCAAGGTCGCCGTCGAGAGCATCTCCGTAGAGGACGAGAACATCCGGCCGCACCTGCTCTCGCCGGACTTCTTCGACGTCAGCCGCAACCCGGAGATCAGCTACCGCTCGACCGAGATCAGCGGTCCCGCCGACGACCTCACGGTCACCGGCGAGCTCTCGATCGCCGGCGTCACGCTGCCGGTCGAGGCCAAGGGCCGGTTCCGCGGGCCGATCGAGTTCGCCCCGGGGATCGAGAAGCTCTCGCTCTCGCTGGAGACGACCATCGACCGGACCGCGTTCGGGATGGTCTGGCAGATGGAGCTCCCGGGCGGCGGGCAGGCGCTCGCCAACGACGTCCGCCTGATCGTCGAGCTCGAACTGCTCAAGGGTTGATCGCGATGCGGATCCTCGCCATACCGGGCAGCGTCCGCCGTGATTCGCACAACGCGCGCCTGCTCCGCCACGCGGCGGAGCGGGCGCCCGAGGGCGTCGAGATCGAGGTCTGGGAAGGGCTCAAGTCGATCCCTCCCTACGACGAGGACGACGACGGTCCGATGCCCCTGCGGCCGGTCGCCGAGCTGCGGCAGGCGATCGCCGACGCCGACGGCCTCCTGATCGCGACGCCCGAGTACAACTCGTCGATCCCCGGAGTGCTCAAGAACGCGATCGACTGGGCCTCGCGCCCGCGCGCGACCACGCCCCTGCAGGGCAAGCCGGCGGCGGTGATCGGCGCCACCACCGGCAGCTTCGGCGCCGTCTGGGCCCAGGCCGAGCTGCGCAAGGTCCTCGCCTCGACCGGCGCCCGTGTCGTCGATCTCGATCTGCCGCTGAGCAAGGCCCACGAGGCCTTCGACGACGGCGGCGCCCTGATCTCCAGCGATCACGACGACCGCATGCTCGAGGTGCTCGGGGCGCTGGCGGCCGAGATCGCGACCGACCGCCAACTCGCGGCCGCCGCCTAACGAACCGCCTGGCGGGCCGCGTCCAGCGCCGCCCGCGAGCGCTCCGGCAGCTGCCGCCGAACCCGCCGGCGCGCCCCCGAGAAGCCGAGGTTCGCCACCTTGGCGAAGCCGAGCTCGTCCTCCCGCAGCGCCAGCAGCAGGTGGGCGACCCGATCCCCGGCCGGTAAGTCCAAGCGAGGCGTAGCCGAGCCGCGCCGCTGTTGAGGCGCCTGCTGATGCTGGGCGACGCGCACGCACCAGCAGTCGACCCGGCGCCCGTGCGAGCGGATCAGGAAGGCGCCCTGCTCGCCGACCAGCCAGGCGCCGAGTCCACCGCGCTGCAGCGCCAGGCCGGTGGCGCTGAGCAGGTCGCGCTCGGCGTGACCGACGAGGTCCCCGAGCAGGCCGAGCGCCACGCCCTCGGCTCCCGAGTCGGCCCCGGATCGGCGCGCGGCGCTGCGCTCGCTGCCGATCGGGACCACCTGGCGCGCGCCCCGTCGGGCCTGGATCCAGGGCACGGCCCATGCGTGGGCGAAGCAGATCGCCGCCGCGGGGAAGGTCAGCGGCTCGATCGCGATCAGGAGGACGCCGGGGACGACGAAGACGAACACGATCCACGCCGTCCAGACGGTCCAGCGACGCCCGTCGCGGCGCAGCGTCCGCTCGCTGGCGTCCTCGCGCCAATGCAGCCGAGCCGCCTCGTCGAGCCCGGGCGCCGGCGCGGCCTCGATCTGGGCCGCAGCGGGGTCCACGATCCGAGCGGGCTCAGCCGCCGGCGATCGGCCGCCGGAGGACGACGAGCTCGGCGTTCAGCGGCAGCTCGCGAACGACCTCGGCGGTGCCGTCGGCGTAGCTGACCGAGGCGACCATGCCCCGCTCGAGCTCGTCGCGGAAGGCCGCCACCGCCGCTTCGGTGTCGCCGCCGTCGCCCGCCGTCCACTCCGCCACGGTCGTGTGCCCGCTGCGGTCGAGTCTGATCAGCCGTCCCATCGCAAACCTCCTCGTCGTGGTCGATCGAGTGTACGCCCGGTCCTCGGCCGTGTGTGTGACCTGGCGGCGCTCGTAATATCGGGGCGATGGAGCAGTACGAACCGCATGCGATCGAGCGGCGCTGGCAGAAGATCTGGGCCGATGAGCGAACCTGGGAGGTGGCGAATCCGGGCGAACCCGGCTTCGACGACTCGAAGCCGAAGTCGTACGTGCTCGAGATGCTGCCCTACCCGTCCGGCGAGCCTCACGTCGGCCATCTGAAGAACTACTCGATCGGTGACGCGGTCGCCCACTTCCGCCGCCGCAACGGCTTCCACGTGATTCACCCGATGGGCTACGACGCCTTCGGCCTTCCGGCGGAGAACAACGCGATCAAGACCGGCGTCCCGCCCCGCGAGGCGGTCGAGGCCTCGATCGCCGCCTATCGGGAGCAGTTCAGGGCCTGGGGCGTGTCGTTCGACTGGTCACGCGAGATCTCGAGCCACACGCCGGAGTACTACCGCTGGACCCAGTGGATCTTCCTGCGCCTCTACGAGCGCGGCCTCGCCTACCGCACCGAGGCCCCGGTCCAGTGGTGCCCGGTCGACCAGACGGTGCTCGCCAACGAGCAGGTGATCGATGGCCATTGCGAGCGCTGCGGCTCTCCGGTCGAGTTGCGCAACCTCGAGCAGTGGTTCTTCAAGATCACCGACTACGCCGAGCGCCTGCTCGCCGACTTCGACCTGCTCGAGTCGTGGCCCGAGCACGTGATCACGATGCAGCGCAACTGGATCGGGCGCTCGGAGGGCGCCCAGGTGACCTTCCGCTGCGAGGAGCTCGGGATCGACTTCCCCGTGTTCACCACGCGGCCCGACACGCTCTTCGGGGCGACCTTCTTCGTGCTCGCGCCCGAGCACCCCGATGTCGAGCGGCTCGCCGCCGGCACCGGCCACGAGCAGGAGGTCCGCGCCTACGTCGATGCGGCGATCCGCGAGTCGGTCGCCGAGCGCGGCGACGAGGGTCGCGAGAAGACCGGCGTCCCGCTCGGGCGCACGGTGACGAATCCCGTCAACGGCGCGCAGATCCCGATGTTCGTCTCCGACTATGTGCTGATGGAGTACGGAACCGGCGCCCTGATGGCGGTCCCCGCGCACGACGAGCGCGACCATGCCTTCGCCCGCCGCTTCGAGCTGCCGATCACCGAGGTGGTCGCGGGCGGGGAGGACGTGCAGGCCGAGCCGTTCATGGGCGACGGCCCGATGGTCAACAGCGGGGGCTTTGACGGGCTCGACAACCGCGAGGCCTACGGCGCGATCGTCGAGTGGCTCGAGTCCGAGGGCAAGGGCTCGGCGTCGGTCAACTACCGGCTCCGTGACTGGCTGCTCTCGCGCCAGCGCTACTGGGGCTGTCCGATCCCGATCGTCTACTGCGAGAAGTGCGGAATGGTCGAGGTCCCCGACGACCAGCTTCCGGTCGAGCTGCCCGAGGTCGAGGACTACGCCCCGAAGGGCAAGAGCCCGCTGGCCGCGGTCGAGGACTGGGTCAACACCGAGTGCCCGAAATGTGGCGGCCCGGCGCGCCGCGAGACCGACACCATGGACACCTTCGTCGACCCCTCGTGGTACTTCCTGCGCTACCTCGACCCGCACAACACGGAGCTGCCGTTCGACCGCGAGATCGCCGACTTCTGGATGCCGGTCGACAACTACATCGGCGGGGTAGAGCACGCGATCCTGCACCTGATGTACGCGCGCTTCTTCACCAAGGCCTTCGCCGACATGGGAATGCTCAGCGCGCAGGAACCGTTCGCGAGCCTGTTCACCCAGGGGATGATCACCATGGACGGGGCGAAGATGTCCTCCTCGAAGGGCAACACCGTGAGCGCCGTCGACACGGTCGAGCGCTACGGCGCCGACACCGCCCGCACCTACGTCTGCTTCCTCGGCCCGCCCGAGCGCGGCGGTGACTGGGTCCCTGCGGGTGTCGAGGGCGTCCATCGCTTCCTCGTCCGGCTCTGGCGTTTGAGCAACGAGGTTGCTCGTACAACAACTCCCGCCACCTCCTCGGCTTCGCCTCCGGGGGTGTCGGGGTCGGATGCAGGCCCGGCTCTGGAGTTGACGCGCAAGACGAACTGGGCGATCGCCAAGGTCACCCACGACATCGAGCACGACTTCCAGTTCCACACCGCGATCTCCGCGGTGATCGAGCTCGTCAACGACGCCTACAGGCTCAAGGACGAGCTCTACGGCGACCCGGCCGGCGAGTCCGCGCTGCGCTTCGCCACCGCGACCGCCGCCTCGCTGATCTTCCCCTTCGCTCCCCACCTCGGCTCCGAGGTCTACGACACGCTGACCGGCACGCGGGTCTGGGAGCAGCCGTGGCCGAGCCCCGACCGGTCGCTGCTCGAGCGCGACGAGCTCACCTTCGTGGTCCAGGTCAACGGCAAGCGCCGCGACCAGATCGTCGCCGCCGCGGACACCCCTGAGGCCGAGTTGCTCGAGCTCGCGCGCCGCAGCGAGAACGTCGCCCGCCACCTCGACGGCAAGGAGATCGTCAAGGAGATCGTGGTCCCCGGCAAGCTCGTCAACCTGGTCGTGCGTTGATTCGCAACCCCATGCGGGCGCACGTCTGCTAGAAAGCGCGCGTGCTCGTCAGGCGCCTCTCCGACGCGGCCGTGACCGAGGTCCATGGTCTGCGGCCGCACATCCTCATGGACGCGGGCGAGCTCGGCTCGCGCCACCTCTCGGTCAACTGGCTCGAGGTTCCGCCCGGCGTCTCCGAGGAGCTGCGCTCCCACGAGGAGGCCGAGCAGGTCTACGTCGTCGTCAGCGGTACCGGGACGATGTCGGCCACGGGGGATACCCAGCGGCTCGGCGCCGGCGACCTGGTGCTGATTCCGCCGGCGACGGACCATGCGGTCGCCAATGACGGCGACGAGCCGCTCGCCCTGGTCTCGGTCCAGTCGCCGGCCGTCTCGGCCGACGAGCTCTACAGCCGCCGCCTCGCCACCCAGGCCACCGGATACGACGACGAGGACTACGACGACTGAAGATTCGGTCAGGCGCCGGGTGGTCGTTTACGGGCGGGTGCAGGGGGTGTTCTTCCGTGACTCGGTGAGGCGGATGGCCGAGGCGCGTGGGGTGGCCGGGTCAGTCACCAACCGCTCCGATGGCGCGGTCGAGGCGGTGTTCGAGGGCGAGCCGGCGGCGGTCGCGCAGCTGGTGGAGTTCTGCCGCAAGGGGCCGGAGGGCGCCGCGGTCGAGCGGGTCGAAGTGATCGACGAAGACCCCCGCGGCGACACGGGCTTTCGGATCCGGTAGCGGTACCGACACCAAGCGCGTCCCATGCGCGTGCCGTGGTCGCCGACGATCGGCGTGTGCCCGAGCTGAGCCGCTCACAGCTGATCGTCTACGCGGCGATCGCGGTCGCCCTGCTCCTGCTCGGCGCCCGCTGGCTGCGCTCGGCGGATCAGGCCGAGGCCGGCTTCGGCGGCGTCGCCGCAGCGGCCCAGGCGCCCTCGTTCGAGCTCGAGCGGGGCGGGGGAGGGATGGTCGTCCATGTTGCCGGCGAGGTTCGCGAGCCGGGGGTCTATGAGCTGCCCGCGGGCTCGCGGGTCACCGACGCGGTCGAGCGCGCCGGCGGCGCCACGGGCGCGGCGGCGCCGGACGCGATCAACCTGGCGGCGAAGCTCGCCGACGGTCAGCAGATAGTCGTTCCCGCCATGGCCGCCGGCCCTGGCGAGGGTGTCGGTGACGCGGCCGCCGGTGTCGCGACCGACGCTCCGATCAGCCTCGGGACGGCGACCGTCGAGCAACTCGACACGATCGAGGGCATCGGCCCGGTGACCGCGGGCGACATCGTCGCCTATCGCGACGAGCACGGCGGGCTCTCGTCGATCGACGAGCTCGACCAGATCAGCGGCATCGGTCCGGCGACGATGGAGGCGCTGCGCGATCGGCTGCAACCCTAGGCGAGGATGCCGCCGGCGCTCGGACTCGCCTGGCGCTTCGGCGCGCTCGCGGGGCTGACCGCGGGGCTGGCGGCCGCACCGCTGCTCGGCGATGCGGAATCCTCCGCGCCGCTGCTGATTGCCGCGGCGCTGGCGGCACCGGCGCTGGCCGTGGCCGCCCCGCGCCGCGCGGCCCCTGGTCGCGTCCGGCGGGCGCGGGTGGGGCCGGGCGCATGCGCTTGGCTGATCCTGGTCGCGGCCACGGCCTGCGCGGCCGGAGTCGCCATCGGCTCGGCCCGGGTCGCCGCGATCGATGCCGGCGCCCTGCGACTTGAGCCCGGAAGCCGGGTCGCAGTCGACGGTTTCGTCGCCGCGGTTCCGCGCCGTGCCGACGGCGAGGTCGACGTCCGCGTCGACACACCTGAGGGCAGGCTGCTGGTCGAGGCCCCCGAGCCGGTCGCCGACCTCGATATCGGCGCCGCGGTCTCCGCCACCGGCACGATCCGCGCGCCCACCGAGCTCGAGCGCGCCTATCTCGAGCGCCTCGGGATCGGCAGGGTCCTTGCCACCCGCGCGATCACCGTCGGCGAGCAGCGCCGCGGCGGCCTGCTCGGGGTCCTCGACCGGATCCGCGAACGGGCACAGCGGGCGCTCTCGGTGGGCACACCCGAGTCCTCCTCGTCCCTGCTGCGGGGTTTCGTCCTCGGCCAGGACGACCGGATCGCGGAGCGAACCGCGAACCAGTTCAAGCGCTCGGGCCTGGCTCACCTGCTGGCGGTCTCGGGGCAGAACGTCGTCCTGCTGTCGATCCTCGCGGCGGCGGCCCTGGCAATGCTCGGGGTCGGAGCCCGCGCCCGCCTGCTCTGGCTCTGCGCGCTGATCGCGATCTACGTCCTCGTCACCGGCGCCGGAGCCTCGATCCAGCGGGCAGGGATCATGGGCGCGGCCGGGATCGTCGCGGCGCTCGCCGGACGGCCGCGATCGCGCTCCTACGTCCTCCTGGTCGCCGCCGCAGTCACCCTCGGCCTCGACCCGCGCGCCACCGGCGACATCGGCTGGCAGCTCAGCTTCGCCGCCGTCGCCGGGATCCTGTTGCTCGCGGCACCGCTTCGCCGGCTGCTCGCCGGCCCCGGCTCGGGCCGGGGCCGCGTAGCGCTCGCGGAGGCGGCGGCGCTGACGATCTCGGCCACGGTCGCCACCGCGCCGCTGATCTCGCTGCAGTTCGGCACCGTCTCGCTGGTCTCACTGCCGGCCAACCTCGTCGCAGTGGTCGCCGAGGCTCCGGTGATGTGGCTCGGAATGGTGGCCGCCGGGGCCGGCCAGCTCTCCTGGGCTCCGGTCGAGCCGGTCACCTGGCTCGCCGGCCTCTGCGCCGCCTACATCGCCCAGGTGGCCGAGTGGTTCGGGTCCCCCTCCTGGGCCCAGGTCGAGCTCGGATTGCCCAGCGCGGGCGTGCTCGCCGGCGTCTACGCCGGACTCGGCGGCGGGATCGCCCTGGGGGTGCGGTGGGCGGAGCGGCGCCGGCGCCTGCGCCCGGCGGCGGGCACCGGCCGGCCGCGGACGCGGCGGCGCCTGGTAGCCGCCGGCGCGATCGCGGGGATCGCGGCTGCGGTCGCGCTGGGGTCGACGTCGTCGGGCGGCGCCGCCGCTGCCGGCCCGGGGCTGCGCGTGAGCGTCCTCGACGTCGGCCAGGGAGACTCGATCCTGCTCGAGCCGGCCGACGGCGAGCCGGTCCTGATCGACGCCGGGCCGGCCGTGGCCGAGGTTGCGAGCCGCCTCGCCGGGCGCGGGATTCAAGCCCTCGCCGCGCTCGTCGTCACCCACCCCGACTCCGACCATGCCGGGGGCGCGGCGGCGGTCCTCGGCTCGCTGGATGTGGCGCACCTGCTCTTCGCCCGCGCGGACCGGGTGACGGTGGGGGCCGCCCGCGCCTCGGCAACCGACCCGGACCGCGTCGCGGCCGGATCCGGGCTGCGATCGGGCAGCCTGCGCCTCCGCGTCCTCTGGCCTCCACGGCACGCCGCGGGTGGCGGCGCCGGTGTCGGTGTGCCGAACTCCGCCTCGCTCGTCCTGCTGGCGCGCTGGCATCGCTTCCGGATCCTGCTCACGGGTGACGCCGAGGCGGAGCTGGCGCCCGTGCATCCGGGCGACGTCGATGTGCTCAAGCTCGCCCATCACGGCAGCGAGGATGCGGGCCTCGCCGCTCTGCTGGCCGAGGCCGAGCCGGAGCTCGCGGTCATCTCCGTCGGCGAGGACAACCCCTACGGGCACCCCGCGGAGGCGACGCTCGCAACCCTGGATGCGGCGGGCGTGCCGGTGCTGAGAACCGATGCCGACGGCGAGGTCACGATCTCGGTCGGCGGGGGCGGTTGGTCGGCCACAGCGCAGTCATCCGACCGCGGGTAGGCGATAGGGTGCCGCGGTCCGGGATCATCCCGGCTTCGCAGTCTCGCCGAGGAGGGCAACACCAACATGGAAGCAAGCGGTACCCCGACGCCTCCGGCCGACCCGCCGCAGGCTTCACCGCCCCCACCGCCACCGCCCGGCCCCCCGGTCGCCGACGAGCGCGCCGGAGGCGGCTGGCGCGCGCTTGCCGTGGTCCTCGCGATCGCGCTCGCGATCACCTCCGCCGTCTACATCGTCGCGATGATCGAGCTCGCCGATCTCCCGGCCGGCGCGGACAACTGCACGCCCCCGCAGCTGGGCGGAGACTGCACCGAGTACTTCGACGGCTCGTCGGCGCAGAAGACGGCGAAGCTGATCACCGGATGGCCCGCCGGCGTGCTCGCCGGAATCGCGGCGCTCGTGGCGGTGTACTTCGCCGCGACGGGGCGCCGGGGCCGCCTGCTGATGCAGCTCACCGCCGCGACCGTCGCCTTGGGCGCGATCAGCATCCTGATTTCGGCGTTCTGAGCCACGACCCGGCTGCGGCCGGGGCGGCGAATACACTCGGCCGACCTTGGCCGGGCCGCGTGACAAGACCGAGATCGCGCCCGCGTACCTGATCGCGGGCACCGACATGGCAAAGCTGGACGCGGCGCTGGCGCGGCTTCGCGCGCGTGCTGAGGCCGAGGGCGGCGCCGGTGCCCTGGAGTCGTTCGCCCCACCGCCCGGATCGACCGCCGGGCCCGACGGGGAGGCCCTGATCGCAGCGATTCCGGCGCTCTCGTTGACCACGTCGCGGCGCTACCTGCTCGCCGACGGAATCGAGCGCTGGTCGGCCAAGCAGGCAGCCGCCGTCGGGGAGGCGATCGGGGCGCTGCCACCCGACGTCACCGTTGTCCTCGTGGCCCGCGAGCAACCGCCGAAGCTGAAGGCGCCGAAGAAGCTCGGCGAGGCGGTCGAGGCCGCCGGCGGAAAGCTGCTCGCCTACGCGTCGCCGAAGGCCCGCGATCTGCCTCGCTGGCTCACCGCGGAGGCCCGCAAGCGGGACTTCGCGCTCGATCCGGACGCGGCGCTGCTGCTCGCCGAGCGGATGGGGGAGGGCACCGCACGGCTGTCGACGGAGCTCGACCGGCTGGCGCTCTGGGCCGGCCCGGGGGGCGAGGTCGCACGGGCCGACCTCGAGGCGATGGTCGCCGACACCTCCGAGGAGGTCGCCTGGGCGCTCTCGGACGCGATCGTCGACCGCGATCCGGGCGCGGCGGTTGAGGCCGCCGAGCGCCTCGCCGACCAGGGCGAGTCGGTGACGCCGATGATCTACCAGGCGGCGAAGCGGCTGCGCGAGGCGAGCGCGGCGCTGGAGATGCTGGGGCAGGGCACGCCGCAGCGCGAGGTCGAGGCGGCGCTGCCGATGCATCCGTACGCGGCGAAGATGTTGCTGCGGCGGCTCAAGGGCCGCTCGCGCGAGGAGATCCGCGCCGCGACCTGCGCGGTCGCCGACCTCGAGTGGTGGACGCGGGGCGGCGAGGACTATCCCGAACGCGTGGCTCTGACGCTGGCAGTGCGCCGCGCGGCCGGCGCGTGAGGGACGATCAGGCGCTGGCGCGGACCCGCGCTGCGCGGGCCTTCTTGCGGGCGCCCGAGTTGCGGTGGAGGGCGCCGCGGCCGACGGCGGTGTCGATCTTCGAGCAAAGCGCCTTGTGTTCGGCCTCGGCGGCCGCCGCGTCCTTGGCGGCAGCGGCAGCCTCGAGGCGCTTGAAATGGGTCTTGACCGCGCTGGTCATGCGCCGGTTCTCGTCGTGCTCGCGCTGCGAGCGCGCGTTGCGCTTCTTCTGTGAGGCGATATTGGCCATCGGACGACGGCGCACTATAGCGGGGTCTCCGTGAGTTCAAGCGAGGACCAGACGCCGCACCTCGGCGACCTCGCGGGCGTCGCCGAGGCCGAGGTCGTTCCCCAGGAAGAGGTCAGCGCACCGCGCCCGCGCGCCAGCCGCCTGGCGCGTTCGACCGCGTTCTTTTCCTTCGCCACCGGGCTCTCGCGGATCGCCGGGCTCGTGCGCGAGATCTTCGCCGCCTCCTACTTCGGGGTCAGCGCACAGATGTCGGCGTTCACGATCGCCTTCCAGGTCCCGAACCTCGTTCGCAGCCTGTTCGCGGACGCCGCGATCCAGGCCGCCTTCGTACCCGTGTTCACGGAGAAGCTCGAGCGCGGCGACCGCCGCGAAGCCTTCCGGCTGGCGACCAACCTGATCTTCGTCGTCACGCTCGTGCTCGGCGCCCTGACCGCGCTCTTCATCCTCATCGCGCCGGTGCTGATGCCGCTGTTCGTGCCCGCATCCGACCAGACGGTCGCCGACCTCACGGTCAGCCTTTCCCGGGTCCTGTTCCCGATCCTGCTCCTACTCGGGGTCACCGGGATGGTGGTCGGAGTCCTGAACAGCTACGACCGCTTCGGCGCCTTCGCGATCTCGCCCTTCTTCTGGAACGTGGCGATCATCGTCGTCCTCGTCGGCCTCGCGCCCGCCTTTCCCGAGGGTGACGAGATCTACGCCTATGCGGTCGGCGTGCTCGTCGGCACCGTGATCCAGCTCGCGATCCCGCTCTACGACATGCGCCACACGCCCTACGGGCTCCGCAGGACGCTCAAGGCTCCGTTCTCCGGTCACCTGCGGGCCGCATTCGCAGACGTCGACGTGCGCAAGGTGCTGCTGCTGATGCTGCCGGTGACGATCAGCCTCGGGCTGATCAACTTCAACCTGCTGATCAACAGCACCGCCGGCTTCCTCGTCTCCGAGCAGGCGCCGGCGGCGATCGACAAGGCGTTTCGCATCTACATGCTGCCGCAGGGCGTGTTCTCGGTCGCGGTGGCGACGGTGCTGTTCCCGACCCTGTCCCGGTTCGCGGCCCGCGGTGACCTCGACCGGCTGCGCTCGACCGTGGCCAGCGGCATGCGCCTGATCCTGCTGCTCCTGATCCCGGCGACGGCCGCGATCCTGGTTCTCTCGGAGCCGATGATCCGGGTCGTCTACGAGCGCGGAGACTTCGGCCCGGACGCCACCGAGCTGGTCTCGACGGCGCTCTTCTGGTTCGCCTTCTCGCTCCCCTTCAACGGCCTCTTCCTGTTGCTGACGAGGACCTTCTTCAGCCTTCAGCGGCCCTGGGTGCCGACCGCGATCGCGGCCGGGAACCTGGCGATCACCGCGATCGCGGCGTTCGCGCTCTACGGCCCGTTCGGGGTCGGTGGCATCGTCGCCGGGACGGCGATCGCGACCGCGGCCAGCGTCGCCGCCCAGGCCATCGTCCTGCGCGAGGCGCTCGGGCGGCTCGAGCTCGGGCGGCTCCTGTGGACGACCGTGCGCGTGCTGATCGCCTCGGCCGCCCTGGCCGCGGTCAGCTTTGGGGTCTGGGACGTGCTCGATCACGCCCTCGGCCGCGGCCTCGGCGGTCAGATCGCCTCCCTCGGCGTCGGCCTGCTCGCGGGTGCCGCGGTCTACGGCGCGGCGATCACGCTGCTGCGGATCCCGGAGGCGCAGCAGATCTGGGCGCTGGCGCGCCGGCGTGCGTAGCGAGGCACCGGCTGCAAGCCCAATTGCAAGCAAACGATGTGTGACACCGGTCACACATCCGGTAACTCTGGGGCCTCACCGTGTTCATCCGCGTAGACCACGCCCGCTTCTGAGCTCGGCTTCACGGCCGGCGCGGGCGAGCTGAGCGCCTTCGAGGCGTAAAGGGGGGCGCCGCTGGGGCGCCGGGGCGATTTCCGCCCGCTGAACCGAGAACGAGGTGATCCGTCGATGCCGCGCATGCGATCGAAAACACGAGTGCTGAACAGCGCCGCCACGCGCGGCCTGGTTGCCGTATGCGCCGGCATCGCCATCGTCTGCGCGGTTCCGGCCGAGGCTGCCGACGAGGCGCCGGTGAAGCCCAGGTTCGGGGTCGAGCGCGTCGCCGCGTGGGCGAAGCAGACCGGCCGCAAGGAACGCGAGCGCGCCCAGGGCCCGTTCCTGCCCCTGGTCGGCCCGGTCGACTACGGCACCGCCGAGAACGCCTTCGGCGCCCCCCGCAGCGGTCACATCCACGCCGGCCAGGACATGTTCGCCCCGCCCGGGACGCCCGAGGTCGCGGTCAGCGACGCGGTCGTTGCCGAGACTGGCACCGACGGCGGCCAGGGCAACTACGTCTACCTCTACGACCCGAAGCTCGATCGCACCTACGTCTACATGCACATGATCGAGCCCGCGAAGGTGAAGACCGGCGAGCGCGTTCACGGCGGCCAGTTGCTCGGCGGCGTCGGCTGCACCGGGTCGTGCTGGGGCGACCACCTGCACTTCGAGGTCCGCGACGGCCGCGGCTACGCGGGCGAGGCCCGCGACCCGATGCCGCTGCTGCGCCAGTGGCGCTCACTCGACAAGCCTCTCTAGGACGCGCGGCGGCGCGGCCGTATCCTCAGGCCGCCCATGGACCGGATCCGCAACTTCTCGATCATCGCCCACATCGACCACGGCAAGTCGACCCTGGCCGACCGCATCCTCGAGCTCACCGGGTCGGTGGCCTCGCGCGATCACCTGCCCCAGTTGCTCGACTCGATGGACCTCGAGCGCGAGCGCGGGATCACGATCAAGGCGCAGGCGGTGCGGGTCGACTACGCGGCCGACGACGGCGGGACCTACCACCTGCACCTGATCGACACCCCGGGGCACGTCGACTTCTCCTACGAGGTCTCGCGCAGCCTCGCCGCCTGCGAGGGGGCGCTGCTGGTCGTCGACGCGGCCCAGGGCGTCGAGGCGCAGACCGTGGCCAACACATACGCCGCGGTCGAGGCGGGTCTCGAGATCGTGCCGGTGCTGAACAAGGTCGACCTGCCGGGCGCAGAGCCGGAGCGGGTGATCGGCGAGATCGTCGACCTGATCGGCTGCGAGCCGGACGACGTGCTGAGGATCTCGGCGAAGACCGGCGAGGGCGTGCGTGACGTGCTCGAGGCGGTGGTGGCACGGATTCCGGCGCCCGAGGGTGACCCTGCGGCGCCGCCGCGGGCGCTGATCTTCGATTCCGAGTTCGACCAGTACCGCGGCGTGATCGCCTACCTGCGGATGTTCGACGGCGAGTTCCGCACGGGGGAGCCGATCGTCGCGATGCAGGCCGGAACGGAGGCCGAGATCGACGAGATCGGCTTCTTCGCCCCGGCGATGCGCCCGGTCGCCGGGATCTCGACCGGCGACGTCGGCTACGTGATCTCGGGGCTCAAGGACGTCTCGAAGTTGCGGGTCGGGGACACCCTGACCTCGAAGCAGCGCCCGGCCGCCGAGGCTTTGCCTGGCTATCGCGAGGTGCAGCCGATGGTCTTCGCCGGGCTCTATCCGATCGAGACCGATCGCTACGAGGACCTCCGTGACGCGCTCGAGCGCCTGGCGCTCAACGACGCGGCGCTCTCCTACGAGCCCGAGACCTCGCAGGCGCTGGGCTTCGGCTTTCGCTGCGGCTTCCTCGGCCTGCTGCACATGGACATAGTCCGCGAGCGGCTGGAGCGGGAGT
Source organism: Solirubrobacterales bacterium (assembly GCA_036561205.1). Taxonomy (GTDB): domain Bacteria; phylum Actinomycetota; class Thermoleophilia; order Solirubrobacterales; family 70-9; genus WHSW01. Next base: position 26,676 of record DATBPT010000112.1, read on the forward strand.
ACGACCTCGAGCTGATCTCGACCACCCCCAACGTCAGCTATGTGGTCACGCTCACCAACGGCGAGGTGGTCGAGGTCCACTCGCCCGCCGAGCTCCCCGATCCGGGCGTGATCGAGTCGATCGCCGAGCCCTACATCCGCGCCTCGGTGATCACCCGTTCGAGCGACGTCGGCACCGTGATGGAGCTCTGTCAACGAAAGCGCGGCACCCACGTCGACATGCACTACCTCTCGCCCGAGCGCGTTCAGCTGCACTACGACCTGCCGCTGGCCGAGATCGTGCTCGACTTCTTCGACCAGCTCAAGTCGCGCACCGCCGGCTACGCCTCGCTCGACTACGAACCGATCGGCAACCAAGAGTCCGATCTGGTCCGCGTCGACGTCCTGCTCGCCGGCGAGCGCGTCG
>DATBPT010000113.1:0-6801 GCA_036561205.1 Solirubrobacterales bacterium
ACCCGCGAGGCGACGCTCGTGCACGCGATGGACAACCTCGGCGGCACCCTCGGAAGCTTCGACCGGATCGAGCGCGAGCTTCCCGACGGCCAGACCTGGTCGCGGTTCGACCGCGGGATCGACTCGGCCGCCTACTTCCGCCCCCGCGCCGCCTAGCGGGCCGCCCCGTTGCGGAGTTGAAGCCGGGTGTGGCGGCTAGCTAGGCGCCGAAGCGGTCGATGCAGCGGTTGAGGGCGTTCTGGTTGACGTCGGTGCCGTTGATTGCCCGGTCGATGCAGTCCTGCAGCCGGCCGCTGTCGCTGGTGGAGTCGAAGGCGTCGTTGATCTGCGACTGGATGTCGTCCGAGAGGTTGTCGAAGTCGCCGAACGAGTCGCTGAAGCTGTCGAAGGCGTTGTTGGTCGTGTCCAGCGCCGGCTTGACGAGGAACAGATAGACGGCACCGAGGATCACCACCGTGGTGATGATCTTGATGATCGGGTTGATGACTGTGCCGGCGCCAAGCATCTCGATACTCCCCCGCGGGCGCGAAATCTAGCCGAACAGCAGGTCGTCGGCGAGATTCCGGCAGCGCTGCATCGCCGCCGTCTCGAAGCCGGCCTCCTTGACGCATTGCTCGACCCGCTGGGCGCCGGCGGTGTCGCCCTGGGCCGAGAGGCTGGTCGCGTAGGAGAGGGCGAAGCTGCGGTCGGACTGCACGCGGGTCACCAGGCGCTGCGCGAATCGCAGGCAGACGTTGAGGTCATGCAGGTCGTCGCCGGCCTTCTGTGCGCACGAGCGAGCCTCACGCGCGGCGGCCGGCCAGGAGGCGCTGAGGCTCGAAGCGTAGGAGCTGATCCGGCTGTGCGCCGACTGGATCTCGGCGGCGTGGCTCACCTGCTGGCTTTGCTGCTGCGCCTCGCGGACCTGTTCGCTGACCGAGTTGATCGCCTTGTCGGTCGTGTCGAGGACCGGGCGGACGATGAAGATCCCGACCGCGGCGAGGATCGCCACCGCCGTAATGACCCTGATGATCGGGTTGATCACGGTCCCTGCTCCGAGCACGGCCGGGAATCTAGCGTCCGGCGGGCCTCGGCCCCAGCGCAAATAGCGCACTTTGCGTGAGCGACCGGCGAGCATCGCTCGGGACCCCAATAACCTCAGCGGTCGATGGCCAAGGACACGGAGAAGCTGATTCGGCAGCTCTCCCTGATCTCGTTCCTGATGGCGAATCGCCGCCCGGTGTCGGCGCTCGAGATCAAGCGCGAGGTCGAGGGATACAGCTCGATGAACGAGGACGCCTTCGCGCGCCGCTTCTACGCCGACCGCGCCGAGCTCGAGAGCCTCGGCATCTCGTTGCAGGTCGAGAAGCCCGCCGAGGGCTTCTTCGAGGCCGAGCTCTATGCGCTGCCACCGGAGAACTACTACCTGCCGGCGATCGAATTCACCGACTCCGAGCTCGCCGCTCTGCGCACCGCCCTCGGCCTGCTCGACGGCGAGTTCGCCTACGCGGAGCCGCTGCGGCTCGCCTTGCAGCAGGTCTCCTGGGGCCGTCCGAGCCCGCTGACCGAGGAGGACGAGGCACCGATCGACGTCAAGCTCTCCACCGCCGGATCAGGCCGCGAGCTCTCCCAGCGACTGGCGAAGATCGAGACCGCGATCTCACGCCGCAAGACGATTGAGTTCTCCTACTACTCGCTGCAGCGCGACGACGTCTCCGACCGCAAGGTCAACCCCTACCACCTCGTCTTCCGCGAGGGCCAGTTCTATTTGATCGGTTACTCGCACGAACGCGATGAGGTCCGCGTCTTCCGACTCTCGCGAATCCGCGGCAAGGTCTCCTATGCGACCAAGGCCGAACACGACTTCAGCGCCCCCGAGGACTTCGACCGCAGCGACTACGCCAAGCGCGCCGATTGGCAGATGGGCGAGCGCAAGGGGGAGGCCAAGGTCTTCCTGCGCGAGCGGATCGCCTGGCTGGTCGAGCGGGACTTCGGCCGTCACGGGACGCTGCGCAAGCCCGAGCGCGGCGACGGCGCCAAGGGCCGCGGGATGGTGTTCGAGACCTGGTACGCCTCCGAGCGCCAGTTGATCTCGTGGGTGCTCTCCTGGCGCGACAACGCCCGCCTGCTCGATCCGCCCGAGCTCGCCGCCGAGGCCTCCGAGCGGCTCGCCCTGCTGCGCGATCGCCACCGCGAGGAGTTCGATGTCGCCAAGACCGTGCGCCGGCCGGTCGCCGAAGGCAACGGCCGCCGCAACGGCGCCCCGCGCGGCTCCAACGGCCGCTCGGAGTCGGTGATCAGGCCGGAGCGCTTCGCCCGCCTCGTCACCCTCGCCGGCCTGCTGATCGGCGCCGCCCGCGAGTCCGGCAGCCTGCCGACCCAGCAGGTCCTCGACGAGCTCAACATCTCGCCGGAGGAGCTGCACGAGGACCTCGACGTGCTCAACGTGGTCAACTTCGGCGGCGGCACCTACGTGCTCTACGCCGAGATCTCGGGCGACCGGATCGAGGTCGACCCGGACACCTACGGCGACAACTTCGCCCGCCCGGCGCGGCTGCTGCCGCTGGAGGCGAAGGCGCTGATCGCGGCAATCGATCTCTTCGGCGACCACCTGCCGCAGTCGGGCCTGCAGAGCGCGCGCAAGAAGATCGTCTCGGCGCTCGGCCACGACCCCTCGGAGGAGGGCCTCGAGATCGCCCCCGGACGCGACGACTCGTCGGTCGTGCGAACGGTCAACAAGGCGATCCAGGGCCATCGCGTGCTCGAGCTCCAGTACTACAAGGAGAACGAGGACGACTTCGTCAAGCGCGAGGTCGAGCCCCACCAGCTGGTCAAGGGGCCGGAGGGCTGGTACCTCGGCTGCTTCGACCTCGGCCGCTCCGACACCCGCCACTTCCGCCTCGACCGGATGAAGGTGGCGACGATGACCGAGCGCGAGTTCGAGCCCCGTGAGGGCGTCGACGAGATGCTTGCCGAGCAGGAATGGCTGGTTCACGGCGAGGTGACGACGGCGGGCGTCGCCCGCGTCTGGGTGGCCCCCGACCGGGCGCGGTGGCTGCGCGAGCAGCGCACGGTGGTCGAAGAGCTCTCCGACGGCGCCGTCGTCGTCGAGCTCCCCTACGGCTCCAGCGAATGGCTCGCCCGCGAGGTCCTCAAGGGGGTCGGCGACCTGGTCGTGCTCGAGCCCACCGAGGCTCGCGAAGCGGTGCTCAAGGCAGTCGCGAGCAAGTAGGGCGGGCGTGCTCGATTTCGAGCGCATCGTCGCGCCCAACCCCGGGCCGATGACACTCGAGGGGACCAACACCTACGTCGTCAGCCGTGACCCCGCCTGGGTGATCGACCCGGGCCCCGATGACCCGGGGCACCTGGAGCGGGTGCGCGCCGCGGGCGAGGCCCGCGGCGGGATCGGCGGCTATCTGCTCACCCATGGACACGACGACCACAGCGCCGGGATCGAGGCGCTCGGCGCGCGACCGGCGACCGACGCTCCGTTCGAAGCGGTGCCGACGCCGGGCCATGCCGGCGACCACCTCTGCTTCGTCGCCGAGCGGGTCTGCTTCTGTGGCGATCTGATCCTCGGCCACGGCTCGGCGATCGTGCCGCCCGCCGAGCATGGCGGCTCGCTCTCCGACTACATGGCATCGTTGCGGCTGATCGACGGTCTCGAGCTCGACCTGCTGGCTCCCGGACACGGCGATCTGATCAGCGATCCGGCGGCGAAGATCGCCGAGTACATCGAACACCGGCTGGCGCGCGAGCAGGCGCTGCTGGCAGCGCTCGAAGCCGGCGAGCGCTCACGCACCAGGCTGCTCGACGCCGCCTGGTCCGACGTGCCCGGGCCGATGCGCCCCGCCGCGGCGATGGCGATGCAGGCGCACCTGGAGAAGCTCGAGGCAGAGGGCCGGCTCGACCCCGTCGAGTTGGTCGACTGAGCCGATGGCGAGCCGCCGCGATCAGATCACGCTGACCGAGGCCGAGCAGGCCGAGCTGCTGGAGTCCGAGCGGATCGTCGTCGTCTCGTCGATCGGCCCGCGCGGTTGGCCGCACTCGATGCCGATGTGGTTCTTGGTCCGCGACGGTGAGATCTGGGTCTGGACCTATGCCAAGTCGCAGAAGGTCCGCAACCTCGAGCGCGATCGGAGGGCGACGCTCTTGGTCGAGACCGGAACCGAGTACGTCGAGCTGCGCGGGATCCAGATCGAGGCCGAGGCCGAGCTGATCCGCGAGACGGCGACCGTGGCCGAGTTCGGCAAGCAGCTGACGCTGCGCTACGCGGAGGGCATCGACTCGATCGGGGGGGACGCCGCGGCGGCGCTCGAGGCGCAGGCGGCAAAGCGCGTGGCGATCCGGTTCGAGCCGATCGTCACCGCGACCTGGGACCACCGCAAACTGGGCGGCACCTACTGAGCTACGCGCCGCCCACCCAGGGACCGCCGACGTTGCGGTCATAGCTCGGCCGCGGATCGTCGGCGGTTGCCGGGCGCTCGTCCGCGCGTTGCTCGGCGTGCAACTCCTCGGCCTGGTTCGCAGGCAGGCCGATCTTGATCACGTCCCAGCCATCGGCGCCCTCGCGGGCTCTCCACTGATGCGTGAGCCGATCCGGATGCTCGGTGTTGAGGCGGGTAGCCAGGGCTTCGGCTTCCTCGTGGGTCACAGCGTCACCGTAGCGCCCGCCCGCTCGCGCCTAGCCGGCGCTGCCGCCGGTCAGCTTCGTGAACGCCTTGAAGGACGGCTTCGCCTTCGCCTTCGTGGTCAGTAGGCCCGAGCTCGAGCACCAGGAGCAGATGCTGCTCTTCGAGTCCATCCAGCTGAACCAGTCGACCGCCTCGACGTTGAACTTGTTGCGCTGTTTGGCGAAGTACTTGTAGATCTGGCTCAGCAGTGTCGCCTGCCCCTGGGTGCCGCGGTTGAGCGAGCTGCCGCCGCTCGCGGAGCCGGCGCCGACCTCGGTCACGTACATCGCCGCGCCGCTGTCGCCTGCGCTCTTCATCACCTTGCGGTAGAGCTCGATCTGCGCGCTGACCTTGCCGATCGTCGCTCCGTACGGGTGCGGCGCGACGGCGTCGAAGCTGTCCTCGACGCCGCTGACGCCATAGAGCTGCTCGAGATACTCGGAACCCCGGATCGCCTTGTGCGAGCCGGCCAGCTCGGGCATCCCGCCGAGCACCACATCGGCCGCCGGGTCGCGGGAGTCGATCGCCTCGTTGGCGGCGGCGAGCACCTTCGCGTAACCCTTGGGGCTCGGCTTCGGCTGGTAGAAGCTCTCCGAGTTCTGCTCATTGAGGATCTGCCAGACCCGGATCGGGTCCTCCGGGACCTCGGGATGCAGGGTCCAGAACTCGCCGTTCGGCCCGTAGCGGTCGACCGCGTCCCCGACGAAGGCCTTGAACGCGTCCAGCGCCGCCTTCGACTTCGGAGCGTAGAGGCCGCACTTGGAGGTCGTGCAGCTGAACCCATCGAGCCCCTTGGCGACCCACTTCGGCGTCCCGAAGATGAACGGCTGCATATCGATCCCGTTCCTCGCCGCCTCGAGCACGAGCGGGTCGACGCTCGACCAATCGTTGTCGTCCGCCGCGGAGGTCTGGTCGATCACCGCCCAGGTGATCACCGTGCGCAGGCTGCCGACCTTGCCCTCGCCCATGCGCTCGAGGTCGGAGCTGTCGAGGCTCGTCTGTGGAACGACGCCGTAGAACGACGCCGGCGCCTTCGCGGCGCTGGTACCCACCCCCGCGGTCAGCGTCGCCAGGATCGCCAGCGCGATCACGGCGAGGACCGTGTGTGCCTTTTGCCTCAACATCGTTCGTTTCGACCTCCGTCTATCTCGCTTGCCATCAGCCCCCAACACCGGCCTCGCTCGGAGGTCGCGGTGATGCCGGCGGCCGGGTTCCCCCGTACGGGGGAGGTTCAGCCTGGCTCCGGCCCGCCGGCTGCGGCGAACCGGGCAGGGTAGCGGCACGAGCAACCGGGCGACGGAGCGTTAGAGCACGCCCCGCTCTCGCTCAGAACGGGTTGGTGAACACGTTTCGCAGCGTCGTCAGCAGCTTCCCCTTCCGATCGAGCGCCTTGATCCTGGTAACGACCTGGGTCGTGTTCGCAAACGCATCGGGGACGATGGCGCCGGCGGCGAAGAAGCGGGCGCGAAATCCCCACTCCGCCGGAGCGGGCACGGGCGCCAGCCTCTGAGTCGGCGCGCCGCTGAAGAACACCTTCACCGTCTTCACCCGCGTCCCGGCGGCGCCGGCGACGAGCGCGGCGGTCGTCGGTAGCCCGACCGGTCTATATCCGAGCGCGGTCAGGCTTCGCTTTGGCGGCGGCTGCGCGAACTGAGGTGTGTAGCTCTGAAACAGCGCTCCCTCGGCGTTGTAGAGGTCGAGCGTGACCGCGTTCGGGCGCAGCGCGAGCCCCTGCCAGGTGTAGCCGAGCTGCGGGAACGAGCCCTGGGCGAGGGTCACGAACTCCGGTCCCTGCGCCCGCGCCGGTGAAACGAGCAGGCCACAGACCAGCGCCGCGACCAGCGCGACCGAGACCGGGGTTCGTGGGCGTGCAATCCGCATCTCCGTGCCAACGCTAGCCTCCCCGACCGATGGAGGCGCTCAAAGGCCTGATCCTCTCGGGCGGCGCGGGCACGCGCCTGCGCCCGATCACCCACACCTCGGCGAAGCAGCTCGTGCCCGTCGCCAACAAGCCCGTGCTGTTTTACGGGATCGAGGCGCTGGTCGACGCCGGGATCACCGAGATCGGGATCGTCATCGCCCCCGAGACCGGGGACGAGATCCGCGCCGCGGCCGGCGACGGCTCCCAGTTCGGCGCCTCGATCACCTA
>DATBPT010000114.1:0-23170 GCA_036561205.1 Solirubrobacterales bacterium
TGCGGTCCGGGCGCTGGAGCGGGCGTCGGCCGCGGGGGTCTCGGTGCGACCCGAGGTCCAGAGCCGGTTCGCGGAGGAGATGCAGCGGCGCCTGTCGACCTCGGTCTGGATGACCGGCTGCAACAGCTGGTACGTGGACGAGAACGGCCGCAATACGAACAACTGGCCGGGCTTCACGCTCGAGTACCGCTGGCGGACACGGCGCCTGGACCCGGCGGACTACCTTTTCGTGCGCTAGCTGGCCGCGCGTTCGCGCTCGACCAGCTTGCGCCGCAGGATCTTCCCCGACGGCGACTTCGGGATCTCGTCGATCGTCTCGACCAGCCGGACCTTCTTCTGCGGCGCGACCTGCTCGGCCACCCAGCTCATCAGCTCGTCCGCGTCGAAGCCGTCGCCGGCCGGGACGATGAACGCCTTCGGCAGCTCGCCCGCCTCCTCGTCGGGAACGCCGATCACGGCCACGTCGGCGACCTGCGGGTGGGTGATGATCAGCGCCTCGAGCTCAGCCGGAGCGACCTGGAAGCCCTTGTACTTGATCAGCTCCTTGAGCCGATCGACGATCTCGAAGAAGCCGTCCGCATCGACGATCGCGACGTCTCCCGTGTGCAACCAGCCGTCGTCGTCGATCGTCGCGGCGGTGGCCTGCGGGTTGTTGAGATAGCCCTGCATCACCTGCGGGCCGCGGATCCAGAGCTCGCCCCGCTCGCCCTCGCCGACGTCCTCCCCGCTCTCGGGATCGACGATCCGGCATTCGGTGCCCGCCAGCGGCGGCCCGATCGAGCCCGGCTTGTTGTCGCCGTCGGGACGGATCACGTGGGTCACCGGGCTGGTCTCGGTGAGCCCGTAGCCCTGGACCACCTTGCAGTCGATCCGCTCGGCAACCGCGTTGGCGAGCTCGGCACCCAGCGGGGCGGCGCCGGACATGGTCACCTGCACCGAGGAGAGGTCGTGATCATCGACGGCCGGGTGCTTGGCGAGCGCCAGTGCGATCGGCGGCACGACGTAGGTGCGGGTGACCCCGTGCTCGGCGATCAGGCCGAGGAACTGGTCGAGGTCGAAGCGCGGCATGGTGACGATCGTCGCCCCGGCGCGCAGGCCCTGATTCATGATCACGACCATCCCGTAGATGTGGAAGAAGGGCAAGACACCGATCAGGGTGTCGCCCTCGGCGATCGGGAAGCCGCCATCGAGCTGGCAGAGGTTCGCGACCAGGTTGTGGTGGGTCAGCATCACCCCCTTGGGAAGCCCGGTGGTGCCGCTCGAGTAGGGCAGGACCGCCAGATCGGCCTTCGGATCGAGGTCGAGAGCCGGCGCCGACCCGGGGTCGCCAAACAGCTCCGCGAACGGCTTCGCGCCCTCGGCCTCGCCGATCACGTAGACCTCGCCGCCGATCCCGGCCTGCTCGGCGGCGTCGCGGGCGGTCTCGAGGAACGCAGGGACGGTGAGCAGCATCCGGGCATTCGAGTCCTCGAGCTGATGGGCGAGCTCGTTCGCGGTATAGAGAGGGTTGACGGTCGTACAGCTGCCGCCGGCCGAGGCGGCGCCGTGGAACGCGACCGCGTACTCCGGGGCGTTGGGCAGGTAGATACCGAGCACGTCGCCGGCTCCGAAGCCGCGCTCCGCGAGGCCCGCCGCCAGCCCCCGGATCCCGAGCGCGAGCTCGCCATAGGTGAGGGTGCGGCCGGACGGTCCGTCGATCAGCGCCGGCTTCTCGGGCCGCGTGCCGGCGAACTCGAGCACGAACGAGGTCACGTCCGAGGTCGGGATCTCGAGCTCGGGGTCGGGGCTTCGGTGGATCAAGCTCTTCCTCCCTCGTTTACGGGCTACTGACACGTGAACCTATAGCGATCTCCTACGCTGGCGCCGTGCAGGCGCGCCTTAGGAGCAGGTGGACGTGGATCCTGATCGCCGCAATCGCGGCGCTCGGCGCCGGGACGGCGTTCGTGCTCGCCGCCAAGGCGCCTCCGGGCGTGATCGGGCCCGACAACCGGATCCAACCGAGCGGCCGGCTCCTCGACCCGGTCGGCAAGCTGACCGAGCTCGGCAACCTGCCCACCGGCGCCGCCCTGACCGCGGACGGGCGCTTTGCCTGGACGCTCTCGGCCGGGCGCGGGCGCAACGACATCCGCGTCGTCCGTGTCCGGTCGTCCAACCACAAGCAGGTCGGCAAGGTGGTGCAGAAGATCTCGATGCCCGGTCTCTCGGGCGGGATCGCGATCTCGCCCGACGGCCGCGCCGCCTACGTCTCGGGAACGCCGGAGGGCGGCAAGCGGTCGAACGAGGTCGCCGACGACGTTCCCGGCCAGGACGGCGACGTGATCCACGTCTTCAAGCTCAACCGCCGCAGCGGCAGGGCCAAGCGCGACGGCGTGATCGAGGTGCCGGCGCCGCCCGGGACCCTGCCGCCGCAGAGCTTCCCGCCGACCGCGACCTCGGCTCAGTCCTGGCCCCAGGACCTGGCGATCTCGCCCGACGGGACGACCCTGCTCGCGGCGCTCAACCTCGCCAACGCCGCGGCGATCGTCGACACCGCGACGCGTGCGGTCCGCTACACCCAGACCGGTCGCTACCCCTACGGCGCCGCGATCACCTCCGACGGCAAGCTCGGCCTGGTCTCGAACCAGACCGACGCCACCGTCTCCGTGATCGAGCTCGCCTCGGGCGACGTCGTCAAGCAACTCCAGGTCGGGCCGCACCTCTCGCACCCCGAGGGGATCGCAGTCGATCCGAAGCGCCCGCTCGCCTACGTCGCGGTCACCAACCAGGACCTGATCGCCGTCCTCGACACCGACCAGCTGACGGTCGAGAGGACGCTTTCGGTCGAGCGCCCGAAGGGGCTGGGAACGCAGCCGGTCGACGTCAGCGTCACCGCCGACGGTTGCCGGCTGCTCTCGGCCGACTCCGGTGAGGACGCGATCGCCGTCTTCGCGCTCTCGGCGAGGCGCAGCTGCGACCCGAGTAGACGGCCACGCCGTCCGGCCGGCTCGCAGGCACGAGGTGCGCGGCAGCTGCTCGAGCGCGAATCGGTCCGCGCTGCGGCGGTCGCCGGCGAGGAGGCCGAGGAGCAGGGGGCACTCGACGAGCCGCTGCAGAAGCAGGGCAAGCGCTGGCAGCTGCTCGGGCGGGTCCCCGTCGCCTCCTATCCGACCGCCGCGATGACGACGCCGCAGCGAAACCCGGCGAAGCGCAAGCTCGTCTGGGTCGCCGCCAAGGGCCTCGGCGTCGGGCCCAACGAGATCGCCCCGGGCGAGCCCGCCCCGGTGAGCCCGGCGAACAGCCTCAACGACGAGGTCGACGGCAACGGCTACCGCTACTACTACCTGCCCGAGCTGGTCCAGGGGATGTCGGGGATCACGCGCTTTCCCTCCGACGCCCGGCTCGCCCGGCTGACCCCGCGCGCGGCGCAGCAGATCCGGCCCTCGAACTCGACCGAGCCGCCCGAGGAGACGCCGCTGACCGCGGACGGGCCGATCAAGCACGTCTTCTACATCGTGCGCGAGAACCGCACCTACGACCAGATCCTCGGCGATGAGCCGCGCGGCGACGGCGACCCGAACCTGACCGTGTTCGGCAAGCGCGTGACTCCCAACATCCACGCGCTGGTGCAGCGGTTCCCGCTGCTCGACCACGTCTACGCCAACTCCGAGGCCTCGATCGACGGCCACTTCTGGACCTCGGCCGGCGCCGTCTCGGACTACGTGGTCAAGGCCTGGCACGCCAACTACGCCGACCGCGACCGCCCCTATGACTTCGGCGTCTACTCGGTCAGCTGGCCGGCCGCCGGGTTCCTCTTCGACCAGGCCGAGGAGCAGGGGATCTCATGGTTCAACTACGGCGAGGCGGTCGCCGGCACCGTGCCCCTGAACGACCTCGATCGGACCGCCGAGGAGAACGCGCAGGTGGTCGCCAAGTTCGGCAAGTCGGACCTCGGCCCGCTGACCCCGGGCCCGCAGCCTCCGGCCCCCGCACCCTGCTTCACCAACGACGCCGGGACCGGCGTCAACGTGCTCAACATGCAGGAGGTCTACGACTCGAGCCGCCCGCCCGGCGCCAATCCGCTCAACACCGAGAGCCGCTTTCAGTGCTTCGAGCAACGCTTCAACCAGCAGCTGAGCTCCGACTCGTTGCCGGCTTTCAACTACATCACCTACGCCAACGACCACACCGAGGGCACGACGCCCGGGCGCCGTACCCCTGACGCGATGGTCGCCGCCAACGACCTCGCCGTCGGCGAGACCGTCGACCTGATCTCACACTCGCCGATCTGGGACAGCTCGCTGATCCTCGTCGTCGAGGACGACTCCCAGGACGGCGCCGACCATGTCGACGCCCATCGGATGCCGGCGCTTGCGATCAGCCCCTGGACCAAGCGCGGCAAGGTCGACCACACCCGTTACGACTTCCTCTCCTTCATTCGCACGATGGAGCTGGTGATCGGGATGAAGCCGCTGAACCTCTTCGACGCGACCGCCGTGCCCATGTACAAGTCCTTCGACGCCGACGCCTCCGACAATTCGGAGCCCTACGACGCGATCACGCCGGACATCGACCTGACCGCGACCAACACCGCCTCGTCGCCCGCCGCAAAGCTCTCCGACCGCCTGCCCCTCGAGGTGCTCGACCAGGTGCCGCAGCGTGTCCTCGACCGGATCCTGTGGAAGTACCGATACGGCGCCGACGCGCAGCCGCCGCCGCCCGGCCCCAACGCCTCGGGGCTGGACGAGCTCGACTGGCACCCGGGCAGGATCTCCGATGAGGAGGCCCTGTCAGAGGTGATCGAGGATCTCGGCCTCGACCGTGGCGTGGTCGAGGCGCGCTACGGCGACGAGGACGACGACGGCTGAGGGCTCGCCGCACGGGCGGCGCCGTTCGACGGCGCGACCGCGCCGAGCGCGTGAAAGCCGCCGTCGACGTGCAGGATCTCGCCGCTGATCGCCCGCGCCCAGTCGGAGAGCAGGAAGCAGACCGCGCGGGCGACCGGGGTCGGATCATCCGCGTCCCAGCCCAGCGGCGCTCCCTCGGTCCAGGCCGCGGCGAGTTCGCCGAAGCCCGGGATCCCGCCTGCGGCGGCGGTCTCGACCGGGCCGGCGGAGACCAGGTTGACCCGGACCCCGCGCGGCCCCAGGTCGCGAGCCAGGTAGCGCGCCGTCGACTCGAGCGCGGCCTTCGCCACGCCCATCCAGTCATAGGCCGGCCAGGCGACCGTGGCGTCGAAGTCGAGCCCGACGATCCCGGCTCCTTCGGCGCGCTCGAGCAGCGGCGCCAGATGACGCGCCAGCGCCTGCAGCGAGTAGGCGCTGGTGCGAAAGGCCAGCGCGGCGCTCTCGTAGCTGGTCTCGAGGAAGGCGCCGCCGAGGGCGTCGTCGGGAGCGTGCGCGATCGCGTGCAGGACGCCGTCGACCGCTCCCCATCGGGACTCGAGCTCGGCGGCGACGGCCGCCAGGTCGCCCTCGTCGTTGACGTCGAGCTCGAGCACATCGGGCGGCTCGGGCAGCCTGGTGGCGGCGCGCTCGGTCAACCGCCGGCCGCGACCGAAGCCCGTCAGCACCACCTCGGCACCGGCGAGCTGGGCCTCGCGCGCCACGGCGAAGGCAATCGAGCGCCGCGTGATCACCCCGGTGATCAGCAGGCGCTTGCCCTCGAGCATCAGATCAGCACCCCGTCGGTGCTCACCGGCGAGAGCTCGGGCTCGCGGCCGTTGGCGGCCGGCGCCCGGACGGACTCGGGCCGGCGCTCGCGACGCCAGAGCGCGTCGATCGTCGCCCGCATGACCAGCTTGCCGTCCGCGTCGCGAACTCGCAACAGCAGCTCGACCAAGCCGTGGCCCGGGTCCAGCGGCCGCAGCGCCGCAATCTCGGCTTCGGCCGTGATCGTCGCCCCGATCGGAACCGGGCGCTTGAAGACGACGCTGCGCAGCCCGCGCAGAGCTGTGACCCGCTCCGGGTCGATCGGCAGCAGGCCGATCGCGTAGGAGAGCACCAGCATCCCGTGCGCGATTCGCTCGCCGAAGGGGCTCTCGGCCGCCCAGCTCGCGTCGGCGTGCTGGGGGTGCCAATCGCCCGTCAGGGCGGAGAACGAGACGAGGTCGGCCTCGGTGATCGTACGCCCACGGGTCTTGATCGAGGCTCCGGTCTCGAGCCGGTCGAAATCGAGTGCGAGCGGGTCGGGGGTCATCGGTCTCCTCTCGGATCGAGGCCGAGGAGCCGGGCAAAGCCGGTCGCGGCCTGATCGTGTCCATCAGCCGACGGGTGCAGGCCGTCGGCGACGAAGTTGCCGGGCTCGGCGAGCCCCGGGTGATCGGCGACCTCGAGGCAGGGAACGGCGAGCGTCGCCGCGACCTCGCGCGTCGCCGCGTTGAAGGCGACGATGCCGCGCTCGAGCCGGGCCCGCGTCCTCGGCCCAAGCTCGAGGAAGTCGAAGCGCTCGGGCGCGGTCGCGGTCAGGATGCGCGCCTTCGGCGCCGACTCGCGAAGGACCTTGAAGATCGCGGTCAGGCGGCGGGCGTAGGCCTCCGCGTCGGGGCGGACGGAGAAGAGCACGTCATTGGCGCCGCAGACGACGGTCGCCAGGTCGGGCCCGAAGCGCAGCGCCGGGGCGAGTTGGTCGAGCACCTGCTCGCTGGTCGCGCCCTCGACCCCGAAGTTGCGGTACTCGAACCCCGGGCAACCGGCCGCCAGGCGGGTGGCGAGCCGGTCGGCGAAGCACTCGCCCGGCTCGCAGCCGGTGCCGGCGGTGAAGCTGTCGCCGAGGGCGGCGTAGGAGGTGATCGCGCTGGCGGTGCGCCACCGCGGCCGCGCCCACGGCTCGGCGATCCGCTCGAGCGGCTCGAGAGTCATACGAGCCGCCTCAACAACGGCGGGGTTCCGCTACGCCTCACTGTCGCTCCAAGGTTGCCAGCGCCCAGGCGAGGCGATCGTGAGTGTCGCCGGGCTCGATCACCTCGTCGACGAAGCCGCTGGCGGCGGCGGCCTCGGCGGTCAGGTGCTCGGCCGCGTAGCTGGCGGCAAGGCTCTCGCGCAACCCGGGGTCGCGCGCCTCGGCGAGTCGGCGCCGCTCGGCGATGCCGACCGCCTGCGAGGCGGCCATGATCCCGATCTCCGCACCGGGCCAGGCGAAGACCATGTCGGCCCCGAGCTCCTTCGAGTTCATCGTGATCACGGCGCCGCCGTAGGCCTTGCGCAGGACCACGGTCAACTTCGGCACCGTGGCCGAGGCGAAGGCGCGCAGCAACGAGGCGCCGTGGCGGATCACCCCGGCCTCCTCCTGGCGGCGGCCCGGCATGAACCCTGGCGTGTCGACCAAGACGACGAGCGGCAGGCGGAAGCGATCGCAGGCGGCCACGAACAGGGCGCCCTTCTCGGCCGCCGCGGCGTCGATCACCCCGCCCAGCCACCAGGGCTGATTGGCGATCACGCCGACCGGACGGCCGTCGATGCGGGCGAAGGCCGTGACCATGTTGCGCGCCCAGCCGGCGCCGAGCTCGAGCGATTCGCCGCCGTCGACGAGCGCCCCGACCACGTCGCGGATGTCGTAGACGCGGCGCGGTTCGCCGGGCACGCAGGCGGCCGGGTTCTCGCGCGCGGCGATCGGCTCGGCTCGGGTCGGCGGGGAGCCGATCGGCGCCGGCAGGTAGCCGAGCAGCCGTCGCGCGATCCGGGCGCCCTCGCGCTCGTCCGCGGCCAGCAGCTGGCAGACGCCGTTTCGGCGATGCACGTCCGGACCGCCGAGGTCCTCCATCGAGACCTGTTCGCCGAGCGCCTCCTCGACCACGCGCGGGCCGGTCAGGAACATCCGCGCCCGCTCGGTCATGACCACGAAGTCGGTCAGCGCCGGGGCGTAGGAGCCGCCGCCGGCGGAGACGCCGGTGACGATCGAAATCTGCGGCACCCGCTGCGCCAGCGCGACGCTCTCGCGGAAGATCCGCCCGTAGCCGGCGAGCGCCGCATGACCCTCCTGCAGGCGCGCGCCCCCGGATTCGATGAAGCCGACCACGGGCGCTCCGGCCTGGCCCGCGAGCCGCATCACCCTGACGATCGTCGCCGCGTGTTCCTCGCCCAGCGAGCCGCCCATGAACGCCGGGTCCTCGGAGTAGCAGAAGATCGGGCGTCCGGCGGCCATCCCCGCTCCCGCGAGCACCCCGTCGCCGGGCTGGGCACGGTCGCCGGCGCGCCTCGAGGCCACGGCGCTGCGCAAGGGCCGGAAGCTGCCCGGATCACAGAGCGCCTCGAGGCGCTCGATCGGCTCGATCCGAGCCTCGGCCGCCGGCTTCTCGACCACGGCGACGCTCATGCAGGCGCCTCGATGCAGAGGACGACGTTGTGGCCGCCGAAGCCGAACGAGTTCGAGATCGCGATCGGGGCACGGCCGTTGCGGGCGATCGGGCGCGACTCGCCGGGGACGTAGTCGAGGTCGAGGCCCTCGTCGGGCTGCTCGAGGTTGATCGTCGGCGGAGCGACCGCATCGGCGAGCGCCAGCACCGTCGCCACCGCCTCGACCGCGCCGGCGGCGCCGAGCAGGTGGCCGATCGACGACTTCAGCGAGGAGATCGGGATCGAGCCCGCGCGGTCGCCGAAGACGCGCTTGATCGCCTCCGTCTCCGAGCGGTCGTTGAGCTGGGTCGAGGTGCCGTGGGCGTTGACGTAGTCGACCTCTCCCGGCTCGGCCTCGGCATCGCGCAGCGCCGCCTGCATCGCCCGTGCGGCCCCGTCGCCGTCGGGATCGGGTGCGGTCAGGTGGTAGGCGTCCGCGGTCGCGCCGTAGCCGGTCAGCCGGGCGAGGATCGGCGCCTCGCGCTCGGCGGCCCGCTCGGCGTCCTCGAGTACGAGCACGGCACCGCCCTCGCCGATCACGAAGCCGTCGCGGCGGCGGTCGAACGGGCGTGAGATCCCGACCTCGGAGGTCGCCCCCATGCCGGCGAAGGCGGCGACCGAGAGCGGCGTCACACCCGCCTCGGTGCCGCCGACCACGCAGGCGGCGACGTCGCCGCGCTCGACCATCCTCATCCCGGCCCCGATCGCCTGGGCGCCGGCGGCGCAGGCCGAGACGGTCCCGTAGCACTCGCCCTTGAGCCCGTGGCGCATCGCCACCGCGCCGGCGGCCGCGTTGGGCATCATCTGGGGCACGCACAGCGGTGACATCGCCCCGGGGCCGCGTTCGAGCATCACCGAGTGCTGGGTCTCGATCGTCGCGATACCGCCGATCCCGGTGCCGATCACGCAGCCGATCTCGGTTCCGTCGTAGGGCGTCCCCTCGCCCCACCCGGCCTCGGCGAGGGCCTCGTCGGCGGCGACGAGGGCGAACTGCGTGAACCGGTCGGCGCGCCGCGCCTCGCGCCGGGTGAGCACGTCGGTGGGCTCGAACTCGAGGCAGCGCCCGACGCCGTCGGCGATCCCCGAGTCGCCGTTGCGCCAGCGCTCGATCAGGGTCGGAGCGCCAACCCCGAGCGGGGTAACGGCACCGAGCCCGGTGATTACGACGTCGCGGCTCACGTAACTCGCTGCGAAACCAGGTCGACGACGTCGGCGACGGTCTCGATCTGGTCGAGGTCGGAGTCCTTGACCTCGATCCCGTACTCGTCCTCGACGATCTGCGCCAGCTCGACCAGGTCGAGCGAGTCGACGTCGAGGTCGGCGAACTTGGCCTCGAGCGAGACGTTCTCCCGCTCCTCGCCGAACTCGACCAGCGCCTCGATCACTCGCTGCTCGATCTGCTCCTTGGTTGCGTTCTTGGTCTCAGGCACGTTTCTGCTCCTTGTTGGTCAGGCGGTCATGCCGCCGTCGACGGTCAGCGTTGTTCCGTTCACGTAGGAAGCCGCGGGCGAGGCGAGGAAACCGACGCATGCGGCAACCTCCTCGGGGGTGCCGACCCGGCGGGCGGGAATCGCCTTCGCCAGCTCGTCGGAGACCTCCGCCGTCATCTCGGTCTCGATCAGACCGGGCGCGACCGCGTTCACGGTCACCCCACGGCGCGCGACCTCGACCGCGACCGTGCGGGTGAAGGCGATCAGCCCCGCCTTCGAGGCGGCATAGTTGGCCTGGCCGGCGTTGGCACGCACGCCGACCACCGAGGCGATGTTGACGATCCGCCCGAAGCGGGCCCGCATCATCGGCCCGATCGCCCGGCGCGTGAGCCGGAAGGCGGCGCTCAGGTTGGTCTCCAGGACCCGGTCCCAGTCCGAATCGCTGAGCCGCATCGAGAGCCCGTCGGCGGTCAGGCCGGCGTTGTTGACGAGCACCAGCACCTGACCAAGCTCCTGCTCGGCTTCGCCGACGAGGCCGTCGATCGCCTGCGGATCGCTGACGTCGGCGCGCACCGCGAGTGCCTTGCCGCCCTGTTCGCGAACAGCCGCCGCGACGCGATCGGCACCCTCCTGATCGGCGCGGTAGTTGATCGCCACCGGCCAGCCGGCGGACGCGAGCTCGGCCGCGACCGCGGCGCCGATCCCGCGCGAGGCGCCGGTGACCAGGGCGCAGCCGCCCGGCCGGCGGGGCTCGAAGGAGACCCCGCCGGCTTCGGGGACGGCTTCCCGCACGCTGTCCCGGACGGCGGCCATCAGTCCCTCCCCCACTCGACCAGGCCGCCACCCCAGGTGAGCCCGGCGCCGAAGGCGCCGAGGAAGACGGTGGAGCCGGCGCCGATGCGTCCCTCGCGAAGCGCCTGATCGAGCGCGATCGGGACGCTGGCGGCGGAAGTGTTGCCGTGCGTGGCGATCGAATCGACCACGCGGTCGGGCGGCAGCGAGAGCCGCTCGCCGACGGCGGAGAGGATGCGCGTGTTCGCCTGGTGGTAGACGAACAGGTCGATCTCGTCGAGGGTCAGCCCGGCCTCGGCGACGACCTCGTTGGTGACCTCGGTGAGGCGGGTGACGGCGGCGCGGAAGGTCGCCCGGCCGTCCATCCGAACCTTGTTCTCGGTGTGCGAGGCGGTGACCGCGCGCGCGCCGCTGCCGTCGGCGCGCAAACGGATCGGCCCGATCGAGCCGGCGCCGCCAGGGACGACGACGGCCGCTCCCGCCCCGTCGCCGAACAACCCGGCCGTGCGCTGGTCGTCGAGATCGAGCACCCGGCTCATCAGCTCGGCCCCGATCACGAGCGAGGCCTGCGCGCGCCCGGACTCGGTCGCGGCCGCGGCCAGCTCCAGCGCCGAGAGAAAGCCGGTGCAGGCGGCGCCGATGTCGATCGCGCCGGCCGACGCGGCGCCGATCCGCTCGGCAACCAAGGGGGCCGCGTTCGGCACCCGGTCGTCGGCGGTCGAGGTCGCGACCAGGATCAGGTCGAGGTCGGCGGCCGCGATCCCGGCGCCCTTCAGCGCCGTCACCGCCGCCTCGGCGGCAAGCTCGGCCAAGGTCACGTCCTCGGCCGCGTGGCGGCGCTCCAGCACCCCGGTGCGCTGGGCGATCCAGTCGCCGTCGACGCCGATCCTGGCGGCGATCTCGTCGTTGCCGACCACCCGCTCGGGCAGGGCCGCGGAGATCGATGCGATTCCGGCGGGCGCGTGGGTCGCTGCCCTGCGCTCCGCTCGTGCGGCCGGTGTCTCGAGCAGGCTAGGCACTGGCTGTCTCCGCCTCGGCGATCTCGGCCTCGACGCCGTCGAGGATCCGCGGCACCAGCTTCGCCAGCACCCGGCCCGGGCCGACGTCGAGGAACCGCCGGGCGCCGTCGGTATGCAGGCGGCGCATCACCTCGACCCAGCGCACCGGGCTGGTCAGCGAGGCGACCAACTGCTCGCGCGGATCGAGCTCGAACGGCGACGCGGTCGCTCCGGAGATCGCCGGCGTCGCCGCGGCGGCGAACTCGACCCCGCCGAGGCAGTCGCGGAACGGGTCTACCGCCGGCTTCATGTCGGGAGAGTGAAAGGCGCCGGCGACCGCGAGCCGCTTGACTCGCAGCCCGAGGCCGCGCGCCTCGCCGCGCGCTGCCTCGATCCCGGGCTCGGGGCCGCTGAGCACGAACTGCTCGGGAGAGTTTTCGTTCGCCAGCGAGAGGCCGGTGCGCTGGGCGAGCTCGAGCGCCTGTCCGCGCCGGCCGCCGACCGCGAGCATGCCGCCGGACCCGGCGGCATCGGCGGCAAGCTGCATCAGGCGACCGCGCTCGGCCGCGATCCGCACCCCGTCGAGGTCGCCGACGGCGCCGGCGGCGGCGAGCGACGCTACCTCGCCCAGCGAGTGCCCGGCGTAGGCGCCCGCGAGCGGGCGTCCGAGGCGCTCGAAGCTGGCCACCGAGGCGCAGTAGATCGCCGGCTGCGCGAACCGAGTCCCGTCGGCGATCCGCTCGAACGGGTCATCGCCGACGAGCTCGCAGGCGAGCGCGTGCAGGTCGGGTCGCTGGGCGCGGACGAGCTCGGCATCGCCCGGGTCGCCGACGCCCTGTCCGGGAAAGAGGACCGCGAGGGTGGGGTTGTGATCGGCCATCGATGAACAGTTAACGCCCTGGACGCCGTGGGTTAAGGGGTTCGGGCCGCCAACCCCCCATTCGGGGGGTGTGAAGGCGAACTGTCGAGGGGGCGCAGGCGTGCGTCAACGGGTGAGCCCGAGGCGCTCGGCGCGCCGCGCCGCCTCGGCTCGGTTCTTGACCCCGAGCTTGCGATAGAGCGCGCTGGCATGCTCCTTGACCGTGTGCGGGGAGAGGTAGAGCCGCGCGGCGATCTCGCGATTGGTCTGCCCGGATGCGATCAGCGTCAGGACCTCGCGCTCGCGCTGGCTCAGCGGCGTCGTCGGCGCCTCCTCCTGGCGCCCGAAGACGGTCATCCCCTTGCCGACCATGCGCACCGCCATCGCCACCTCGTCGGCGCTCCAGTCCTTGGAGACGAAACCCGAGGCACCGGCCGCCTTCGCTGCCTGGGGAGAGATCCAGCCGACGCCCGAGATCAGCAACACACGTGTCTCGGGCGAGGCGCCGCGGATCGCCTCGCAGAGCTCGGCCCCGGAGCGCTCGCCGAGGAACAGGTCGACGAGCGCGACGTCGGGTTTCAGGCGCGCGGCGGCCTTCAGGCCCTCGGCCGGGTTCGAGGCGACGATGCAGCGCTCGACCCAGCGCTGGCGCCCGAGCAGCACCTTGAACCCCCACTGGACGACGGCGTGGTCGTCGACGATCAGCACCCGCAGCGGGCGCTCGCCGTCGCCCGGCGGCCGCTCAGCCACCGGCCGCCACCCCGCCGACGAAGCTGTCGACGTCGCTCGCCGGCAGGACCAGGCGCACGCGCCACTCGCCGGCCTCAGGACCGAACTCGAGCATCCCCCCGCGCTGCATCGACTCGTAGGCGGCCAGGCGCAGGCCGATCCCCGAGCCGGCTCCGGGGCGCAGGCGGATGCCGTCGTTTCTGATCTCGAGCGCAAAGGCGCCGGCGACGTTGGTGATCGCGATCCGCACCTCGCTCGGCTTGGCGTGCTTCTCGGCGTTGCGAAGCGCCTCGCCGAGGACGGAGACGGCAAGCGGCTCGAGGCCGTCGGGCACGTCCGCCCCGGCCTCCCACCAGACGCTGATCGGAACCGCCTTGTACTGGCGCCCGAGCCGCTCGAGCTCGGCCCGCAGGGTGGTCCGCGGCGGCTCCGACGTCGGCTCGAGCGAACGATCGAGCGCGTCGCGCAGCTCGCCCAGGGCGGCCTCGACCTCGGCGGCGGAACGCTCCGCGTCGGCGGCGCTCAGCTCGCGGCCCGAGCCGAGCACCATTGAGACGCCGAAGAGCCGCTGCATGACGCTCTCGTGGACCTCGCGCGCGAGCTCGACCCGCTCCAGCAGCAGCGCGTCGCGCTCGTGGTGGGCGACCGCCTCGCGCACCGTGGTCGCGAGCGCGGCGGTGCGCCCGAGGGCGCGCATCGTCCGCCGCTCATCCTCGTCGAGCTGCAGCGGCGCGCCCTCCTTGTCGGCGAAGATGACGCCGAGCCAGCGCCCGGCGGCAGCGACCGGGGTGCACGAGATTCCGCTCACGGTGGGCACGTCGGAGTAGCGGTCGGGCACGTGCCCGGGGAGCGAATCGACGACGATCACCGCGTCCTCGCCCAGCGCCCGCTGGGCGATCGGCGTCTCCTCGAGGCTGCCGTATACGTGAGCGAGGATCTCGGGCGCGACCCCGTGGCTGCCCGCGGGAACCACCAGCTGGCGGCCGCGGTCGTAGAGCAACAGCACCGCGCGCTCGAGCGAGGTCAGGCGGCAGATCGCCTCGCAGATCCGATCGTCGAGCGGATCCGACTCCGCCGCCTCGTCGCCGAGCTCGAACAGGAGCTTGACCACGAGGTCGACGGCGTCGCCGGGAAGGGTCTCGGACTCGGGACTCACACAAGCCACTATCCCAGCCGGAGGCCCTCGGTTACGCGCAGCCGCCGGGAAACCACCGATCGGCGGATGGCTATCGTCCGGTCGGTGATCCGCACACCCGACCGAGATCCGTGGGGACGCGACCTGGCCGGCGAGCTGCACGAGCTCGGCTTCGAGAGCGAGGCGCTGGCGGGGAACCCGCTCGGCGACCCGGCGTCGCGGCCGCTCTACGTCTACACGCCGCCGGGTTGGCCCGACGACGGCCCCTACCCGGCGGTCTGGTCGATCCAGGGGATGACCGGGCAGATCGACATGTGGCGCAACCGCTCCCCCTACAGCTCGACCTTCATCGAGGACCTCGACCGCCTGATCGTCGCCGGCGAGTGCCGGCCTGTGGTCGTGCCGATGCCGGACTGCTGGACCGCCTACGGCGGCTCGCAGTTCATCAACTCGGCGGGCACCGGCGAGTACATGACCTATCTCTGCGACGAGCTGGTCCCCTTCGTCGACGAGCGCTTCAACACGATCGCCGAGCGCGACGCCCGCGCGGTTCAGGGCAAGTCGTCGGGCGGCTATGGGGCGCTGGTCCTGCCGATGCTGAGACCCGAGCTCTGGGGCGGGCTCGGTGACGTCTCCGGCGACGCCGCGTTCGAGTACTGCTACCTCGAGGACTTCCCGCGCGCCTGGTCGGTGCTCCGCGACTACGACTCGATCGACGACTTCTGGAGCTGGATGCTCGAGCAGGCGGATCCCTCGCCGGCGACCTTCGCCACGGTCAATGCGATCGCGATGGCGGCCTGCTACTCGCCCGGCCCCGACGGCTCGCCCGAGCTCCCGTTCGAGCTTCGCGACTGCTCGCTGCGCGAGGACGTCTGGGCCCGGTGGCTGCAGTGGGACCCGGTGCGGATGCTTCCCGACCACCTCGACGATCTGCGCTCGATGCGCGCGATCTCGCTCGAGTGCGGGCTCCAGGACGAGTACAACCTGCAGGCCGGCACGGCGATCCTCGATCGCCAGCTCGAGGACGCCGGGATCGAGCACCGGTTCGAGCTCTTCGAGGGCAAGCACGGCCACCTGACGCCGCGCTACGCCCCCCTGGTCGCCTGGCTCGCCGAGCGGCTCGCCTGAGCGGGGCGATGGCCGCAGTCCGACGCGCCGTGCCCGACGACGCCGCCGAGGTGGCGCGGCTGCTCGACGCCTTCAACCGCGAGTACGACGAGCCGACGCCGGGAGTCGAGGTGCTGGCGGCGCGGGCGGCGGCGATGATCGCCGACGGCGAGATCGTCGTCCTGCTCGCCGGCGACGGTCCCGACGGGCTCGCTCAGGTGCAGTTTCGAAGCTCGATCTGGGCGGGCGCACCCGACGCCTACCTGGCCGAGCTCTACGTCGCCCCGCCCCGCCGCGGCGAGGGTCTCGGGCGAGCCCTGCTCGAGGCGGCGATCGGCGTCGCCCGTGAGGCGGGCGCCGAGGTGATCGACCTCAACACCTCCGAGGACGACATCGCCGCCCTCGGCCTCTACGAGAGCGCCGGCTTCACCAACCGCGAGGGCGGCCCCGACGGCCCGCGGATGCTCTATTTCGAGCGCCAGCTCTGAATTTCACGGAAGGTCCCGGGTATGAGCTTGGAAGTTCGTAAACGTTGATCTAAGTTCTGTGTGTGGCAAGGGATTGCTTCTGTGGCTGCGGACGAACGGTTCCCCGATTTTCGCTCGGGATGCGCTCGATCAACGCGCGCGGCCGCCAGGTCAAGGAGCTCCTCGCCTGGGCGGACGGCGAGTTCGGGACCGAGCCCGTCAACGACAGGCGCTTCGTCAGCTGGCGAGACGAAGGGGAGGCCCTCATCGAGCAGCTGGCCGGTGTCATCCATGGCGACGCCGATCCCAGCGCGGTTGACGACGGCCGTATCCGAGCCTGGGTGGCACTTGGACGTGAGACCGAACGCGCCCTGCAACGCCGCTACGGGCCGATCGGCCGACGGGCCCAGACAAGCGACAGGCCCGCGGAGTCGATCGAGGAGGCCCTGGGAACGGACCGCAGCCCCGACGGCTAGCGCCTGGGTTCGGCCTCTCTCGCGCCGCCGTAGTTCCGGGCTTCGATTGCCTTGACAGTCTGATCCAGCGCCTTTTGAAGGATGCCCTTGCCGACGGTCCCGAGCACGACGCCCAGGAACCGTCCCTTGAGGTTCTTGCCGTGGCGTACAACGACGACGTCCACATCGGTCGTCCCGTCGGGTTTGGACTCGAGCGAGTAGGTCTGAACCGAGTCGTTTCCCCACACGTTCGAGTCGGTCGTCGTCATCACGACGCGGTTGGGATCGGACCAGTCGTAGTGCAGCCGCTCCCAGTTTCCCTTGCCGCCCTCTGTGACGTCGGCGTGATCGGGCCCCTGGTCGTGCACCTCGAGTTGATCGTCGGCGCTGTTTGGGAAAAGCTCGGAGCGGCCGGACCCGAAGTCGGTGATCCCGGCAAGAACCTGCTCGGGCGTCGCGGTGGTCGTCTGGTGGAGGTGGATGTTGGGCATGCGTGCTCCTTGAATACGCTTACTTTCTCGCTTATCCCCCGAGCGGTGACGGAGGGATCTTCGTTTCGCCCTGCACGCTCGGGATCTCCAGGCCGACCCCGTCGACGAAGCACCACGACCAGTGCTCGCCCGGCTCCAGGGACCTGATGATCGGGTGGTTGGCGCTCGCGGCGTGGGCTCTCGCGTGGCGCTGCGGTGAGTCGTCGCAGCAACCGACGTGGCCACACTCCAGGCAGATCCGCAGATGCAGCCAGGCACCGCCGGCGCGCAGGCAATCCTCGCAGCCATCAACGGAAGCCGGGAGCTGACTGACTCGGATCTGGTCAAGGTGGGTGCAGCCGGTCATCGATCCGAGGCGCGTCGATGGATCCGAACTCGCACCGGGCTAGCCTGACATCCGCCCAACCGGGACCGCCATCGTTGCCAGCCCCTCGAGCTCCGCTCGCAGCGCCGCCAGGAACTCGGAATCCGGCTCATTCTCTTCGATCATCGCGACTGACTTGCCGTAGTGGGCGGCCATCGCGCTCACGGTCGTCCCGATGCGCGCTTCGATCCCGCCACGGGATCTCGCGATGCCCCGGCGCAGGCCGCGAATATCGGAGAGCTTGTCGGCGGCGAAGATGGTGATCGCCCGGCCGCCCGCCTCCCGCACCTGCTCCCGAAGCGCCGCCTTGCGCTGTTCGAACGACACGATCGCCGGGTCCTCGGTGAGCGCCATCACGAGCGACCAGATCTCGTCGGCCACCTCTTGCCGCAGCCGCTCGCTGCTGAGCGTCCCGCGCTCGACTGAGTCGTGCAGGAGGCCGGCCGCGACCAGGTCCTCGTCAAGGCCCGCCTCTTCGAGCAGCCCCCCGACCTCGACCACGTGCCCGATGAATGGGGTGCCATCCGTGGCGCGTTTCTGGCCGGCGTGAGCCTCGGCGGCAACGGAGTAGGCGCGAGCCAGGAGCGCCGAGCCACCGATCCACCCGGGAGCCGAGCGCATGGCTGATCCGCGCGGGCGAGCGCCTGACCGGCTCGACACGTGCGGGCTGCCTTTCAGAGATACCCCTTTCGCTCGACTCTGCGGGGTGGCTTCGGCTGAGCCGGGAGTTCGGTTGCCGGCCACCGACGCGGACGAACCCTAACACCTCGCAAATTGCGCACGCGCGGCACCACCCCGGCCGGCCTGATCCGGCTCCGCTTGCGATCGGGGGACGTCGCGCGATACTGCGCAGGCGATGTCGCAGGAGAACGTCGAACTGGTTCGGCGTATTTACGATGCTTGGGACCGGGAGGAGTCGGCTCGGGACTTCATCGCTGCGGACCTGGAGTACGTGAACCCGAGCTACGCCGTGGAGCCGGGAACCCGCCACGGGCGCAGGAGCCTTGCCGTCGTACGCCACACCTACGAGGACTTCGAGATCAAGATCGAGCGCATCATCGATGCAGGTGATGAGACCGTCGTACTCGCTCATTACACCGCGTCCGGGGCGGTTAGCGGCGTACCGGTAGCGGGCGAACATGGCTACGTATGGACCCTCCGCGATGGATTGGCCGTGCGCTTCCAGTGGTTTCAGTCGCACCGAGAGGCCCTCGACGCAGCCGGGCTCGAGGAGTAGGCGATGTCGAAGGAGAACGCCTACCCGGTGTCGACCTCACCACGGCGCGCGTAGGCGGCCTCTCGAATCGCGACGTCGCTCTCGAGGCCGGCGCCGAGGGCCCCGCCGACGGTCGCCAGCGAGCTCACGAACCACGTCAGGGTCAGGTAATCCCCAAAGCCGACGTCCGAGCCGAGCGCGTCCGAGAACGCGTCCGGCGTGACGACCAGCGCGGCTCCTGCGAGGACGGGCACCCAGAGAGCGAGGTAGAGCGAGACGACGCCGATCCCAACCGTGAGGCCGGTGGCGGCGTTGAACAGCATCGCCTGGTCGCGCGCCTGCCCGCGCTCGCCGCGCTCCCAGAGCCCGTGGACGACGATCAACGACGCGGCCGTGACGCCAATCGAGAGCAGCATCAGGATCGTCAGCCGCACCGGGCCGACCGTGTCCGAAACGCGCCACACGTCGGGCGTCACCAAGGCGAAGGCGACCGTCGCCAAGGCGGCGATGAGCGCCCGGTAAAGGCGCGCCGCGAGGCGCCACGGCCGATTCGCGCGCACCATCCCGCCGAGCAGCCGCAGCCGGCCGCCGCCGGCCAGCGCCGCCAGCCCGGTCGGGCCGTGCGCCGGATCCTCGTCGGCAAGGGCCGAGAGCTCGATCAGCCGACGGCGCATATGCGCACGGCCCTGACGACTCGCTGGCTCGCGGGGAGCGCCGAGCAGGATCCCGAGCAGCTCGATCGCCGTGTCGAGCGCCCGGCGCTGGACCCGCGCCGGCCCGAGGGCCGGAACAGAGATCACGACCAGACGGTGAGTCGGGCTCGCGTGCCCGGCGAGCGCCCGGCGCCCGATCCGCAGGGGCAGGTCGGTGAGGCAGATCGCCAGCTCCCAGTCCTCGCGCAGCAGACGCTGGTGGGCGGCGTCGATCAGCTCCGTGGTCGGTACCGGCGGCTCGACCAGGCCGTCGCTGACCACCGGGACCCGCCAGTCGCCGTCGGGGTAACGATCCCCGAGCTCTCCGCGCAGCTCTTCGGCCAGGGCCTCAGCGATCTCGCTCGGCAGGCCGGGCGCGGCGATCAGGCCGACCGCGATCCGCGGCCTGGTCTCCGTGCGCTCGACCTCGGCCGCCGTCATCATTGCCGCGCCTCGGGCGACTCGCGCTCTGACGCGGCTGCCGGCGGCGCGCCGGGCGGCGACTTCGCCGCTGATCGGGCGAGGAAGCCCTCGGACTCGGTCTCACCGTTGATCCGATCACGGTAGTCACCGACCCGCTCCTCGAGCGCTACGAGATCCTCGATCTGACCGTTGTGTGCAAACACCTGCCGGTCGAGCCCGAACGGCTGCGTTTTGTCGACGCCGAGTCCGCCGGTTGACACGTAGCGCACAGGGGCAACATAGACGCGCGAGCACTTCTCCCGTGCCCGGCGCGCGGACTCCAATGTGATGGGCCGGGGAGGGATCGAACCTCCGCACTACGGATTATGAGTCCGCTGCTCTACCAACTGAGCTACCGGCCCGGGACGGGTCCGTGGCGATTGTTCCAAGGGGATTCGACACCGACCTCGGTCCGCCTTGAACCTGCGCCGTGGCGATCCTCGCCTTTGCTTAGCGGGTCGCCAGCGGGGTGCGGCCCCGGATCAGGTCAGCGGCGCGCTCGGCGACCATGATCGTCGGCGCGTTCGTGTTGCCGCCGGGGATCAGCGGGAAGACCGAGGCGTCGACCACTCGCAGCGCCTCGAGACCGTGGACGCGCAGCTCGGAGTCGACGACGGCGCCGTCGCCGGCGTCGCTCATCCGGCAGGTGCCGGCCGGGTGGTAAATGAGCTCGAGGCGCTCGCGAAGCGCGGCCTCGAGCTGCTCGGCGCTCTGCGCGTCGGCGCCCGGTTTTAGCTCGCGCACGACCACCTCCGCCAGCGGTGACTCGGCGGCGATCTCGCGTGCCATCTGCATCCCGGCGACCATCGAGGCGACGTCGTCGGGCTCCGAGAGCGAGTTGGTAAGGATCCGCGGCTTCGCCAGCGGGTCGGCCGAGCGCAGCCAGACCCGGCCGCGCGCCTTCGGGCTGACGAGCACCGGGGCGATCGTCATCGCGTCGCCGTCGAACTCCTCCTCACCGTGGTTCTCGAAGTAGAGCGCCCCCATGTGGAACTGGATGTCGGCGGCGGGCAGCCCGCCGCGGGTGCGGACGAAGGCGACCACCTCGGCCGCGCTCGAGGTCAGCGGCCCGGTCTTGCGGAGCAGCCACTCGAGCAGGTACTTCGGCTTATCGGCGCCGTAGAGGGTCCGCCCCTCCGAGATCTCCCAGAGCATCGTCAGGTACGGGTGGTCCTGGAGGTTGCGACCGACGCCGGGAAGCTCGTGACGCGGTTCGATGCCGGCCTCGCGCAGCTCCTCGGGCGCCCCGATCCCCGAGAGCATCAGGATCTGCGGCGAGCCGATCGCTCCGGCCGAGAGGATCACCTCGCGGTCGGCGCGGGCGACGACCTCGGCACCGCGCTTGCCGCGATAGCGGACGCCGACGGCGCGGTCGCCGTCGAGCTCGAGGCCGAGGACGGTGGCGCCGGTGATCAGCTCGAGGTTGGCCCGCTTGGCCGCCGGGCGCAGAAAGGCGTCGGCGGCGCTCCAGCGCCGGCCGCCCCGCTGGAACACCTGGAACATCGAGACCCCGTCCTGCTCGGGCCCGTTGTAGTCGTCGATCCGGGGGATCCCCTTCGCCACCGAGGCGTCGAGCAGGCGCCGGTCGAGCGGCCGCGGCGAGCGCTGCTCCTCGATCCGCATCTCGCCGCCGGCGCCGTGGAACTCCGAGGCCCCGCGCGCGTTGTCCTCGGAGCGCAGGAAGTACGGCAGCACCTCCTCCCAGCCCCAGCCTGACGCACCCTGCTCGCGCCAGAGGTCGTAGTCGAGCGGCCGCCCGCGGACGTAGAGCATCGCGTTCATCGAGCTCGACCCGCCGAGCGACTTGCCGCGGGGGATGAACAACGAGCGCTCGTCGACGGCGGGCTCGGGCTCGGTCGCGAAGTCCCAGTCGAGATTGGTGTGGAACTGGTTCGGGAAGGCGGCCGGGATCTTGATCTTGAGGCTGCGGTCCTTCCCCCCGGCCTCGATCAGAAGCACGTTGGTCGAGGGGTCCTCGGTGAGCCGATTGGCGAGCACGCAGCCGGCCGAGCCGGCGCCGACGATCACATAGTCGCGGGCCACGGCCGTGATCCTATGACCGGCGCTGCCCTCCGGCTAGTGGGCCTGGTCGATCGCCTGGTTGAGCTCGTCGACGCTGAACGCGCCCTCGATCCGGCTCGAGACGGTGCCGTCGGAGTTGATCACGAACAGCCACGGCTCGGTCCGCAGGTGGTAGGCGTTCACCTGTGGGCGCAGGCCCTTGTTGGGATCGTTCTGGTTGTAGATCTCCATGTGGATGAAGGCGGCATCGTCGGGGCGATCGCGCTTGACCTGCTCGGCGACGTCGACGACCGGGCCGCAGACGCGGCTCTGGCAGAGCGCCGGGGTGGCGAAGAGGAGGACCACGGGCTGCTTGCCGACGACGTCGGCGAAGTCGACGTCGTGCATGGTCGAGGGCGGGACCCGGGTGTCGATCTGGGTCACGTTGCCGACGTCGTCGACGGTCGGCGTGTGGATCACGGGCGCCTTCTCGCCCGGCTCGGGGATCCGGTCGGCGGCGGGCGTCGTCGCGACGATGCTCGGCATCCGTACGGCAGAGAAGCCGCCGTTGCGCTCGACCAGCGCGACCAGGCGCCACTCGCCGGGCTTGTCGAGCTGCAGGTCGGTGACGTAGACGGCCTTCGCGGCATCGGGGTCGTTGGCGGTCGTCTGGGCCGTGAACGCCGGCTCGGTCTCGAGGCTCTCGAGCCGGGCCGGGTAGGGGCCCTCGGCCTTGCCGGTCGGCCCATGGGCGGCGTAGATGGCGACCGTGGCATCGGTGATCTGGTCGCGGTCGAGGGTGAATACCGCGAAGCCGAGCCGGTTGCGCCCCTGGACGAAGACGCTGCCGGCCGGGGAGACGACGAGGTCGTCGCCGGGATCCGAGGCGGCGACCAGGTCGTCGAGGCTGCCGCCGTCGACGGGCGGGAAGCTGGACGCTTCGGGGGCCGCCTGGGTGGAGGCGTCGACGGCCGGCTCATCCTTCTCGCCGCAGCCGGCGGTGATCAGGGCGAGCAGGGCGACGAGCGCGAGCGAGCTTGCGGTGCGGAGTCGGGGTGGGCGCAAGGGCGGCATAGTAGGGAGGCCGGCTAATCGTCGTCTAAGCGATGCCCGGCGAGGCCCCCCGATAGGGTGCGCCGCCGAGCCCGGTGAAATCGGGCGAACGAGACGAGGAGGACCAGGTGGCGGAACGTGCGGCGCTGATCACGGGTGGTTCGAGCGGGATCGGTCTGGCGATCGCCCGTGCCCTTGGCGAGGACGGCTATGGCGTGACGGTCTCGGCGCGGCGGCCGGAGAAGCTCGAGGCGGCGGCCGAGGGCCTTCGCTCCGACGGTCTCGACGTGCACTCGGTACCGGCGATGATGACCGAGGAGGAGCAGATCACCGCCCTGTTCGAGTCTCACCGCGAGCGCTTCGGTCGGCTCGACGTGCTCGTCAACAACGCCGGCGTCGGGATCGGCGAGGCGATGCCCGAGATCACGGCGAAGAAGCTCGACATTCAGATCGGCACGAATCTGCGCGGGCTGATCATCGCCACCCGCGAGGGCCTGCCGATGCTGAAGCAGGCGGGCGCCGAGCATGGCAAGGCGCTGATCGTCAACACGGCGTCGATCGCCGGTAAGAAAGGCACCGGGTGCGTGTCGGTCTACTCGGCGACGAAAGC
>DATBPT010000115.1:0-16269 GCA_036561205.1 Solirubrobacterales bacterium
CGAGGCGGTCGAGAGCTTTTCCTTCCGTCGCGCGCTCGCTGCGCTGGCTCGCGGCGACCTCGCCCCGGTCCGCGTCCTGATCGGGATCGCGGTCATCTGGACGATCTTCCAGCTCGCCAACGACCGCTTCCTGAGCGCGATCAACCTCTCCAACCTGACCCTCCAGATCGCCGCCGTGGCGACGATCTCACTCGGTGTCGTGCTCGTCCTGCTGCTCGGCGAGATCGACCTCTCGGTCGGCGCCGTCAGCGGCCTCGCGGCCGGCGTCATGGCGGTGCTCAGCGTCCAGCACGGCTGGTCGCCGCTGCTCGCCATTTTCGCCGGGCTCGGCGTCGGAGCGGCAATTGGCTTCTTCAACGGGTTCATGGTGACCACGTTCGGGATCCCGTCGTTCGTGGTAACGCTCGCCGGCCTGCTCGCCTGGCAGGGCGCGCTTCTGTACGTGCTCGGCGACACCGGGTCGGTGAACCTGCCGCCGAGCATCATCACCGACCTGACGACCACCTTCTTCTCCCCCGCGGTCGGCTGGGCGCTGGCGATCGCCTCGATCGCCCTCTATGCGGCGAGCGTCCTCTTATCGCGTCGTCGCCGGGCTGCCGCCGGGCTCGAGACGGGCCCGATCACCGGGACGGTCGTCCGCCTCGTCGCCGTCGGCGCGGCGATCGTGGTGGCGGTCGCGGTCCTGAACGAGGATCGCGGCGTGCCGCTGGCGGCCTTGATCGTGATCGTGCTCTCGGTCGTGCTCACGTTCATCACCGAGCGCACCCGCTACGGGCGCCACATCTTCGCCGTCGGCGGCAACGAAGAGGCGGCGCGGCGCGCCGGGATCAGCATCACCAGGATCAAGCTCAGCGTCTTCACCCTCGCCTCGACGCTGGCCGCCGCGGGCGGCATCCTGGCGGCGTCGCGGCTGCTCGCCGTCAACCAGCAGTCGGGCTCCGGTGACGTGCTGCTGCTCGCGATCGCCGGTCCGGTGATCGCCGGCACGAGCCTGTTCGGCGGCCGCGGCTACATCTGGTCGGCGCTGCTGGGCGCCGTGGTGATCGGCTCGATCTCCAACGGCATGGACCTGCTGGCGCTCGACTCCGACGTCAAGTTCATGATCACCGGCGCCGTCCTGCTCGGCGCGGTGACGATCGACGCGGTCACCCGGCAGCGCCGCCAAGCGGCGCGCTGATTCCCCGTCCCGCCGACAAGGTCCGCTTCGCGGTCGGGCTTCCGAATCTCGGCGAGCTCGGCGACGTCCGGCGGCTGGTCGAGCTCGGGATCGAGGCCGAGGACCATGGCTGGGACGGCGTCTTTGTCTGGGACCACATCCAGCGCGATCCGGGCCAGCCGGCGGCGGATCCGTGGATCGCCCTGGCGGCGATCGCCGCCGGTACCCAGCGGGTCCGGCTGGGCGCGCTGGTGACGCCGCTGGCGCGCCGGCGCCCGCAGAAGGTCGCCCGCGAGACCGCCTCGCTCGACATCCTCTCCGGCGGCCGGCTGGTGTTCGGCGCCGGCCTCGGCTCGCGCCCCGAGGCGGAGTTCGCCGACTTCGGCGACGAGCCCGAGCCGCGGGCGCGCGCCGAGATGCTCGACGAGGGGCTCGAGGTCCTGGCCGGGCTCTGGAGCGGCGAGCCATTCGAGTTCGAGGGTGCGCGGTTCACGGTCCGCGCGGGGCCGTTCCTGCCGACGCCGGTTCAGCGCCCGCGGCCGCCGGTCTGGATCGCCGGGCGCTGGCCGTCGAAGCGGCCGCTCCGGCGCGCGGCGCGCTGGGACGGGGTGTTCCCGCTCGACGATGGGATCGGCGAGGAGGAGACAATGGCCCCGGAGCGGCTCGCCGAGATCGTCGCCTACGTCGACGAGCACCGCGACGATCCGGAGGCGCCGTACGACGTCGTCATCGAGGGCTGCAGCAGCGGAACGGATCCGGCGGCTGACTTCGAGCTCGTCGAGACCTACCGCAAGGTCGGCCTGACCTGGTGGATCGAGCGCCTCGACTGGTTGCGCGGCCCGCTCGACGTTGTCCGTCGCCGCCTCGCCGCCGGGCCGCCGCACCGGTGACCGGCGCCGAGCGCAGTGTGGCGCTGATCGGTTTCGGCCTGGCCGGATCGGTCTTCCACGCCCCGCTGATCGCGGCGACGCCCGGCCTCACCCTGACCACGATCGTCACCGCCGATCCGAAGCGCGCCGCCCGAGCGCGGAACGAGCACCCGGGAGCGCGGGTCGAGCCCGATGCGGACGCCGTCTGGGACCGGGCCGCAGAGCACGACCTGGCGGTGGTCGCGACCGCCAATCAGGCGCATGCGGAGCTCGCCTCGCGAGCGATCGACGCGGGCCTCGCGGTGGTCGTCGACAAGCCGCTGGCGCCGACCGCCGCCGAGGCGCGCGCCCTGGTCGAGCAGGCCGCACGCCGCGGGACGGTGCTGACCGTGTTCCACAACCGCCGCTGGGATTCCGACCAGCTCACCCTGCGGCGCCTGCTCGCCGAGGATCGGCTCGGCGGCGTGCACCGCTACGAGTCGCGGTTCGAGCGCTGGCGGCCTCAGCCCCGTCCGGGCGCCTGGCGAGAGACGACGCCGCCCGAGCGCGGTGGCGGCGTGTTGCTCGACCTCGGAACCCATCTTGTCGATCAGGCGCTCGTCCTCTTCGGCCCGGTGACGGCCGTCCACGGCGAGGTCGACTCGCGCCGCGGCGGGGTCGCCGACGACGACGCCTTCATCGCCCTCACCCACGAATCGGGTGTCCACAGCCATCTGTGGGCATCCTCGGTGGCGGCGGCGCCAGGGCCGCGGCTGCGGGTACTCGGCAGCGAAGCCGCCTATGTCGTCGACGTCGTCGACGGCCAGGAGGATGCGCTCGCCCGTGGGGAACACCCCGGAGCGGGTCCCGAGTGGGGAGTCGAGCCTCCGGAGCGATGGGGTCGCCTGGTCCGCGGCGACGAATCGGAGCCTGCCCCGTCCGAGCCCGGAGGCTGGCCGCGCTTCTACGTCGAGCTAGAGGCGGCGCTGCGCGGCGGCGGGCCGCCGCCCGTCGACCCCGCCGATGCGGTCACCGTGCTCGAGCTGCTCGAACGCGCGCGGCGTAGCCCCGAGCGTCCCTAGACTGGCCGCGGGCGGTTAGCTCAGTGGGAGAGCGACGCGTTTACACCGCGTAGGCCGCCGGTTCGAGTCCGGCACCGCCCATCCCGATTGACGAGGCACGCGCGCGGGTAGGCTCTTGGCGTGGCGAAGATTCTCTTCATCCCGGTCAGCATCATCGCGGGCCTGATCGCCGGACTGGTCGGCAAGAAGGTGTTCGAGGTTGTGTGGGGGCTGGTCGACGACCAGGAGCCGCCGGACGCCGAGGATCGCGAGATCGAGATGCCGAAGCTGGTCGCTTCGCTGGCCGTGCAGGGAGCGACGTTCGCGATCGCCCGCGGGCTCACCGACCACTTCGCGCGCCGGAGCTTCTACAAGGCGACCGGCGCCTGGCCGGGTGAGGAACGCCCGGAACCGACCTGAGAGGCCTCGAGCAGCAGCTCGGCGATCCGCGGCGGGTCGTCCCAGGTCGGGGTGTGGCCGAGCCCTTCGAGCTCGAGGTAGCGGGCGCCCGGCGGCATCCGCTCGGGACGCGGCGGGCCGACCAGCCGGTCCTCGCTGCCCCAGGCGATCGTCGTCGGCACCGTGACCAGCTCCGGGTGCTCGAACACCTGTGAGCGCATCTCGTGGTTGGCGGCGTCGTACGCGGGGGCGTTGAGCCAGTCATAGACCAGGGCCTTCGCCTCGGCGCGGGTGAGCCGCTCCGGCCGGGCGACCGTGGTCCGCAGAAACGACGCCCGTAGCCGCGACGAGGCGAGCAGCAGCGGCATCAGCAGCCGCAGCCGCCGCGCCCAGCTGTGCGTATCGACGCGGCGGGGGCCGAGCGGGCGCCGCCAAAGGCCGGCGGGCGAGATCGCGCAGACCGATGCCGCCCCTCCCGCCTTCGCCTGCTCGAGCGCCGCCCAGGCGCCGAGCGAGTTGCCGGAAAAATGAGGCCGCTCGATGCCGAGCTCGGCGCAGAGCTCGGCGACGGCCACCCCGAGGTTGGCGGCCGTCGGGGCGACGGCCCCTGGCAGCTGCGGCGATTCGCCGAAGCCGGGCAGGTCGAGCGCGACGACGTCGCGCTCGGCCGCGAGCCGGTCGATCACCGGCTCCCAGATTCGCCGCGACCCGCCGAGGCCGTGGATCAGGACGAGAGGCTCGCCGCTTCCAGCTCTTGTATGGGCGATCGCCATTCGCTGCCCGCAGCCCGCCAGCCGGGCTTCGCCAGCACGATCTGCAGGTCGCGGATCCGCCGCTCGCGAAAGCCCCCTTCCGAGAACGCGAGGTAGAAGTTCCAGAGGCGGCTGAAGCGCTGGTCATAGCCCTGCGGCCGCAACCTCGGCCAGGCGTCGTTGAAGCGCTGGCGCCAGACCGCCAGCGTGCGCGCGTAGTGGGCGGAGATGTCCTCGCAGCCGGCCACCGGAATCCCGTTGGCGGCGCCGAGCTCGGCGATCACTCCCAGCGAGGGCAGGCAACCGCCGGGAAAGATGTGCTTGTTGGAGAAGCTGCGCGAGGCCTTCTCCGCCTCGTAGGCCTCGTCGCCGATCACGATCGCCTGCAGGAACATCGCCCCGCCGGGACGGGTGAGCGCCGAGCACTTGGCGAAGAACTCGGGGAAGTACTGCCAGCCCACCGCCTCGATCATCTCGATCGAGACCAGCTTGTCGTAGCTGCCGCCGAGGTCGCGATAGTCCTCGAGCAAGACCTCGATCCGGTCCTCGAGGCCCTGCTCGCGCACGCGCTCGGTCGCGTATGCGTGCTGTTCGCGCGAGATCGTCGTCGTCGTCACCCGGCAGCCGCGGGTTGCCGCGGCGTGGATCGCGAGCCCGCCCCAGCCGGTGCCGATCTCGAGCAGATGATCGCCGGGGTCGAGGTCGAGGGCCGCGCAGATCCGCTCCAGCTTCGTCAGCTGGGCCTGCTCGAGGGTCGCGTCGCGGTCGGGGAAGACGGCGGCCGAGTACATCAACCGCTGGTCGAGGAAGGCCTCGAACAGCGAGTTGCCGAGGTCGTAGTGGGCCGAGATGTGCTCCCTCGCTCCGCTGCGGGTGTTTCGCGGCACCTGGTTCGCCACCCGCTGCGCCGGCCCGAGCAAAGGCTGCAGGCGCTGGCGCAGCCGGTCCAGCGGTCCGAGGTTGCGGCAGGCGATCCGGCTCAGGGAGACGAGATCGTCGACCGTCCAGAGGCCGTCGACGTAGCCCTCGCCGAGCCCCGTGCTGCCGCGCAGGATCCAGGTGTAGGCGCGCGGGTCGCGGACCTCGATCCGGGCCCGAAGGCGGGCGTCGCCCGGTCCGAAGCCAAAAACCCGGTCACCCTCCGCGATCTCGATTCGCTCGCGGCGAATCCGCGCCAGCGCCCCGAACAGCGCCCGGCGGGCGAGCTCCCGGCCGGCGCCGATCACGAGCGCTCCGGGTGCGGGTGCCAGGGTGCGCCCTTGAGCCGCAGCCGCAGCGCCTGCCAGTAGATCTTCGCCACCACCTGGGCGGTCATCGCCGGGTATCTGATCAGCATCCGCCGGGCGACGGTCGGCGCGAGCTCGCGGCGCTCGAGCGAGAGCGTCGCGTCGAACGCGAGCACGCCATCCTGGTGGCTGGCGATGTGAACCTGCAGGTCCTCGTCGGGAACTGTCGTGCGCCACTCGTACACGTGATCCATGCCCATCAGCGGTGAGACGTGGAACTCCTTCTGCAGTTGCCCCGAAACTACCCGATTCGAGGCGCTCGGATCGGTTCCGATCACGTAGGCGTGAGACTCGCCCCAGGGAGTGTTGTTGACCTCGGCGAGTACCGACTCGACCGCGACCCCGGATTCGTCGAAGCAGAAGAAGAAGGTCACCGGGTTGAAGCAATGGCCGAAGTAGCGCAGGTTGGTCAGCATCCGCACCGGGCCGGCCGGGCGCTGGCCGGTCTCGGCCGCGACCCTGTCGCGGACGGCCTGATCCAGAGGCGCGTCGGCGGGCCCGAGGTGATCGGAGCGCTTGAACCAGGCGAGGGCGGGCCGGCGGGCCGACCAGCCTCGCAACGGGTCGAGTGCCTGCGGCAGCTCGTCGAGGTCGAGGTAGACCATGAAGATCGGATAGCGGAACGCGTGCTCGACCGGATCGAGCCGGCGATGGCGCACCCAGCCCTCGTAGATCGCGGAACAAGGCGCCTCAACAGCGGCGCGGCTCGGCATCCGCCTCGCGGCCGTCACGCCGCCAGCTCCAGCTCGACCTCGGCCGGTGCCCGCTCGAGCAACCGCTCGCAGGCGCGCAGCGCGCTCCAGCAGCCGTCCTCGTGGAAGCCCCAGCGCCAGTAGGCGCCGCAGTAGTGGACCCGGTCGGCCCCGCTGATCTCGCCCCAGCGCCGCTGGGCGGCGACGCTCTCCTGGGTGATCACCGGATGCTCGTAGGCGATCGTCTTGATCACGTCCTCGTCCGCGATTCGCTCCGTGAGGTTGAGGGTGACGAAGTAATCGCGCTCCGCGTCGAGTCGCTGCAGGTTGTTCATCCAGTAGGTGACCGCGGTCTGCGCCTCCGCGTCGGCCGCGAGATGGAAGTTCCAGCTCGCCCATGCCCGCCGCCGGTGGGGCATCAGGGAGGCGTCGGTGTGCAGCACCGCCTCGTTGCCCTGATAGCGCATCGCGCCCAGCACCTGGCGCTCGGCGCCGCTCGGCGAAGCGAGCATCGCCAGCGCCTGATCGGAGTGGGTCGCGATCACGACCTCGTCGAAGACTTCGGCCCCGACTCCGTCGGCGAGCACGCGGACGCCCGCGTCGAGCCGTTCGACCAGCCGCACCGGCGCGCCGACGTGGACGCGGCCGCCGAAGCGCTCGAGCAGCCGCTCGACGTAGACCCGCGAGCCGCCCTCGATCGTCCGCCAGCGCGGCCGGCCTTTGAGCTGCAGCTGGCCGTGGTTCTCGAGGAACTCGGCGAGGAAGCCGAGCGGGAACTCCCAGATCGCCTTTGGATCGGCCGACCACACGGCCGAGACCTCGGGCACGATCGCGCGCTCGCAGAACCAGCGCGAGTAGCCGGAGTCGCGCAGGAACTCGCCGACCGTGGGCGCGTCCGCGCGGCCCGCGAGCGGGCGAACCTCGCGGTTGAAGCGCAGCTGGTCTCGGATCAGGCGCCAGAATCGCGGCCGCCACAGGTTCGAGCGCTGGGCGAACAGCCCCCGCCGGGTGTTGGCGAACTCGAACCTGCCGTCGCCGGAGGCGATCGACATCCCCATCTCCGAGTCCCGTGTCGTCACCCCGAGCTGCTCGAGCAGCGCCGTGAACTGCGGGTAGTTGCGGTCGTTGTGGACGATGAAGCCCGTGTCGACCCAGCGCTCGCCGCGCGGGTCGTCGACCCGGATCGTGTTCGTGTGACCGCCGACGCGCTCGTCCGCCTCGTAGATGGTCACCTCGTGGGTGCGGTCGAGCCGGCGCGCAGCGGTGAGCCCGGCGATCCCGGTGCCGATCACCGCGATCTTGGTTCGCTTGGTCTGCACGCTCACCTCTACGGAGGTGAGCGTGGTTTCGGATCAGCGGTCCCGGCGGGAGCTCAGCCCCAGAGCAGCATCGACTGCGGATCGTCCGGGTCGACGTTGACGACGATCTCGCCGCCGATCTTCTGCTTGTAGGCGTCGACCGACCCGGCGATCACCTGCTGGCTGAAGGTCGCCGCGTAGGGCTCGCCGCCCGCCGGCCGCACCTCGACCTCGAGCTCGAACTCGATCCCACCCGAGAGCGGGTCCTTGTTGCCGGTCTCGCGCATGGCCTTGAGCATCGCCGGCTGCTTGACGCCCTGCTGGGCGATCTTGTTCGCCTTCGCGGCCGTCTCCGCGGCGCCGCCCATCCCGCCCATGCTTGCGACCGAGCCGCCGGCGGCCTTGGCGGCGCCCTGAGCCTGCTGGGCGGCGTCCTTGAACTTGTCCATGAAACCCATCGTCGCTCCGCCTTTCGCCGTGGTCGCCCGCCAGGCTATCGCTACTGTGGCGCGCTGATGACGCGGTCGCCGCGCCCCCGAAGCTCGTTCGCGCCGCTGCTCGCGTCCGCGCTCCTCGGCCTCGCCGTGCTCGCACCCACGGCCCTCGCCGATGACGACCCGGCCCGGCAGTCGCCGTTCGGTGGCCAGCTGCCGCCAGAGCTCAGCAAGCCCGCCTCGGAGGCGATCCCGCCACCGGGGTTCGAGCTCTCGGCCGCCGAGGCGATCGAGATCGCCGACGCCACACAGGTCGTCCGCGACGAGCTCGCCGAGAGTCCCGGCGCGACGCCGACGGCCTATCTGCGCGGCCGGCGCTGGCAGATCAGCTACAACGACGGCGGCGCCGAGGTCGCCCTGGTGATCGTCGACGGCTCCGACGGCTCGGTCGACGAGGCCTGGCGCGATTTCCAGGTCGAGACGCCGCTCGCCAGGGGCTACGAGGGGGCGATCGCCCAGCATGTCAACTCGCCCTGGATCTGGCTCCCCCTGTCGCTCCTCTTCCTGGCGCCGTTCTTCGACCCGAAGCGCCCGCTGCGCCTGCTGCACCTGGACCTCCTGGTGCTGCTCGGGCTCGGGATCTCGCTCTTCTTCTTCAACCGAGCCGAGATCACCGCCTCGGTCGCGCTCACTTACCCGGTGCTCGGCTACTTCCTGATCCGGATGCTCGTCGCCGGGCTCTGGCCGCGAGGGCGCGACGGCCCGCTGGTGCCCTGGGCCTCTGTGCGCTGGCTGGCGATCGGGGTCGTCGTCCTCGCCGCCGCGAGGATCGCTCTCAACATCGCCGATTCGCACGTGATCGACATCGGCGTCGCAGGGGTGATCGGCGCCGATCGGATCGCCGACGGCCAGCCGCTCTACGAGGGCGCCTTCTCGGTCGGGCTCGACCTCAAGGGCGACGTCTACGGGCCGGTCAATTACCTCGCCTACGCTCCCTTCGAGCTCGCCTTTCCGTGGGACGGGGTCTGGGACGCCGGGGTCGGCGCCGCCCATGCCGCGGCGATCTTCTTCGACCTCCTGTGCGTGGCCGGGCTCGTCGTCCTCGGCCGCGGCTTGCGCGGCGGCGAGCAGGGCCGGGCCCTGGGCTGGGCGCTCGCCTTCGCCTGGGTCGCCTGCCCGTGGACTCTCTACACGATGAACGCCAACGCCAACGACTCACTCGTCGCCGCGCTCGGCATCGGATCGCTGATCGCGCTGCGATCGCCGCCCGCCCGCGGGGCGCTGGTCGCGCTGGCCGCGGCGGCGAAGTTCGGCTCCGCGGCGCTGGCGCCGCTGTTTGCGACCGCCGACGGTGAGCGCCGCTGGCGTGGGGCTCTGTGGTTCTCGGTTGCCTTCGTCGCCGTGGTCGCGCTGGTCACCCTGCCGTTCATCCCCGAGGGGGGATTGAGGGAGATGTATGACCGCACGCTCGGCTACCAGGCGACCCGCAGCTCGCCGTTCAGCGTCTGGGGGCAGGCTCCGTCGCTGGATTCTCTGCAGCCGTTGGTGCGCGTGCTGGTGGCCGCGCTTGCCGTCGGTGTCGCCTTCTACCCCCGGTTCAAGTCCCCGGTCCAGATCGCGGCCCTGGCCGCGGCGGTGACGATCGCGGTCCAGCTCACCGCGAGTCATTGGTTCTACTTCTACGTGGTCTGGTTCCTGCCCTTCGCGCTCGTCGCCGCGTTTGCCTCCCAGGAGCGGATCACGCGATCGTCGTCGTCAGCCGGCCGAGCTGCGGCGAGCTGACCACGACCTCGTCGCCGGGCCGCAGCCAGACGCTCGGGTCGCGGGCGCCGCCCACCCCGGCCGGGGTCCCGGTGGAGACGATGTCGCCGGGCTCGAGCGTCATCAGGCTCGACAGGTGGGCCACCAGCCGCGGGATCGAGAAGATCAGCCCCGCGGTCGTGTCCTCCTGCATCCGCTCGCCGTTGAGGTCGAGCGCGATCCCGATCGCGTCGGCGGGCCCGGCCTCGTCCGGGGTGACGATCGCCGGGCCGCAGGGCGCCGAGCCGTCAAAGACCTTGCCCGGCATCCACTGGGGGGTCGCGAACTGCAGGTCGCGGGCGGAGAGATCGTTGAGCAGCGTGTAGCCGGCGAGGTGGTCGATCGCCTCGGCCTCGGAGACGTCGCGGGCCCGGCGGCCGACGATCAACGCCACCTCCGCCTCGTAGTCCACCTTCTGGCTCGCCGCCGGGAGGGCGACGGTGGCGCCGTCGGCGCGCAGGGCGTTGGCGAACTTGGCGAAGAAGGTCGGGCTCGGAGGCGGATCCAGCCGCGCCTCGGCGGCGTGGTCGGTGTAGTTGAGCCCGATGCCGATGATCTTCTCCGGGTCCGGGACCGGTGGGTGGAGCTTGACCCGGGCCAGCGGCGTCTCATCGCCGCCGGCATCCTCGAGCTCGGCGAGCCGCCCCGAGGCGAGCAGCTCGCGCACCGTCGCCCCGCCGCCGCCGAGCGCATCCCAGGCGTCGACCACCGAATCGCCGCGGATCAGTCCGGCCCGCGGCCCGCGACCCGACTCATAGGTCACCACTCGCACGGCTCAAGAGCCTATCCCTAGAATCGATCGCCCCAGGGGGCGTAGCTCAGTTGGTTAGAGCGCCGGCCTGTCACGCCGGAGGCCGCGGGTTCGAGTCCCGTCGCTCCCGTTTCTACGTGCTGGTGACCGCGGTGTCGGGCTGGCTCCCGAGGTCCTTGTTCTCCGGCACGAACCTGCTCGCCGTGAAGGTCGCGCCCTGGGGGTCGGTGATCACGGTCATCCTCACCCAGGGGGCGTCGAACGGCGCCATGATCACCTGGCCGCCGAGCTCCGCCGCCTTCTCCGCGATCACGTCGGCGTCGTCGACGGCGAAGGTCACGTCCCAGTGCGGCGGGGTGTCGGGCTGGTCGTCGCCAATCGGGTTCAGGGACGCGACCACGTCCTCGAAGCCCGCCGGCGCCCCCATCTCGGCCATGCCCTCGCGCATCCCGGGATTGTCCTGCTCGAGATGATCGCCGTAGCCGGGCAGGGTCCACATCTCGAAGCCGCCCGGCAGGGTCAGGGTCCGCCAGCCGAAGACCGCGCCATAGAACGACTTGGCGCCCTCGGGGTCACGGGTGTTGAGGCCGTTGAAGTTCAACGAGCCGTGCTCGTTGACGACCTGGGCACCCTTGTGCTCCTTCGCCTGCCAGACGCAGAACGCGGCGCCGCCGGGATCTGCGAACACCGCCATTCGGCCGGCGTCCATGACGTCGAACGGCTCCATCAGCACGGTTCCTCCGGCGTCGAGGACCTTGGACGCCGTCTCGTCGGCGCTCTCGACCCAGACGTAGGTGTTCCACACCGCCATCGGGGGCGCACCCTCGGGGATCGAGCCGACCGCGCCGACGTCGCCGCCGCGGATGCGGCCGATGAAGTACTTGCCGGGCGAGCCCGGCGGCATCACGTCCTCGAACTCCCATCCGAACAGGCCGCTGTAGAAGTCGACCGCCGCCTCCGGGTCCGGCTGACTGGTGTCGATCCAGCAGGGGACGCCGGGGATATATCCGTCTCGCTCAGCCATCTGTGATCGGTGCTCCTTGGGTCGATTGCGGACAACGGGGCGCACCCTAAATCCCATTTAGGTCAATATCCGTCCTCAATTTCGAGGACGATGAAAATCCCATGAGCGGAACCTCGAGTCGCCTCCTGGAGCTGCTGTCGCTGCTGCAGGGACGGCGGGACTGGCCCGGCGCCGAGCTGGCGGAGCGGCTCGCGGTCGCGGGGCGGACGATCCGGCGCGACATGGAGCGCCGGCGCGGCCTCGGGTATCCGGTCGAGTCGCTGACCGGACCCGCCGGCGGCTACCGGCTGCGCGCCGGCACGGCGATGCCGCCGCTGCTGCTCGACGACGACGAGGCGATCGCGATCGCGGTCGGGCTGCGCACCGCCGCCCGCTCGTCGGTGACCGGGATCGAGGAGACGTCCGTCCGTGCCCTGGTCAAGCTCGAACAGGTCCTGCCCGCGCACCTGCGGCGCCGGGTCAGCGCCCTGGGGTCGGCGACGATCGCACCCCCCGCCGCCGGCCCGACCGTCGACCCGCAGCAGCTGACCGTGATCGCGACCGCGTGCCGCGACTCGGAGTGCCTGCGCTTCGCCTATCGAAGCCGCGACGGCACCGAGACGCGCCGCGAGGTCGAGCCGCACTCACTCGTCAACCTGGGCCGTCGCTGGTACCTGGTCGCCTGGGACCGCCGCCGAGAGGACTGGCGCACCTTTCGCATCGACCGCCTCGGCCGGCCAGCCTCCACCGGGGTCGCGTTTGCGGCGCGCAAGCTGCCCGCCGGGGACGCCGCCGCCTACGTCGAGCAGAGCATCTCCGGCCGGCCCCACCGCTACGCGGCGAGGGTCACCGTGCAGGCATCGATGGAGGAGATCACGAGTCGCCTGCCGTCCTACTGGGGGACCTTCGAGCCGATCGACGCCCACAGCTGTGAGTACCGGGCGGCGGACGACGACCTCGGCTGGCTGGCGATGCGAGTCGCGATGCTCGGCGTTGAGAGCACGGTTCACGAGCCTCCGGAGCTGATCGACCACCTGCGGACCCTGGCCCGGCGCCTCGATCGGGCGGCGCAGGCGAACTAGTCAGGCGCCGCCGCCGGCCTCCGGAGGCGCGTCGCCGTCGCCCCCCTCGCCGGGAGACTCGCGGGCGATGAAGTCCTCGACCAGCAGCAGGTTGTCCTGGGAGCGCTCGACCACGTTCAACAGGTCGTGCATGAGCGCGACCTCCTCGACCTGCTCCTTGACGAACCACTGCATGAACTGCTCGGCGCGATAGTCCTTGGTCGTGCGCGCGAGCTCGAACAGGTTGTAGATCTCCTCGCCGACGCGCTTCTCCTGCTCCAGCGCCATCCGTACCGGGGCGACGTCATCGTCGAACTTCGTCTGCTGGCCCTTGATGTCGGGGATCTCGACCTTCTCGTCGACGTCGAGCAGGTACTGGACCATCATCATCGCGTGGCTGCGCTCCTCGAGCGCCTGGCGGTAGAAGAACGAGGCCAGGCGGGGAAGGGTCTCGGAGTCGTAGTGGACGGCGATGCCGATGTACTGCATCGCGGCGCTGAACTCGTTCGCGATCTGATCGTTGAGGGCGGCGGGAAAGGTTTTCTTCTTGGCCATCACGCGACGGTACTACGCCGCCCC
Organism: Solirubrobacterales bacterium; assembly: GCA_036561205.1. Classification (GTDB taxonomy): domain Bacteria; phylum Actinomycetota; class Thermoleophilia; order Solirubrobacterales; family 70-9; genus WHSW01. The sequence continues at coordinate 13,121 of DATBPT010000115.1, forward strand.
CCGCGGCCGCCGTCCGATCGGTCCTACTCGGCCCAGCGGAAGCCGGTCTCCGATTGGGCCGGGTTCATCGGGCTCGTCGGCATTCCCGCCGGGACCGCCGGGTCGTTGTAGCCCGACGGGGCGACGTCGTTGGGCGTCGTCGAGTGAAAGAGCGAGGCGAGGTACTGGATCTGGCCGCGGCCGCATTGAAGCTCGCCCTGCCCGCCGCCGTAGATCGCGATCCCGTTGGCGTCGCAGTGCTCGTAGATCTCGAGCAGCTCCCGCAGCGACCCGAACCGCGACGGCTTCGAGTTGATCGCCTTGCGCGCCATCTCCTTGACGTCGGCGAGCGAGTGCAGGGGCGCGTCCCAGGTGACGCGATCGGCGTGCGGCTCGAGCACCTCGCGGGTCGCGTCGTTGATGTCGGGGTCCTCGAGGTAGGCGTCCGGGAACTTCTCGGCGACCGCGCGATAGAGCTCCGGGTCGGTGTCCACGTCGACCGGCGTGCCCTTGTACATGCCCTTCAGGTCGAGCACGCGCACCGGCGCCAGCTTCGCGATCTCGTCGATCAGCTTCTTGTCCCAGTCGTTCTCGGGGTCGAGCTTGAACTCGAGGTCCGGGTAGCGCGCGAGCCGCTTGCGGATCGGCTCCGTCGACGACTTCTTCGCCTGCTCGCCGAAGCCGCCGAGCCGGGTCGAGCAGACGAAGCGCAGCGGTTGCGGGTCGCGCTCGACCACCTCCCAGAAGGCGAGCCCGTTCTGCCGCAGCGCCAGGTCGAGCGCCGCCGACTCGTAGGCCCAGCGACGGTAGTTACGGGAGGGCTCGCGCTCCGGCGGCGCGCCTGGGAAGAGGTCGAGCTTGCCGATCAGCTCACACGCATCGCCGAGCGTCTCGGGGCCGCCGAGCGCGAGCACGGGACCGGCGTCGCGGTGGGCGATGTGGTCGAGGACGTCATAGACGACGTCCTCGCCGATCCCCTCCTTGCCCTGGCCGTGGAGATGGATCACGGTCGAGGGCCGGGTGAACTCGCCGAACTCGCGGTCGTGGCCCGTGAGCTCGTAGCTCTCGATCTCGATCGGCAGCTCGGCGAGGCGGTCGTAGGTGGCGCTCACGCGCGAAACCTACACGGGCGGCCCCGGCGCCCGCCCGCCTAGACGCGGTACTCCGGGTTGTCGAAGTCGAAGCGGCAACCGGCATCCCACTTGGTGCGCTGGTTGCCGTGCGCAGGGATGCCACCGGCGTCCTTGAGGATCCGAGCCAGGTGCAGCATGTTCCAGGTCGCGAAGGTCGTGTTGCGGTTGGTGAAGTCGTTCTCGGGACCGCCGGAGCCCGGGTCGAGATACGACGGGCCCGGCCCCGCCTCGCCGATCCAGCCGGAGTCGGCCTGGGGCGGGATCACGTAGCCGAGGTGCTGGAGCGAGTAGAGGGTGTTCATCGCGCAATGCTTGACTCCGTCCTCGTTGCCGGTCACCAGGCAGCCGCCGACGCGCCCGTAGTAGGCGTACTGGCCCTCCTCGTTGAGCAGGTGGGAGTTGCCGTAGAGCCGCTCGACGATCTGGGTCGCCACGGAGGACTTCTCCCCGAGCCAGATCGACATTCCGAGGACGAGGATGTCGGCGGCCATCACGCGCTCGAAGATCGCCGGCCATTCGTCGGCGTCCCAGCCGTGCTCGGTCATGTCGGGCCAGACCCCGGTGGCGATCTGGTGGTCGACGGCGCGAATCCCGTCGACGCCGACCCCGTTGCGGCGCATGATCTCCATCGAGATGTCCATCAGGCCCTGCGTATGCGAGAGCTCGGGGCTGCGCTTCAGCGTGCAATTGATGAACAACGCGTTCAGGTCCGAGTAGTCGGTGTCGCTGCTCTCGCAGAGCTCGGCCTGCATCTCGTTGAGGACGTCTCGATCGCTCACGCTCGCTCCTTCGATTCGGGGGATCGACGCCGAAGTCACGCTTGACCACCAGGTGTTACACGCATAGGCTCCGTCCTATGAAACAACTCACCTTCGTCGAGGCCGGCAAGCTCGAGTGGCGCGATCTCGCAGAGCCCCGGCTCGAGGGTGAGGGCGAGGCGATCGTCAAGCCGCTCGCGGTCGCCACCTGCGACCTCGACCTCTTCCTCGTCCGCGGGGTCGTGCCCGCCGCCCGCGAGTTCGCCTTCGGGCATGAGTGCGTCGCCGAGGTCGTCGAGACCGGCGAGGGCGTGGGCTCGTTCGCCGCCGGCGACCTGGTCAGCGTCCCGTTCCAGCTCTCCTGCGGAGAATGCGCACGTTGCCTACGCGGCCAGACCGGCAACTGCGAGTCGGTGGACTTCCTCTCCACCTACGGCCTCCCGCTCGGGCCCGACAACGGCGGCTTCGTCAGCGACGTCGCCCGCGTGCCCTACGCCGAAGCGATGATGGTCGCGGTCCCCGAAGGGATCGAGCCGGCGGCGATCGCCAGCCTCTCCGACAACATCCCCGACGCCTGGCGCAGCGTCGGCCCGCAGCTCGACGTCCAGCCCGGCGCCCCGGTGCTGATCTGCGGCGGGGCGGGCTCGATTCCGGTCTACGCCGCCGCGCTCGCCGTCGCCAAGGGCTCCGAGCGGGTCGACTTCGTCGGCGGGCGCCCGCACGAACGCGAGGCCGCGGCGCGCGCCGGGGCGAACCTGCTCGACGAGGAGTTCCCCGGACGTCTCGGCCCCTATCCGATCACGGTCGCCGGAAGCCCCGACCATGAAGGCCTCAACTGCGCCCTTCGCTCGACCGAGCCCGACGGTATCTGCACCGCGGTCGCGATCTTCTTCGAGCCCGAGACGCCGATGCCGCTGCTGGAGATGTACACCCGCGGGGTCCGCTTTCACACCGGGCGTTGCCACGCCCGGCCCGCGATCGAGCCGATTCTCAAGCTGATCCGCTCGGGCGCTTTCAGGCCCGACCTCGTCACCCACGAGACCGCCACCTGGGACGAGGCCGCGGAGGCCGTCGCCGGCCACGACGGCAAGCTCGTGATCAGCCGCGAGTGATCACGAGCCGGCCGCCGGTGACGCCTAGCAGCCGTGACAGCCGACTTCGAGCACCCAGACGCCCGCGTCGTTGGAGCCGTTGAAGCCGCCGCGGCGCAGCCCGAGGCCAAGGTCGTCGAAGGAGCCGCGGAGCATCGTCTCGCGGTGCGGCGGCGAGTTCAGCCACG
>DATBPT010000116.1:0-20771 GCA_036561205.1 Solirubrobacterales bacterium
CGCGATCGGCGCCGCCAGCTTCTGCTGCCTGGGGATCGCCCTGACCGCTGTGATCCCGAGCGAGGATGCGGCGCCGGCGATCACGAACATCGCCGTGCTGCCGCTCTACTTCCTCTCCGGCGTGTTCATCCCCGAGACCGAGATCCCGGACGGTGTTCTGCAGGTCGCCGACCTGTTCCCGATCCGGCAATTCTTCGAGGCCTTCTTCGCCGCCTGGAACCCGGCTACCACCGGCTCCGGGTTTGAGTGGGGGCACCTGGCCGTGGTCGCCGGCTGGGGGGCGCTCGGGCTCGTGCTGGCGATCAGGTTCTTCCGCTGGACTCCCCGCGGGGGGTAGCTCGCGGACCGAATCTGGGTAAGTTCAGAGGGTGATCCACCACGTCTCAGTCGACGCCGCCGACCTCGAGCGCAGCGCCCGCTTCTACGACGCCGTGCTCGGCTCGCTCGGCTGGCGGCGCCACATCGATAACGAGGAGGCGGTCGCCTGGGGGATCGTGCGCCCGGTGTTCTTCGCCGCGGCCGGCGACCACGGCTCGCCGTCCGGGCACGTTTGCTTCGCCGCCAGCGGGATCTCCGCGGTCAAGGCCGCCTGGGAGGGTGGCGTCGCCGCGGGTGGCACCGACGACGGGGCGCCCGGGCCGCGGCCGGAGTACGGTGGGAGCTACTACTCGGCGTACCTTCTGGACCCGGACGGACACAGAGTCGAGATCGCCGTACAGAACTGAAAAACACGACGTTCGAGGGGAGAAACGCGCAGATGGCAAAGGTGAAGGTGGGTATCAACGGGTTCGGGCGGATCGGGCGCAACCTCTTCCGCGCCGCCCACGAGGCGGACGCCCAGCTCGAGTTCGTCGCCGTCAACGACGTTTACGACGCGACCTCGCTCGCCCACCTGCTCAAGTACGACTCCACCTACGGCCGCCTCGAGGGCGAGGTCGAGGCTCGCGACGGTGCATTCGCCGTCGATGGGGCCGAGACCAGGGTGCTGTCCGAGCGTGATCCGGCGGAGCTTCCCTGGGGGGAGCTCGGCGTCGATGTGGTGATCGAGTCGACCGGACTGTTCACGAAGCGCGAGGACGCCGCCAAGCACCTCGAGGCCGGAGCGAAGAAGGTGATCATCTCCGCGCCCGCGACGGAGCCGGACGTCACGGTCGCCCTCGGCGTCAACTTCGACCAAGCGTATGACCCCGAGAACCACCACATCATCTCGAACGCGTCCTGCACGACCAACTGCCTGGCACCGGTCGCCAAGGTGGTGCACGAGGAGTTCGGGATCGAGCGCGGCCTGATGACCACGATCCACGCCTACACAGGCGACCAGCGGCTCCAGGACACCCCCCACAAGGATCCGCGCCGCGCGCGAGCCGCGGCGGTCAACCTGATCCCGACGTCGACCGGCGCCGCAAAGGCGGTCGGGTTGGTGCTCCCGGAGCTGAACGGGAAGCTGAACGGGATGGCTGTCCGGGCTCCCGTGATCACCGGATCGGTCGTCGACTTGACCTGCGAGCTCGGTCGCGAGACCAGCGCGGAGGAGATCAACGCGGCAGTCCGCGAGGCGGCCGAGGGGCCGCTCGCCGGGATCCTGCTCTACACCGAAGACCCGATCGTCTCCACCGACATCATCAAGGACCCGCACTCGTCGATCTTCGACTCTGGGCAGACCGCCGTGATCGGGGGCAACTTCGCCAAGCTCTTCTCCTGGTACGACAACGAGTGGGGCTACTCGAACCGCTGCGTCGAGCTGGCGGCGCGCGTGCTCGAGCGCGAGCCGGCCGCGGTCTGAGTTGAGCGAACTCGGGAGCTTTTCAAAGGCGAGCGTGCGCGACGCCCCGGTCGAGGGGGCGAGGGTGCTGGTACGCGTCGACTTCAATGTCCCGCTCAGCGACTCGAACGGAGATCGTGCGGTCGTTGACGACACCCGCATCCGCGCCGCGCTGCCGACGATCGAGCTGCTGCGCGAGCGCGGCGCCGCGGTGGTCGCCGTCTCGCATCTCGGGCGGCCGCAGGATCGCGAGCCCGAGCTCTCGATCAAGCCGGTCGCGGATCGGCTCGGCGAACTGCTCGGGCGCGACGTCCGGGTCGCACCGGGCGTCGTCGGCGCGGAGGTCGAGGCGCTCACCGGCGCGATCGGTCCAGGCGACGTGATCCTGCTCGAGAACAGCCGCTTCGAGCCCGGCGAGACGAGCAACGACCCGGAGCTGGCCGCGGCGCTCGCTCGGCTCGCCGACGTCTACGTCAACGATGCCTTCGGCGCCGCCCACCGTGCTCACGCGACCACGGAGGGGGTTGCCCATCACCTGCCCGGCCACGCCGGCCTGTTGCTCGAACGCGAGGTGCGGGCCCTGACGGCGGTTCGCGACGACCCGCAGCGCCCGCTTTGCGTCGTCCTCGGCGGGGCCAAGGTTTCGGACAAGGTCGCGGTGATCACCCGCTTCCTCGAGACCGCTGACAGCGTCCTGATCGGGGGTGCTATGTGCTTCAGCTTCTACCGCGCGCTCGGCACCGACACCGGCGACTCGCTGGTCGAGGATGAGGGCGTCGACCTCGCGGCCAAGGCCCTGGTGCAGGCTAAGGACTCCGATTGCGAGCTCCTGTTACCGGTGGACCTGGTGATCGGCGATCGCTTCGACGCCGCCGCCGAGCGCCGCGAGGTCGATGGCACCGGGGTCCCGGACGGCTGGATGGGGCTCGACATCGGGCCGCGCACGGTCGCGGAGTATTCGCGCCGGATCGAGGCCGCGGGCACCGTGTTCTGGAATGGCCCGATGGGGGCGTTCGAGCTCGAGCCGTTCGCAGCCGGAACTCGCGGGATCGCCGAGGCGGTTGCCGAGGCGCCCGGGTTCACGGTCGTCGGCGGCGGCGACTCGGCCGCCGCGCTGGCTGCCTTCGGGCTCGCCGGCGAGGTCGACTGGCTCTCGACCGGGGGCGGCGCTTCGCTCGAGCTGATGGAGGGAAAGCACCTACCCGGGGTGGAGGTACTCCAAGATGCCGAAGATGGATGATCGCCGCCGTCCGCTGCTGGCGGCGAACTGGAAGATGCACAAGACCGTCTCCGAAACGGAGGATTTCCTTGACGACTTCGGCCGCCAGGCCGGTGGCCTCGATGGGGTCGACGTCGTCGTCTGCCCGCCCTACACCTCGCTCGCCGCCGCGGTCGAGCGAACCCGGGGCACCGCCGTGCGGATCTGCGCCCAGAACGTCCACGAGCAGGCGTCGGGTGCCTTCACCGGAGAGGTTTCGATCCCGATGCTCGCCGAGCTGGCTGTCGCCGGCGCGATCGTCGGCCACTCCGAGCGCCGGCAGCTCTTCGGCGAGACGGACGAGGCACTGGCGCGCAAGGTACCGGCGCTGCTCGAGGCCGGGATGCTGGCGATCCTCTGCTGTGGCGAGACCGAGGCCGAGCGCGACGCCGGGGAGACCGAGGCGGTCCTGCGGCGCCAGCTCGAGGCCGACCTGGGCGCTGTCGACGCCGGCGACCTCGGCCGTGTGGTGATCGCCTATGAGCCGATCTGGGCGATCGGCACCGGGCGCACGGCGACCGCCGAGCAGGCCCAGGAGGCGATCGCCTTCATCCGCGCGCTGATCGCCGGCATCGACGCCGCCGCCGCGGCGGCGATCCGGATCCTCTACGGCGGCTCGGTCAAGCCCGCCAACGCCGCCGAGCTGTTCGCCCTCCCGGATGTCGACGGCGGCCTCGTCGGCGGCGCCTCGCTCGAGCCCGACGACTTTCTGCAGATCTGCCGGGCCGGCCGATGACCGTGCCGGAGGGACCGAGCTCGATACCGCTGCCGTCTCTGGCCCTGATCATCCTCGATGGCTGGGGGGTTGCCGCGGATGGGCCCGGCAATGCGGTCGCCCAGGCCCGGACGCCGGTCTTCGACGAGCTCTGGGAGCGCTATCCGACGACGACGCTCTCGGCCGGCGGCCGCGACGTCGGCCTGCCCGACGGCCAGATGGGCAACTCCGAGGTCGGCCACCTCAACCTCGGTGCTGGGGCGATCATCAAGCAGGACCTGACCCGGATCGACGACGCGGTCGCCGACGGCAGCCTGTTCGAGAACGAGGTCCTGCTCGCGGCCTGCGACGGAGCCCGCCGGAGCCCGCGCGGGCGCCTGCACCTGTTCGGGCTCGTATCCGATGGCGGCGTGCACTCCGGCTGGACCCATATCGAAGCCCTGATCGAGCTCGCGGCGCAGGAGGGGGTCCCAGACCTGGTCGTGCATGCGTTCACGGACGGGCGCGACACGCTGCCGAGGGCGGCGCCGGCCTACCTCGAGGAGCTCGAGCGCTGGCTCCGCCATGCCGGGCGCATCGGCACCGTCAGCGGCCGCTACTACGCGATGGATCGCGACCGCCGCTGGGAGCGGACGAAGCTTGCCTACGACGCCTTCGTCCACGCCCAGGGCCTGCGCGCCGCGAGCGCCGCCGACGCGGTCGCCGAGGCGTACGCCCGCGGCGAGACCGACGAGTTCATCCGACCGACCGTGATCGGCGACTACGACGGGGTCGCCGACGGCGACGTCGCGATCCACTTCAACTTCCGCCCCGACCGCGCCCGGCAGCTGGTCATGGCCCTGGCCGAGCGCGACTTCGACGAGTTCGACCGTGGCGACGCCCCCGAGATCGAGTTGACGACGCTGACCTCCTACCGGGCCGAGTGGACCTATCCGGTCGCCTTTCCGCCCTCCGAGCCCGAGACGACGCTCGCCGAGGTGCTCGCCGAGCGCGGCGAACGCCAGCTCCACGTCGCCGAGACCGAGAAGTACGCACACGTGACCTATTTCTTCAACGGCGGGCGAGAGGCCGCGTGGGAGGGGGAGGAGCGCGCCCTGGTCGACTCCCCGCGCGACGTGCCCACCTATGACCAGCGGCCGCAGATGAGCGCCGCCGCGGCGGCCGACGCGTTCACCTCGCGCTGGCCCGGCGGCGAGTACCGCTTCGGGATCATCAACTTCGCCAACCCCGACATGGTCGGCCACACGGGCAGCATCCCGGCGGCGATCGAGGCGATCGAGGCGGTCGACTGCTGTCTGGGCGAGGTCGTCTCGGCCGTGCACGCATCGGGCGGCGCCTGCATCGTCACCGCTGATCACGGCAACGCGGAGCAGATGCTCGAGCCGGACGGCTCGCCGCACACCGCCCACTCGCTCAATCCGGTCCCGTTCGTGGTCACCCTGGCGGGGATCGAGCTCGCGGACGGCGGTGTGCTTGCCGACGTCGCGCCGACGGTGCTCGAGCTGCTCGGGATCGGTCAGCCCGAGGCGATGACCGGGCGCTCGCTAGTGCGTTCGGCAGACGGCCAGGACTGAGCTGCCGACCGGCGCCGCCCGGCGGGCCGAGACGAGCGGAGCGCCGAGTCCGTAAAGGGCGCGGTTCGCCCACCGGGGCAGCTGCGGGAACGACGCGCCGGCGGCGGCCTCGGCCCCGCGCGCCGAGCGACGCGCGCGCCAGAGCCCGGCCGGGACCAGCTCGGGGAACAGGTAGCTGACCTCGACCACGTCGACCGGGAGGCTCGCGAGCAGGGCGCGCAGCGAACGCCGGTCGTAGCGGCGATGGTGACCGAGCGAGACGTCCCATTGCGACCACAGCCGCTGCAGCGCGGGCACGGTGATGATCACGGTCGTCCCGGGGTCGAGCGCGACGATCAGCTGCTCGAGGAAGGCACGGTCGTCCTCGATGTGCTCGATCACGTCGAGCGCCGTGACGAAGCCGATTCCGAGCGCGGGCCGGGGTTCGGGCAGATATCGCTCCGGGCCGTAGGCGGCGATCAGCCGCTGTCGCAGCGCCTCGATCGGCTCCGAGAAGTAGTAGTCGGCCCGCGGGAACTCCTGCGCCAGGTACTCGCCGACGAGGCCGGCCCCGGCGCCGACATCGAGCAGCGAGAAGGGCGTCTCACGCGGCAGGTAGGAGCGCACCGCGCGCCAGCGCAGGCGGTGCCAGAAGAACTCCGCGAAGCCCTCGGTCTGGCGCTCGAGATGGGCCTCGAGCTCATCCATCCCCGTCCTCGTCGCCGATCAGCGCGACCGCTCGCGACTGGGTGAAGACGGCGAACAGGACGATGAAGTTGGCGACCGCGAGCAGCGAGAGGATCCCGAGGCCGACGGCCGTGGTCGTCGCCCAGCCCGGGATCTCGGAATCGCTGGTGAGCGTGATCGTGACGATCGCCAGTACCGCGATCAGGCCGAGCGCGAATAGGCCGGCGAAGGCTGCGAGCGCGCGGACGGCGATCCGGTCGAGGAACGGCATCAGCATCCGCAGCCCGTGGATCGCGAGGCGCTCGGTGTTCATCCGCGACTGTCCCGCATAGCGGGTGCCGCGCGGGCACCCGACCAGGGTCCGGTTGAGATCGAGGGCGAGGAACGTCGACGAGTAGCAGACGTCGAAGTAGGGGTGGCGCAGCGTCTCGTGGACGAAGCGGCCTCGGTAGGCGACGTAGTTGCCGGTCCTCACGGTGGTCCCCGTGAGCACGCGAAACAGCGCCCGGAAGAGCAGGTAGGCGAGCTTGAACGCCGCCGACTCCTTGCGCTCGGTGCGCAGGGCGAGCGAGACGGCGAGCTCGCTCGGTTGCGAGTCGACCACCGGCGCGACCAATCGCGCCAGGTCCTCGGGTCGATCCTCGCCGTCGGCGTCGAGGGTGACGACGAGATCCTCGTCGGCGATCGCAGCCGAGGCGCGCCGGAGGCCGTAGACGAGCGCTCGCTGATGGCCGAGGTTGAACGGCGGGGTGGTCACCCGGACGTCGCCGAGATCCTCGAGCGCGGCGATCTCGGGATCGCGGCCGGCGCTGTCGTCGACGACGACGAAACGCACCGTCGCGCCGCTCAGCGCGGCGTTCGAGCCGACCGCCTCCAGCAGTCGCTCGCGCAGCACCCGAAACGCCTCGACGTCGAAATAAACCGGTGAGACCAGCCACAGCGTGCCCGTCATCAGGCTCGTTAGGCTATTGCCATGGCCGGGCGTCGCCAGGGGCTGCCGCGGCGCCTTGGATCGAGCTCAGCGGCGCGGACGGTGGCGGTCGCGGTGCTGATCGCCGCCGTTTTCTTCGTTCCGCTGGCGATCACGCGGCTGATCGACCTCGACGAGGGCTACTACGGCCTCGCGGCCAAGCTCGCCTTCGACGGCGAGGTTCCGTACCGGGACTTCTTCTACCTGCAGACGCCGCTGATCCCGTACGTCTACGGCGCCTGGATCCAGGTCTTCGGCGCCTCGATCTACGCCACGCGGGCGCTCTCGCTACTGCTCGGCCTCGGCCTCGCCGCCCTGATCGCCCGCCACGTGCTCGCCCGCTTCGGGGGCCGAGCGTGGGTGGCGCTGCTGGCGGTGCTCGGGTTCGCTTCCACGAGGCTGGTCGCCGAGTGGTATGTGACCACGAAGACGTACGCGCTCTCGACCCTGCTGCTGTTCGGCGCCTACATGCTCCTCGACCGCGCAGCCGCGGAGCGAACGCCGCGGCGCTGGCTCTGGGCCGGGCTCCTGCTCGGGCTCGCCGTCGACGTCCGCCTGCTGTTCATCGCCACCGCGCCCGTATTCGCGTGGTTGCTGTGGAAGACCGAGGTCACGGGGCGCACCCGTGCGGTCGCGCACTGGGCCGGCGGGGTGGGGCTCGGGCTGCTGCCGAGCCTGATCCTGCTCGCCCTCTCACCCGAGCGGTTTCTGTTCGGGAACATCGGCTGGGCCTCGACCCGCAGCGAGGGCGGCCTGCTCGGCAACTTCGACCAGAAGCTCGACATCCTCGGCGACCTCTTCAGCCAGCCCCAGTACGTGGCCCTGGTGGTCCTGGCGCTGGTCGCCGTCGGCTGGCGGCTCGCGCGTCACCAGGCTCCGCCGCTCGCCTTCTGGCTCGCCGCGGCGCTCGGCGTCGCCAGCGTTCTGCCGACGCCCACCTACACGCAGTACTTCTCGACCACGGTGCCGTTCCTGATCCTGACGGCGCTCGAGCTGATCCCGCTGGTCGCCGGCGCCGTGGCGCGGTCCGGCGACGACCGCGCCGGGCGCCTCGCGGCGGCCGCGACGGCGGCGGCGGCGCTGCTGGCGGTCGGCTTCCTCTATTTCGGCGGCCGCGCGATCAAGGACTCCGTCTACGTCAACTCGCACGAGACCGCGTTCGACCTCGGCAAGATCTCATCGGCCGACGAGGTCGCCGAGCTGATCGACGCTCGGACCGACCCCGGCGAGACGGTGATCTCGTTCCGGCCGCTCTACCCGTTCCTCTCCGACGCCCGCCAGGTGCCCGGGTTCGAGAACGACTTCGCCCCCGTCTCGGCGGCGATGGGCGGGTTCTCGGAGCAGCACGCGCACGACCTGAAACTGATCACCAACGCGGATCTGGAGCGGCTGATCCGCGGGCGCGAGATCGGCCTCGTCGTCGCGCCCGTCGACACCCGCTTCGGCTGGGGCGAGGCCGGCCGCCCGTGGGACGCGATCGTCGCCGAGTCCGGCTATGCCCAGGTCGCCGACCTCGACGGGGTGACGATCTGGGAGCGCCCGGAGTCGTGATGCGGGTCGCACCCGAACGCCTGCGGTTCGAGATCACTGCTCGCGACGGCGACGCACGTACCGGGCGCCTGCAGACCGCGCACGGCGAGGTGCGAACACCGGCGTTCATCCCCCTGGCCACCCGGGGCGCGGTGCGCACGCTCGACGTCGGCGACGTCGCGGGGCTCGGCTTCGAGCTGATCCTCGGCAACACCTTCCACCTCTTCCTCTCGCCCGGGGCCGAGCGGATCGCCGAGCTCGGCGGCCTGCACCGGTTCATCGGCTGGGAGCGGGCGCTGATCACCGACTCGGGCGGCTTTCAGGTCTTCTCGCTCGCGCACGGCAACGTCGCCGACGAGATCAAGGGCCGCCGCGGCGGTGCCGGGCCCAGCGGCGGGGTGGTCGAGATCGCCGAGCGCGGGGTCTCCTTTCGCTCCTACATCGACGGCTCGGAGAGGTTCATGGGCCCCGAGGAGTCGATGGCGGTCCAGGCGGCGCTCGGCTCCGACATCGCCCTCGCGTTCGACGAGTGCACGCCGTTTCACGCCGACCGCGACTACACCGCGCGCTCGACCGAGCGCACCCACCGCTGGCTCGGCCGCTGCCTCGCATGGCATCGCGAGCACGGGCCCGCGACCCAGGCCGTGTTCGGGATCGTCCAGGGCGGCATCCATGAGGACCTGCGGCGCGAGTCGGCGGAAGCGGTCGGCAGCGCCGCGGTCGACGGGCTGGCAATCGGCGGAACCCTCGGCCGCGACAAGCCGGAGATGCACGGGGTGCTCGCGATGACCGCGCCGATGCTTCCGGTCGAGGCGCCCAAGCACCTGCTCGGGATCGGCGAGCCCGACGATCTCCTGGCCGGGATCGCGCTCGGCATCGACGTCTTCGACTGCGCCGTGCCGACCCGGCTGGCCCGCCACGGGATGGCCCTCGCCCCGTTACCCGATTCGCGCTTTCGCTTCGACGTCGCAAAGCCGGCATTCGCGATCGACGAGGGGCCGCTGGTCGACGGCTGTCCCTGCCCGACCTGCGCCGTTCATACCCGGGCCTATCTGCATTACCTGACCCGAGCCGAGGCGCCGACCGCGGCTCGGCTGCTGACCCTCCACAACCTCGCTTTCCTCGAGCGGCTGGTGGCGCAGGCGCGTGAGGCGATCGCCGCCGGCGGTTACGACGCCTACAGGGGTGCGGTATTGGACGGCGCCGCCCCGTGGTCGGCGCGCTGAGCGCGGCTACTGCGTGTTGTTGCGGATGAAGTCCTCGATCGCCTGGATCTGATCGCTGAGGTTGTCCTTGATCGTCTGGCCGATGTCGGTGCTCTGGCCCGCGTCGGTGAGCAGCAGCACGGCGCCGGCGATCACGGCGGCGAGAATCGCGATCAGGAGCAGGACGCCGATCGCGCGGCCGACCCGGCTCGCGCCGGAGCGCTTCGGGCGTGCCTGGGCAGGTGTGATCACCGGCCGCGGGGTCGGCGGCGCCGGGCGCCGCCGTGCCGGAATCGCCTCCTCCGGCGCGATCGGGGTCCGCGGCTCGGGGCTCTGCATCCGCCGGGTCGCCGCCGTGCTCGGGCCGGAGGCCAGCATGTCGGTCGGCAGCTCGTCCGATGGCGGCGGCGGCTCCTCTCCGCGCAGCCCGGCCTCCAGCGCCCTCGAGAGGTCGCGGGCCGAGGAGTAGCGGGCGGACGCCTCACCCTCGAGCGAGCGCAGGACCGCCTGCGAGAGCGTCTCCGGCACGTCGGCGTCGTACGAGGTGGGGGGCAGGGGGCGCTCGTTTTCGCGCCGGATCGCGAGCTCGGCGAGGGTCGAGCCCTCCCAGGGCAGGCGCCCGGTGAGCAGCTGGTAGAGGACGACGCCGAGTGCGTATACGTCGGCCGCCGCCGTCGCCTCCTCGCCGCGCGCCTGCTCGGGCGCCAGGTAGGCGGCGGTGCCGACCACCGAGCCGACCTGGGTCAAACGCGACTGGGCCGTGGCCCTGGCGATGCCGAAGTCCGTGAGCTTGATCGTCATCTCGCCCGTGGGCGGCTCGTGGGCCGAGCTGTCGCGCTTACGACGGCCGGCGGGACCGCCGATCACCATCAGGTTCCCGGGCTTTACGTCGCGGTGGATGATCCCCTGGCGGTGCGCGTACTCGAGTCCGGCACAGGCCTGGATCCCGATCTCGGTGGTCGAGTCGGCGCCGAGGCGGCCCTTGGTCTGCAGCAGCTGGGCGACCGACTTGCCGTCGACGTACTCCATGACGATGTAGTGGCGGAAAGCGTCGACGCCGGTGTCGTACACCTGAACGATGTTGGGGTGGATCAGCTTCGCCACCGCGAGCGCCTCGCGGCGGAAGCGGGCGACGAACTTGTCGTCATCGGAGAGGTGCTCGGCGAGGATCTTGACCGCGACGGTGCGCTCGAGCACGCGGTCGGTCGCCCGGTAGACCGTGGACATGCCTCCGGATCCGAGCCGGTCGCCGAGCTCGTAGCGATCTGAGATCGTCGTGTTCATCTCCGTACTACCCCGCGCTCCCGCCACCGGTGACGCCGCCGCTCGCCGGGCCGCCGCTGTCGCCACCGGTCGAGCCGCCCTGATCCTGGCCGCCGGCGGGCGGCTGCTGGTCGGGCTCGCCCTGCTGGCCGGTGGGCGGCTCCAGGGTCGTCGTCGACTCCTCGGTGGTCGTCGTTTCCTCGGTCGTCGTCTCCGGAGCGACCGTCGAGGTAGTCGAGGTGGCCGGCTGGTCGCCGAGCTCGCCGGAGGCACCGGCCTCGGTGCACTCGGAGGGATCCTTGGCGAGCTGATCGAGGTTGGTCGCCGCCGAGTCCAGCTCGTCGGCCACCTTCGGGTCGACGTCGGAGGGCAGGTTGCCGACCGCGCTGACGAATTCCTGCGCGTGATCCTGCGCCAGCTCACACTCGCCCTGCGCCGCCTCGGTCTGGACGGCCGAGAGCAGGTTGAGCAGGGTCTCGGCGTCGTTGGGAGGGATCGTCCCGTCGTTGCCCGATCCGCAGCCGGAGATCGCGAGTGCCAAAACGCACGAAAGCAGGGATATCCGGGTCCGCCCAGGCATCGCGGCGAGTCTAGTAATTGGCCTCCGCGGCCCCGCCGAGCTCATTGCCCGACGTAGAGGCGCCGAGCCAGGTGCTCGGGCAGGTCGGTGGCCACGATCGCATCGGCGGCCCGGTCGATGTCGTAGGCGATCCTGTGGAAGGTCGCCTGCCAGGATTCCGTGTCGAGCTCCAGCCAGGCGGCGCGCGGGTCGCCGTCGCGCGGCTGGCCGACACTGCCGGGGTTGATCAGCCAGCGCCCGCGGCGGATCTCGAGGCTCGTCCCGGCAGCGGCCTGGGCGCCACGCGCGTCGGAGGCATCACCCGCCTGGGCTCCGGCCTCGGCCAGGGCGAAGAACAGGGCCACGTGCGAGTGGCCGACGAAGCTGACCCGGCGAGCCTGCGCCCTGATGCACTCGGCGGCCTGGTCGGGCCAGAGCACGTACTCCCAGATCGGGTCACGGGGCGAGGCGTGGTAGAGGCCGACCTCGCGGCTCTCGTCGGCCGGCTCGAGGCCGGCGAGGAACTCCCGGGTCTCATCGGTCATCCGCTCGCGCGTCCAGCGCACCGCCTCCGCCGCGGCGGGGGAGAAGGTCGAGATGTCGAGTTGCTCGAGCGCCGCCAGATCGTGATTGCCGACCAGGCAGACGGAGCAGCGCTCGCGGACCAGGGTCGCGCACTCGTCCGGCTGGGCGCCGTAGCCGACCACGTCGCCCAGGCACCACGCCTCGTCGACGGTCGCGGATTCGATCTCCGCGAGGACAGCCTCGAGGGCGGGCAGGTTCGAATGGATGTCTGAGAGCAGCGCCAGGCGCATTTAGCCCCCCCTGAGCAGGCGGACTATCGTAAGGGCCGTGAGCATGGCGGGGTCCTTGCCGCGCTCGACCGCGGCCCGCGTCGGCGGCGCCGCCGTGGCGATGCTGATCGTCGCCGAGGCAGCGGTCTGGCTGCTGGGGCCGCGCGACCAACCGCCGGAGCCGGTCCCGGTGGCCGAGAGCGAGTACTTCAGCGCCGCCGAGCTCGACCGCGCCCACGACTTCCGCGACCCGCAGCGGCTGCTCTTGTTCGCGGGGCTGGCGGTCGAGGGCGCGGTGCTGATCGCCGTCGCCTTCGGGCGCCCGGCGCCGTTGCGGCGAGGTTTCGAGCGGCTCGCGCAGCGGCCGCTACTCGGCGCGGCGGCGGCGGGCGCCGCGGTCGCGCTCCTGACCAGGGCGGCGACGCTGCCCCTGAGCCTGGTCTCGCACGAGCGGGCGGTCGACGCCGGGCTCTCGACCCAGTCGCTGGGACCGTGGCTCTGGGACGTCGCGCGCTCGGCCGGGATCACGGCGGTGATCACGGCCGGCGGGACGCTCCTCCTGATCGCCCTCGTGCGCCGCTTCCCGCGCCGCTGGTGGATCCCCGGGGCGGTCCTGACCACGGGGCTGGCGGTCGTCTTCACCTGGATCGCCCCGGTCGTGCTCGCCCCGATCTTCAACAAGTTCGAGCCCCTGCCCGCCTCGAGCCAGGCGCGCGCCGACGTGCTCGAGCTCGGCCGCGAGGCAGGGGTGGAGATCGGCGAGGTCTACCGAATCGATGCCAGCCGGCGGGTGACCTCGCTCAACGCCTTCGTCGACGGCATCGGCTCGACCAAGCGCGTCGTCCTCTACGACAACCTGCTCGACCAGGCCGAGCGGCCCGAGCTGCGGTCGGTCGTCGCTCACGAGCTCGGCCACGTCGCCCACGACGACATCAGGCGGGGACTGATCTTCGTCGCGATCGTGGCCCCGTTCGGGCTCCTGTTCACGCGCGAGCTGACGCTCGCGATCGCCGGTCGTCGCGGCGTCGACCCGGCGAGCCCGGCGGCGGTGCCGATCTACCTCCTGGCGCTGACCCTGGCCGCTTTCCTGCTCAACATCCCCGGCAACCAGCTCTCACGCGAGGTCGAGGCGTCGGCCGACGAGTTCGCGCTCGAGCTCACCCACGACCCGCAAGCACTGATCGACCTTCAGGTCCAGCTGGCGAAGACGAACCTCTCCGACCCCGACCCGCCGGGCGTGTTCAGCGCTGTGTTCGGGACGCACCCGACGACGGTGCAGCGGATCGGGGCGGCACTGGCCGATCCGGAGTAGATCCCGCGCGGTTCAAACCCCGCGTCGACGGGCCAGGAACCCGGCTGTGCGGATCAGAAGCTGGATGTCCCCCCAGAGCGACCAGTTCGCGACATAGAGATAGTCGAGCTTGACCATCTCGTCGAGCGGGATCTGTGAAGACGACCCGAGCACCTGCCAGTGCCCCGTCATCCCGGGCGGAACGTCGAGCCGGCGCCGGTACCAGCCGACGATTCGGCTGTCCTCCTCGGGGATCAACGGCCGAGGGCCGACCAGCGACATCTCGCCGCGGAGCACGTTGACGAGCTGAGGCAGCTCGTCGAGCTGCCACTTGCGCAGGAACCGGCCGACCTTCGTCACCCGCGGGTCGTCGGGGATCTTGAACAGCCCGGTCGCGCCCTCGTTCAGGTGGGCGACCTCGTCCTTGGCGGCGTCGGCGCCGACGACCATGCTGCGGTACTTGAGCAGCGCGAAGCGCTCCCCGTGTCGACCGACGCGACGCTGGCGGAAGATCAAAGGTCCAGGGGTATCGAGGCGAATTGCGATTGCGACCGCCGCCAGCACCGGCGCCAAGACCAGCAACCCCAGCCCCGCTCCGACGATGTCGAAGCCACGCTTGACCAGCCTCGACGAACGGGTGATGTCGAAACGGCGCATCCCGAGCAGGGTCACCCCGTGCAGATGGTCGAGCTCGACCGAGGAGCCGGCGACGCGAGAGGCCTCGGGAAGCACGCTCACCTTGACGCCATGCGATTTGAGCGCTCGGATGATGTAGAGGAGCTCGTCGCGGCCTCGTGCCCCGCTGCCGATGATCACGCGATCGATTGCGTGTTCCTCGAGCACCGGGCCGAGGCCGGGGTGCAGTCCGGCGCCGTCGGTCTCACCTGCTGCTTCCGAGAGCGCAAATGAGCCGACCAACGCCGCCTTCGTCGCCGGACTGAGGATCAGCTTCTCGCCCAGGTAGCGCGCCTCCTCCGGATCGCCCAGCAGCAGGCATCGCTCGGCCGGGACGATGCCGCGGGCGAGCGTGCGTGCGAGCGTCCGCAGGCAGATCAGCAGGACGAAGAGCAGGATCCAGGTTCCAAGGATCTGTCGCCGCCCCAGGCTGCCCTCGACGATCGCGGCGTCGGAAAGCCAGAGCAGCAGTGCCGCCAGGGTCGCGAGGCTGAACAGGGCGGGTACCTCGTCCAGCGTGCTCTTGTGGAGGAGGTGCTCGTCGCGGTCGTATAGACCCAGCGCCTTGACCAGGACGATGAAGCCGAGCGCGACCAGCAGCGCCCACGGCGTCAGCTGATCCTCCCCGACGACCACGGCGCTGAACAGCAGCGCCAGGACGATCGCGCCCGCGTCGGCGCAGGCGAGCGCCCGCCTGTAGATCGCATCACGCCGCAGGATCCTTGCCCGCTGCGAGCGCACGCTTTCGCCTCGGCCCAGCGGCTGAGCTGTGAGCGTCTCGCCGACGTCGAGGGCGGCGCCCAAGCGCGCTGCCGTCTCAAGCGTTAGCTCTGTCTCTCCCAAAATCCGCTCTCCCCCGGCGCGAGAAACTAATGCACCCAACTCGCCGCCGCAAGTGACAAGCGCTCGAGCCTGTAGCGTGCCGGTCGTGCGCAGCAGCGGTCCGATCAGGCGAGTGATCACAATCGCGGGCGCGATCGCCGTCGCCGGCTCGGCCCTGGCTCTGGCAGCGGGTGCGTCCGGCGCGGGAGGCGGCCATGGCGGTCAGAGCGCCGGCGACGCTCGGCTCACCTGCTTCAACGACGCCGTCCCGGAGAATCCCCGGTTCATCTCCAAGCCGCGCCGTTGCGTGTTGTTCGATCGCGGACCGACGCCCGACTACCTGATCGGGCTGAAGAAGCTCAAGTGGCACCGGTTCGGCGGAAGCAAGGCGGTCGCCGACGGCCTCAACTGCGATCTGTCGACCGGCAACTGCTACGACACCACGCTGGTCGTTCGATCGCCTCGCTCATCGCCTCGCTGCGACGGTCGCAAGCTCTACACGCGGGCGAACATCGACATCGACTACCCGGGCCTGCACAACATCAGTTTCGGGATCAGAACTTGCTGAGCGCGTTCCAGCGAGCACTGGAGCTGCCGATCGTCGTGCCGGGCTAGACTCGGCCGACTGTGCGCACGAGCTCGGGCACCGCCCTGAGGACCGAGTCGAGGGCGTCTCGCGCCTTGCTCGCAGCGGCCTTGATCGGCTCGGCGCTGGTCGGCCTGCTGCCGGCCGTCCTTTCACCGTCCGGGGCATGGGTGGCGTGCGCGGCGGCGCTGACGGCCCTCGCCGCCGTTCTGCTCCGCCGAGCGTGGCGTGGAGCAGCCCTGGGCGCGGCGCAAGGCGGCCGCACGGACGCGGAGTCGACCGACGGCGAGCTCGCGTGGGACCGCCGGGATTGGGACCTGCGGTGGCAGCGAGGCCTGTTTTACCTCGGCACCCTGACGGTGACCGAGTCGACCTTCCGCCCGGCGTTCGGGCTGACGCTCTCCGAGCTCTTCTTCGTGGTCGCGTTCGCCGGCTGTGTGTTCGCGATCCTGCGCGGGCACCGAGTCGCTCGCGTGCCGGCGCTGATCGTCGTCGGCGCCACCCTGTTTGCACTCGGCGGAGCGATCAGCTCTCTCAGCGCTCACTCGCCCGAGGCGTCGGGGGCGGAGGTCCTGCACGCCCTCTACGTGATGGTCGTCTGGGCGTGGACGGCGGCAATGGTGCTGCGAAGTCGCACCCAGATCCTGTTCGCGCTCAGCCTCTGGGGAGTCTCGGCTGCGGCGAACGGTCTCGCCGCGATCGCTCAGGTCCTCGGCATCGATTCGCTCGCAGGAGGGTTGGAGGGCACCAGGACAACCGGGTTCACCGAGCATCCGAACGATCTCGGCGGCGTCGCAGCCGTGGCGCTGGTTCCGGCGCTGTTGCTTGCCTCGCGGCCGAACCCGGGGGGGCTGGCGGTGACGCGGGTGTTGCGTTGGACGATCGTCGGTTTGATCGCCGTCGGCCTGATCCTTTCGGCATCGGTCGCCAGCATGCTCGCGGCCCTCGTCGGACTCGTCGTCTGGCTCAGCTCGTCGGCCGTGCGAGCGCCTTCGCGTGTCGCCCTCGTGCTCGCCCTGGCCGCGCCGTTGATGGTGGTCGCGGTGATCGGGGGGAGGATCACCTCGCCGAGCGAACGCCTGCAGCAGGTGACCACAGACTCGGCGACCCAGGGCGTCTCGGGCAGCGGCGAGGAGCGCATAGCGATCCTCGAGGCGGCCTGGCCCGTGATCCGGCAGGACCCGCTCGTCGGTACGGGGCTCGACGACCAGGGCAAGGCGATCACGATCTTCACCAATGGGCAGACGCGCCCGTACCAGATCCACGGAGCGCCCGTGGCGGCCTGGTACGAGGCCGGAATACTTGGGCTGGTCGGCATCGTGATCGTCTTCTGGGCGTACGCGAGGACCGGCTGGCTCGCCTTGCGATCGTCTGCGGGCGGCGACGATCTGCTGATCGGCTGGGCTCTGCTCGCCGCCTGGGTGGCGTTCGTGGTCTACGCGCTGACGGTCCCGTTCCTGTTCCAGCAGTTCGGTTGGTTCTCAGGGGTGGTGCTCGTGGCGTGGGGGTTGCGGCGAGAAGCGGTCGCCCGTGTTGCGGAGCCGGTGGCGATCCCGGGACGGGCGGGCGCCGCGCCGTTTCCGACGCCGCTGCCACGCTGATCGCCTCGGACTAGCTCCGACCCCCTGGCCGCCGAACCAAACAGGTCGGGTGGTGCGCATAGAAGCGCAGCGCGCTGCGGATGTGGCGACGAGTCGCCGGCGAGGTGATGCCCGACCTGCTCGCGGCGCCGTGATCGTGGAAGACCCTCACGGTCGGGACGTAGCGCAGCCGGTATCCGGCGGCTCGCAGCCGGACTCCGAGATCAACGTCCTCGAAGTAGAGGAAGTAGCGCTCGTCGAAGCCGTTGACCCGATCGAAGGCGCTCCGCCGGAGCAACAGACAGGCGCCGACGGCCCAGTCCACGTCCACCGGCGTGGTCGCACGCACGGCGTCGGGTTGGCGGTCGGCGAAACGCCGCACGATCAGATCCGTCGGCGTGGGGACGCGGCGAGCGGAATCCTGAAGGCTGCCGTCACGCAGCACCAGCCCCGGTGCGACGGCGCCCACCTGTGGATCGACGAGCTGTGCTGCCAAGCGCGCGACGCCGCCGAGGTCGGCGACGCGGACATCCGGATTGAGGAGCGCGAAGACCGGAGTGTCGCTGAGTCGCGCTCCCACATTTGCCGCGGCCGCAAACCCCATATTGGTGGCTTGCCGGTGGACCTCGAACCCGGCGTCGGCTGCAAGATCGCGCGTCCGGTCGGAGGAGTCGTTGTCGACGACGATGATCCGGCGAAATGACGATCTGGTCGGCTCACTCGCGGCCAGCCGCGCGACGTCCTCGGCACTGTCGTGCGTGACGACGATGGCGTCGATCGGAGCACCGCTTGCTAGCGTGTCCGCGGCCGTGTCACTTCTGGTGCGCATCAACCGCCCAGAGTATGTTTTCCGTCCCAGCGCGGCGCTCAAACGCCTGCGCTTCGGCACCGAGAAATCTCACCATGGCGGCGAGATCGCGGACGTCGACCTGCCGTGGTCACAGACGATCACCGTGCTCCCGGACGGGATCGGCCGCAATCTCGCGGTCAGCGGGGTATTCGATCTCTGCGTCACCGAGTCGATCCACCGGCTGCTCGATCCTGGCGATATGGCGGTCGATGTCGGGGCAAACGTCGGCTACCTGACGAACCTGATGGCAACCCGAGTCGGTCCGACCGGCTCGGTGCTCGCCTTCGAGCCGCACCCGGTCGTCTTCGAGGTTCTCGAGCGCAACGTGTCGCGCTGGAACGCAGACGAGCGAATCGGGTCGCCGGAGGCACGCCGGCTTGCCCTCTCCAGCGAGGATGGCGCGGGCCGTCTGAGCGGGGAGGGGGACTTCGAGACGCACATGGGCCTGGCCTCGGTGCGCGACGATTCAGAAGGCCCACGGCCCGGCGACTTCGAGGTCGAGCTCGCCCGGCTCGATCGACTGCTCGACGGCCGCAGCCCGCAGCTGATCAAGATCGACGTCGAGGGGCATGAGATCGCAGTCCTCGAGGGCGCGCAGGCACTGCTCGGTGAGCGCCGGGTGCGAGACGTCGTCTTCGAGGAGCACGGGATCTATCCGACGGCCTCGATGACGCTGCTCGAACGGCACGGGATGACGGTATTCACGCTCGATCACACGCTCTTGGGCCTCCGGGTGCGTCCGGTGCGCGAGGGACCGGCGCCGGCCGGTTGGCCCGGTCCCAACTATCTGGCGACGTTCGAGCCAAACCGGGCACTGACTCGACTCGGCGGCAGGGGCTGGAGCTCGCTCGGGCTCGGGGCCCGCGCGGACCGCCCCGCGCGCTGAGCCGAGACTCGGGTCCGGTGCTTTGAAGATCCTCCAAGTTCTCGTCGGTGCGGCCACCAGGACCGGCGGCCCGCCTGCGTTCGTCGGTGAGGCCGCAGTCGAGTTGGCCCGGCAGGGAGCCGATGTGCGGATCTTCGCGACCGATCTGGCAATCGCCCCGTGGGGGCTTGGCAGGCGCCAGCGGAGGATCGAGCCGGACGAGATTCACCCGGCGTTGGCGTGCGCCGACACGCGCCTGTTCCCGGCCAGGTTTCCCCGCCGCATGGGCTATTCCCCCGCGCTCGCCCGGGCGCTCAGGGAAACGGTTGGCGAGTCCGACGTGGTCCACATTCACAACCTCTGGCAGTTCCCCCAGTACGCGGCCCACCGCGCCGCGCGGGATGCGGGCATCCCTTACATCGTTTCGCCCCACGGCGCGCTCGATCGCTACCTGCGAACGCGGGGGCGGGTCCGGAAGGGGATCAGCACCGTGCTCTGGCAGGGCGAGATGCTCCGCGGTGCGGCGCTCATCCACGTGACCACGGAAGCCGAGCGCGACTCGGTCGCGGACCTCGCGCCCGGTGTGCCGAGGGCCGTGGTTCCCTGCGGTGTCCACACCGGCGAGTTCGAGCGCCTACCCCCGCCGGACGTCTTTCGCCGGGACCGGCTCGACGGCTACACGGGTCCGGTGATTCTCTTCCTCGGCCGGGTAACGCGAAAGAAGGGCGTCGACGTCCTCATCCGGGCCTTCGCCGAGGTCAGGCGCGGGTACGAATGCCGGCTCGCGGTCGTCGGCCCCGACGACGAGGGCATCCTGCCGGGACTACGGCGATTGGCGGTCGACCTCGGTGTTGGGGACGAGGTCTGTTTTACCGGCCCCGCCTACGGCGATCAGCGCCTGGCGGCGCTCTCGAGCGCCGCCGTCTGGGCCCTCGCTTCGCATACCGAGAACTTCGGCATCGCCGTGGTCGAGGCCCTCGCCGCGGGATGCGCCGTGGTCACCTCGCCCGGGGTCGATATTGCGGCCGACCTCGCCTCGGCGAACGCGGGCATCGTGGCCGAACCCAGCCCGCGCCCGTTCGCCGAGGCCCTGCTCGCCGTTCTGACCGACGACCAGCGCCGGGCCGCCCTACGGCGAAACGCGCAGGTTTTCGCGGGCCGCTACGAGTGGAGCGTCGTCTCGCCGCAGCTGCTTCGAATGTATCGCGGCGTCGTGGCGGCGAGGGGCGACGTTCCAGCCCGCGCCGGCGTCGGCTAGTCCCGTCCGAGAACGGTCGCGATCCGCTCGGCGACGAGCTCCCAGGTGAACTCGCGCTCGACCCGCTCGCGGGCTGCCAGCCCGATCCGGACCGCGAGCTCGTCGTCGGTCAGCAGTTCGAGCAGCGCGTCGGCGAGCCGCTCGGCGTCGTCGATCGGAACCAGGAGGCCGGCGTCCCCGTGCGCAAGGATCTCCGGGATCGACCCGGTCTCGGTGGCCACGCAGGGAACCCCGTGCGCCATCGCTTCGGCCAGCACCAGGCCCCACGGCTCGTAGCGCGAGGGGAGGCAGAACACCCGCGCGCTCCGGTAGAGCGAGGCGAGCTGATCGCGGCTCGTGATCAGCCCGTGGGAAACGACGCCGGGAGCGGCGACGCACTCGCGCACGCCGGCGAGGTGAAGGGAGGCGCCCGGCAGCTGGGCTCGAACCCGTTCGAACGCTGCGAGCAGGCTATCGCCGCCCTTGCGGGCGAACTCCCGGCCGACGAAGAGGATCACCGGATCCTTCGATCGCGCGCCCGGCGCGGGGATGTGGCTGAAGTTGACCCC
>DATBPT010000117.1:0-12316 GCA_036561205.1 Solirubrobacterales bacterium
GTTCCGATCGCGGAACTCGATCCCGTACTTGGAGAGGATCTTCGCGCCCTCCTCCTCCCAGGCACCGGGGATGCGGAAGACGGCGATCGTCTCGGCCGGGTCCTTGCCGAGCTCGAGGCAGGCCTTGATCACGCCGCGGGCGACGATGTCGACCCGGGTGTTGGAGACGATCGACATCATCACCGCGATCTTCTCGACCCCCTCCTTCTTCAGCACCTCCATCGCCAGGCCCTTCGACTTCGCGACCGAGGGGTTGCCGCCGATCTCGGCGTAGTTGGCCGGCTTGCCGCCCTGGCTGCGGACCGCGTCGGTGAGCGTCAGCGAGCCGCCGCCGGCGCCGATCACGAGCCCGAGGTTGCCGGTGAAGCCGTGGTCCTTGCCCTGGATCACGCCGCGATGATCGGCGGCGTCGATCGCCTTCACGTTGCGTTCGAAGTCGCTCGGCTCGTAGAGCTCGCGCGGCTCGTCCAGGTCGACGCCGATCTCGACCAGCATCTTCTTGTGGCGGCCGACGGCTTCGTCCTCCATCTCCATGTGGGCGTCGAGGGCGACAAAGGAGCCGTCGGCGAGCCGCGCCAGGGGGTTGATCTCGGCCAGGGTCATGTCGTAGTCGCGCTGCAGCCGGGCGAGCCTCGCCAGCACCGCGGTCGCGCGGTTGAGCTCGGAGCCGGTCATCCCACAGCGGGCGACCGCCTGCTTGGCCTCGAAATCGGCGATCGGGTGCAGGTTCGAGAGGTGGCCGCGGCCGACGTGGTCGGGGTGCTCGTCGGCGACCTGCTCGATGTCGATCCCGCCCATGTCGCTGAACAGCATCATCGGGCGCTTCGCCCGCCCGTCCCAGAGCACGGCCGCGTAGTACTCCTGCTCGATCTCGGCCTTCGGGTCGACGAGCACGCCGACCGGCATGTGCCCGCCGATCTCGAGCTCGAGGATCTCGGCGGTGTGCGCCTCGGCCTCCTCCGGCGTGTCGGCGAACTTGACCCCGCCGGCCTTCATCCGGCCGCCGGTCAGCACCTGTGACTTGATCACGGTCGGACCGCCGATCCGCCCCGCGGCCTCGCGGGCCTCGGCGGCGGTGGTGGCGAAGCCGTAGTCGGTGACCGGGATTCCGGCTCGCTCGACGATCCGGCGTGACTCGTATTCGTAGAAGCGCATCGTGCGGCGCGGGAGACTAGTGGTCGCGTCCGCAATTACGGCCGCACCCTGCCGGCTGCAAGCCGTCGCCTGGCGTTGTCCTCGGTCGCCCAGGTAGCGCTGCTACCTGGGCTCCCTGCGTCCTAGCCATGCTCGGCTTTCGCTCGGCAGGCCACGACCGTATTTGCGGACGCGACCACCAGGTGGTCGACCGATATCGTCGGCGCGGTGGAAGAGCGGCACGCGGACGTCGTCATCGTCGGCGCCGGGCTCGCGGGGCTGGCGGCGGCGCGAAGCCTGCGGGCTGCCGGCCGCGACACGATCGTGCTCGAGGCGCGCGACCGGGTCGGCGGCAGGACCCTGAACGAGCCGATCGGCGACGGCAAGATCGTCGAGATCGGCGCCCAGTGGGTGGGACCGACCCAGGACCGGGTGCTGGCACTGATCGGCGAGCTCGGGCTCGAGACCTTCCCGACCTACGTCGCCGGCAAGAACATCTTCGAGCGCGGTGGGCGGCTGGGCCGTTACTCGGGCACGATCCCGCGCGCTAACCCGATCGGCCTCGCCGAGGTCGGGTTGGCGATCAGGCGGCTCAACTCGATGGCGGCGGCGGTGCCGCCGGAGGCGCCATGGCGGGCGCCGAAGGCCGCACGCTGGGACTCGGAGACGTTCGCCACCTGGATGCGCCGCAACGTCCGCACCGAGGTCGCCCGCGACATCCTCCGCCTGGCGATCATCGGCGTCTGGGCGGCCGAGCCGCGTGACGTCTCCCTGCTCCACGTCCTCTTCTACATCCGCTCGGCCGGCTCGCTCGAGATCCTCACAGACGCCGAGGGCGGCGCCCAGCAGGACCGGATCGTCGGCGGCTCGCAGCTGATCTCGCTGCAGATGGCCGAGCAGCTCGGCCCGGCCGTGGTCCAGCTAGGGACGCCGGTTCGAGCGATCCGCCACTCCCACGCAGGCGTCACCGTGGTTTCCGATCGGCTCACCGTCGACGCGAAGCGGGCGATCGTCGCCGTGCCGCCGACCCTTGCCGGTCGGATCGCATACGACCCGCCGCTGTCCGCGATCCGCGACGGCCTCTCGCAACGGATGGTGCAGGGCAGCGTGGTCAAGTGCATGGCCGTCTACGAGCGCCCGTTCTGGCGCCGGCGCGGGCTCTCCGGCGCGGTCACCTCGGTCACCGGCCCGGTCTCGGTCGGGTTTGACAACTCGCCGCCGGACGGGTCGCCGGGCGTGCTGCTCGGGTTCCTCGAGGGCCGCGCCGCGCGGGAGGCGGCGGACCTGACTCGCGACGAGCGCCGCGAGCTGGTCGCCGAGTGCTTCGGGCGCTTCTTCGGCCCCGAGGCGGCCGACCCGATCGACTACGTCGACCGCGCCTGGGGCGCCGACGAGTGGTCGCGCGGCTGCTACGGGGGCTTCATGCCGCCGGGAGCCTGGACCGACCACGGGCCGGCGCTGCGCGAGCCGATCGGCCCGATCCACTGGGCCGGTGCCGAGACGGCCCTGGTCTGGAACGGCTACATGGATGGCGCCGTCGGCTCCGGCCAGGACGCCGCCCGGGCGGCGATCGAGTCGCTGTCATGATCCATGCTGACGCCGGATCGCCGCCGTGTTCGCCACAATGGCACCCCGGTTTCAGGCGGGCAGCCGGGTAACAGACGTTCGACGAAGTGCCACCAGAGGGAGTGACCAGAACTTGAGCGAGAGCACGGCCGCGACCAAGCAGCTCACCGACAACCCGAAGCTGATCTCCTGGGTCGAGGAGATCGCGGGGCTCACCCAGCCGGATTCGATCCACTGGTGTGACGGGTCGGCGGAGGAGTACGACCGTCTCTGTCAGGAGCTGGTCGAGAACGGGACCTTCGAGAAGCTCTCCGACGCCAAGCGTCCGAACTCCTACCTGGCGCGCTCGGATCCCGGGGACGTAGCCCGGGTCGAGGATCGCACCTTCATCTGCAGCGAGCGCGAGGAGGACGCCGGGCCGACCAATAACTGGCGCGACCCGGGCGAGATGCGCGAGGAGCTCACCGAGCTCTTCCGCGGCTCCATGAAGGGCCGGACGATGTACGTGGTGCCCTTCTCGATGGGCCCGCTGGGCTCGCGGATCGCGCACATCGGCGTCCAGCTCACCGACTCCGCCTACGTCGCGACGTCGATGCGGATCATGACCCGGATGGGCGAGAGCGCGCTCGACGTGATCGGCGCCAACGGCGATTTCGTCCCCTGCCTGCACTCGGTCGGGATGCCGCTCGCCGAGGGCCAGACGGACGTCCCGTGGCCGTGCAATCCCGACAACAAGTACA
Organism: Solirubrobacterales bacterium; assembly: GCA_036561205.1. Taxonomy (GTDB): domain Bacteria; phylum Actinomycetota; class Thermoleophilia; order Solirubrobacterales; family 70-9; genus WHSW01. The sequence continues at coordinate 3,441 of DATBPT010000117.1, forward strand.
TCGTCCACTTCCCCGAGAGCCGCGAGATCTGGTCCTACGGCTCCGGCTACGGCGGCAACGCCCTGCTGGGCAAGAAGTGCTTCGCGCTGCGGATCGCCTCGGCGATGGCCCGTGACGAGGGCTGGATGGCCGAGCACATGCTGATCCTCAAGCTCACCTCGCCGGAGGGCGAGGTCAAGTTCGTCACCGGGGCCTTCCCCTCAGCATGCGGGAAGACCAACCTGGCAATGCTGATCCCGACGCTCGAGGACTGGACCGTTGAGACGGTCGGCGACGACATCGCCTGGATGAAGTTCGGTGAGGACGGCCGCCTCTACGCGGTCAACCCGGAGGCCGGCTTCTTCGGCGTCGCCCCGAACACCAGCCACAAGACCAACCCGAACGCGATGGACACGATCGAGCGCAACTCGATCTTCACCAACTGCGCGCTCACCGACGACGGCGACATCTGGTGGGAGGGGATGACGGGCGAGCCGCCCGCGCACGCGATCGACTGGAAGGCCAACGACTGGACGCCCGAGTCGACGGAGCCGGCGGCGCACCCGAACGCCCGCTTCACCACCCCGGCAGCCCAATGCCCCTCGATCGCCCCCGAGTGGGAGGACCCGGCGGGGGTACCGATCGACGCCTTCCTCTTCGGTGGCCGCCGGGCGACCGTGGTCCCGCTGGTGGCGGAATCCTACGACTGGGAGCACGGCGTCTTCCTCGGCGCGACGATGTCGTCGGAGACGACCGCGGCAGCCGCCGGCGAGGTCGGCAAGCTGCGCTTCGACCCGATGGCGATGCTGCCGTTCTGCGGCTACAACATGGGCGACTATTTCGAGCACTGGCTGACGCTGGCGCGCGCCAACCCCGACCGGATGCCGCGGGTCTTCGTCGTCAACTGGTTCCGCAAGGACGAGGACGGCAAGTTCCTCTGGCCCGGTTTCGGCGAGAACAGCCGCGTGCTCGAATGGGTCTTCCGCCGCTGCAACGGCGAGGGCGAGACGGTCGACACGCCGATCGGAATGGTCCCGGCGGAGGGCGACCTCGATCTCGGCGGGCTCGAGATCTCCGCGGAGGCGATGCGCGAGCTGCTCACCGTCGACGCTGACAAGGTCAGGGCCCAGCTGCCCCAGGTCGAGCAGTTCCTCGGTCAGTTCGGCGAAAAGCTGCCCGCCGAGATCTCGGCGCAGCTCGAAGCGCTGCGGCAGCGGCTCGACGCGGAATAGGCGCGCCCTGGCTCGGCACTTCGAGCAGCTCGACTTCGTCTACATGCCGAGTCCGGACGTCGCCCGTGACCTCGGCTTCTACAGCGAGATTCTGGGCGCGGAGGTGGTATTCGCGATCGAGGCGTTCGGGGCCCGCGTCGCCCAGGTGCGGTTGAGTGAGGGTGGGCCCCGCCTGCTGCTCGCCGACCACCTCGAAGGAGAGGCGCCCGTGCTCGTCTACCGGGTCGCCGACCTCGAGGCGGCGGTGGCGGGGATCGAGCGCCGCGGCTTCGAGGTCGGCTCCCGCTTCGGCATTCCGCACGGGCCGTGCGCCGAGCTGCGGACGCCCGGAGGCCAGCGAGTGGCGCTCTACGAGCTCACCCGGCCGGGCGCCGACGAGCGTCTCGCGGGCCGCCGCGACTACGAGCCTTCGCCGTGGGCGTAGCGCTCGAGCCCTGATCGGATCGCGTCGGGGATCGGGACGGTCCCGGAGCCCCGCGTGTCGACGAACACGTGGCGCAGTTCGCATTCGGCGACGGTCTCCCCGCCGCGCTCGATCGTCAGCTCGGAGGTCATCGAGGTGTTGCCGAGGCTGATCGAACGGACCACGAGCGCGGCCTCGTCGTCAAAGCCGAGCGCGGCGAGGTAGCGAAGCCGGGCCTCGGCGACGACCATGTCGACACCCTCGTCGATCATCGCCGAGTAGCCGCCGAGCTCACGCCAGAGCTCGGTCATCGCGAGATCGAAGTAGGCGAGGTAGTTGGCGTTGAAGACGTGCCCCTGGGGGTCGCATTCGCTGTAGCGGACCCGGATCGTGTGTGTGAACTGCTCGGCGGCCATCGTCGGGCAGGCTATTCGCCGGGCTCGAGACCGTGCTCGGCGTAGGCCGCCGCCAGCGCCTCCGTCAGCCCGTCGGCCGAGAACCTGCGCTCGAACGTCCGCCGGCCGCTCGAACCGAGCCGCTGGCGCAGCTCGCGATCGCGCGCCAGCCTGGTCAACGCTCCGGCCAGCCCGTCAACGTTTCCCGGCGGCACGATCAGGCCGTCGACCTCGTCGGTGATGTCCTCCGTGATCCCGTCGACCGCGCTGACAACGGCCGGCTTCGAGTACTGGAGCGCCTCGAGCAGTGCCATTGAACCGCTCTGTTCCGCCAGCGACGGCAGAGCGAAGATCGAGGCGGCCCGCAGGTAGGGGCGCTGATCTGCGACCCATCCTGGCGCGATGACCGAGCGCTCGAGGCCGAGCTTGCGGATCCGCGCGCGATCGGCCTCGAGCAGCCGTCCGGCGCCGAGCAGGCATGCGCGCAGCGGTGTGCCACCGGCCCGCGCCCGGGCGACGGCGTTGATCAACACGCCGACTCCCTTGCGGCCGTTGTGCGACGAGGCGGAGACGACCAGCGGCGCTCCGGCGGGCTCGAGCGCCGCCAGGACGGCGGGCGGTTGCGCATCCGCGCCCTCGGCCCGGTCGGAGAACGCCGTCTCGGGCGCGTACGGAAGGTCGCGGACGACGATCTCGCCGCCGTGCTGGGCCCGGATCAGGCGACGGACCGATTCGTAGTTGGTGTAGACGGCGGCGGAGCCCGCCAGCGCGGTGCGCTCGTAGCGCGAGATCAGCGTCCGCACCCAGATCGCCTGCGCACCGTAGGAGAGCCGAGCGGCGAGCGGCTCACCCGCGACTCCGAGCAGCTGCGAGCTCACCTCGGCCGCGTGGGTGGCGTAGGCGCTGGCGATCGCGGTTGCTTCGACCCCGTCCGCGCCCAGTGCCGCGCAGCCCTTGACCGCGGCGTAGGTCCAGCTGCCGAATCCGTGCGCGAGGACCGGCTGCGGGCGGTCCCGTGCGAGACGGATGACGGCCCGTGTCAGCAGCGGCCCGTGGGCGGGCAGCATCATGCCGCGGACCGGCCGGATGGGCGAGCCGACGCGGACAACCGTGCCGAAGTCGCGTTCGATCACCGCCGCGGATCGCCCGATGCACAGATAGATCGGCCGGTAGCCGGCGCGCACCGCGGCGCGCGCGTGCGCGCGTACGTAGGAGGAGTGGCCGGCGTCGTCGCCGAGCGGATCCTTGCCGGCGACAAGGACGAGCGTGCCGCTCATCCGCGCGCGCGGGCGACCTCGCGGACGACGTACGCGATCTCCGGTTCCGTGAGCCCCGAGCCCGAGGGCAGGTAGAGGCCCGTGCGCCCGAGCTCCTCGGCGACCGGATAGCTCTGACCCCTGTGGCGGTGAAAGTAGGCGGGCTGCAGATGGATCGGGACGAAGAACGTGCGGGTCTCGATCCCACGCGCCGCAAGTCGCCGGCGCAGCTCGTCGCGCGAGCAGCCGAACTCGTCGCCGATCGTGAGCGCGAACATCCAGAACACGTTGCGAACCCCGGGCCGCTCGACCGGGAGCCCGATTCCGGGGATCCCGGCGAGCCCCTCGGCGTAACGGCGCCGGTTCTCGCGGCGCGCGTCGACCAGCTCGGTGAGGCGCTCGGTCTGCGCGACTCCGACCGCGGCTTGAAGATTGCTCATCCGGTAGTTGAAGGCAACCGATCGGTGCCAGAAGTGGCGTTCGTGCGAGAACGACAGATCCCGCAGCTCGCGCGCCCGGGCGGCGATCGCGCCGTCGTTGGTGGTCACCATCCCGCCTTCGCCGGTGGTGATGATCTTGTTCGCATAGAAGGAGAAGGCGGCGACCTCGCCGAGGCTCCCGGCGGGCTCGCCGCCGTAGGTCGCCCCGTGCGCCTCGGCTGCGTCCTCGATCACGGCGAGCCCGTTGCGCTCGGCGAACTCGCGCAGCGGCCCCATCTCGACCGGGTGGCCGTAGATGTGGACCGGGACGATCGCTCGGGTGCGGGGGCCCAGCTTCGCCGCCAGCAGCTCGACGTCGAGGTTGCCGGTCTCGGGCTCGGAGTCGATCAGTACCGGTTCGGCACCGAGGTAGCGGACCGCGTTTGCGGTCGAGATCATGGTGAAGGCCGGGAGCATCACCTCGTCGCCCGCGGCGATCCCGGCCGCGGCGAGCGCCAGGTGCAGCGCCGCCGTCCCGCTCGAGCAGGCGACCCCGTGCTCGCAGCCCATCGCCGTCGCGAACTCGCGCTCGAAGCGGGTCACGAACCCGCCGGCGGACGAGATCCAGTTGCCCGACACGCACTCGGCCAGGTAGCGGGCCTCGTTGCCGTCGAGCAGCGGTTCCGAGACGTAGAGCGTTCCCTCCGGCACCGGCTCGCCGTCGATCGCGGACGGAGCAACGAGCGTCGGCTCGGGATCCGGGATCAGGTGCCTGATCGACTCGAGCTCCTCTGCGCTCAGTGTTCGCGACTCGATCAAGCGCAGGCCTCGAGTGGCTCGGTGATCCGCTCGATCAGCTCCTGAATTCGGCCGAGCTCGAGCTCGTCCTCCGCCGCCGGGGCGCGCTCGTACTCGCCGTCGAGGAGAACCTCGAGGCGGTCGCGCCAGCGCTCGTCGACGAGCGGGAGGAAGCCGTGGCGATAACCGAGGGCCGGGACCTGGGCGGCCTGCGGTGCGACCCGTCCCCGCAGCCACGCGTACCTGCGGACCGTATGCGTGGCGCCGCGGCGGGCCAGCTGGCGGGGATCGGTGCGCAGCAGGCGGGAGGCGAAGACTCGAGTGCGCATCCCGGTGAGCGTGCGGACGCTGGCACCGTGGAGCTCGCGCCTGACCTGCGCGTCGGGCAGCTCGCCGCCGTCGAGCCTCGGCTCCCAATCGCCCATCCGATCGAGCAACCGGCGCACGTCGACTCCGGTGCGCGAAGGCGCCACGCCGGCCTCGAGCGCCGTCAGCATGATCGCGAGGCAGTCGGGACAACCGCTGCACGCGCCCTCGCCGCGTCCGTGGCGCCAGCACGAGTACTGCAGCTCGCGAAGGTCGGGATAGCGGCTCCACAGCAGCCGGCTGACCTGCCAGGCACGGACCGGATATGTGAGCGAGCCATAGCCGACTCCGCGGCGGGCGAGCAGGCGGCCCAGCGCCCGCTGGGTGACCGCCCCGTACATGAAGTGGGGATGCTGGACGAGCGCGCCGGCCCGGACCGTGCTCGTCTGCACCTCGGCCTCGGAGGCGAGCAGGATCTCGCCGGCGCCGCGCGACCAGCCGACCGCAAGCGTCGCGGCGAGGTAAAGCATCGTGTCGCTGAGCTCGTTGACCGCGAGCTCGTAGCCACGCCGGTGGGCGAAGCTGTTGTCCCAGCACTCGCGGAAGTTGGAGCGCACCTCGACGTGGTCGACATCGGTGCGGGCGGCGACGGTCTCCATCGCGGTCCGGCGCCGTGGCGAGGCGTGGTCGACCAGCGGCCACATCGGCGAGGTGGTGGTCACCGCGAGCGGCCGCTCGCCGAACTCCAGCAGCAGGCCGAGATGGGCGAGGCTGTCCTTGCCGCCGCTGAAGGCGAGCGCGACGCGGTCGCCGTCCGGTCGCCGCTGCGGTTGCAGCCGCGGTCCGCGATCGTCGATCTCGATCGTCCGCTCGCGATCGTCGCCTCCCCAGGTCAGCTCCATCGTCTCGACCGCGGCGTCGAGCAGCCGAAGCCAGAACTCGCGCTCGCCCGGGGCGAGCTCGACCGGGAGCTCGATCCGGCACGGGCGCAGCAGGGCCCAGTGGTTGTGGAGGCAGATCAGCGCCACCGTCCACCAGAGGTCGTCGGGAAGCCGGCGCGGCGAGAGCGCGTCGCCGAAGCGCAGGTTGAAGCTCGTGCGGGCGTAGAGCCCGCTCGCGGGCTCGACCGTCCAGCTGAAGCCGACCTCGGTCTCGCCGACCTCCGGCTGGTGCAGGACGATCGTCCTCACGCTCGGCCTCCCAGCAGCGGCGCGAGCTCGCCTGCGTCCCACGCGGCGAGCACCGCGTGGGCTCCGTCGGCGAGCAGCAGTGAGAGCAGGATCCGGGCGCGGTCGACGTCGTCCTCGAGTTGCGGCAGGACGGTGAAGACGTCGGCGAGGACGACGCCATGGCGGTCGCGGACGCGGGCGAGCGCCGCGGCGAGCTCGAGCCGGCGCATGCGCTCGGCGAACGGGACCGCGTGCTCGAGGCGGGGGCGCTCCACCAATCGCGCCCGCGCTTCCGCGCTGCGGCGGACCCGGATGCCCGCCGCCGAGGCGCGCAGAGCCCACTCCTGATCGCCGAAAGCGGCGAGGTCCTCGGCGAGCGGCAGCTCGGCCAGCGCCGTCGCCCGCACGAGAATGGCGGCGTGCGGCGCCCAGTCGCAGGGGCCCGAGGCCGGGGCGGCGGAACTCGTCGGTGGGGTGCCGGCGCCGTCGAGCTCGAGCTGCACCAGGTCACCGTGGCGAACGCAGCTGCCGCCGCTGTGCTCGATCGAGCCCTCCGGACCGATCAAGGTCGCGCTCACCGCCGCGGCCCGCGGGTGATCCGCCAGCGCCCGCTGGAGCAGCTCGAGCGCCCCGGGGACGAGCTCGACGTCCTCGTCGAGCAGGAGGATGGTGTCGGCGTTTGCGCGGGCGATCCCGGCCGCACGCGAGGCTCCGCGGCCGAGGTTACGGTCGAGCTCGAGCAGCTCGGCTCGGTCGCCGATCGCGGCGGCGAGGCGGTCTCGGCGTTCGCGCGCCGAGTTCGCATCGACGACCACAGCGGCGGCGCCGGGCGTCCGCAAGACGGAGGCGAGCGCCGTCGCCGCGCGCTCGGGGCGGTCCCGGGTCGAGATCACCGCGCAGACCGCGTCGGCGACAGGTGCGACCCGGCGGGGGCGGGGGCGCGGTCCCGCCCTCGGCGGCGTGGGGTCGGGAATCGGCGCGACGGGGAAACCTGCCAGCGACCAGGCGGCGATCGCCGGCAGCTTGTGGTAGCTCGATGGGGCGTATTCGACCCGCTTGCCGAGCAGCGCCCCGGCGATCATCACGTGGGCGCGGTCGGTGCGGATCGCCTCGGCGGACGCGATCCTGTGCAGCCACTCGTCGAGCGAGCCGGCGGAGGCCGTGACGTCGTCGTTGCCGTTCGGCGGCTCGCTCGTGGCGCGGCGTTCGGCATCGGTCCTGAACGCGTTCAGCGTGCCGTTCCCGGAGTAGCCGGTGAAGCGGCCGTAGTCGAAGTAGAAGGCGCAATCGAGCGCCAGCCGGGCATCGCAGAGGCCGTCGATCGCTCGCAGTGAGTCGCGCTCGCGGGCGAAGACGATCGCGTTCGTGGCCGCCAGGGCAGCGCAGACGCTGTCCTCGCCGACGTCAACCGAGGACGGCAGCACGACGACACGCTCGTAGCGCAGCTCGGCGACCGCGATCGCGTGCGGCTTCCATTCGTGGTACGGCCGACAGAGGGCTCCGCTCCCGGCGAGCACGGCGACCTCGCCGCTGGAGCCGCCGAGCTCCTCGATCGAGATCTCGCGCTCGGCGACGCCCTCGAGCAGCGCCCGGGCGCCGGCCCAGATCAGCTCGTCGCCAAGGTTGCCGAGGCCGCGGACGAAGGTCACGTCGGCGTTTGTGCCGACCGCCTCGAGCAGCGCCGCCCGGCTCGCCTCGACCCGGGCCAGATGCTCGGCGGGCAGCGGATCCGAATCCGGGTCCGCCGCCGGTGCGCCCGAGAGCGTCGTGGCCGCGACACGACTGTGACCAGGCCGGTGACGGCGGGTAGCGCGTTCGACTCTGGCTCGAAACGGACCGGGCACGTGCGGCGCCACCGCATCCCGCAGCCGGAGGTCGCGGACCAGCCCCCGCGGCTGACCGCCGACCAGGAGCCGCCCGTGGCGGTTCGAGTTCGCGCGCCAGAGCTGCTCCGCCTCCTGCTCGCTGCGGCCGAGGTCGCGGTTCTGCCAGCCGGTGTCCTCGGCGGCCTCGGCTTCGGCGAGCCGGCGAGCGTGCTCGAGCCGCTCGGCGATCGCCGACCGCGCCCGCAGCGGCGCATGCAGGCAGACGACGTCGGCGGTCGCCTCGACCGGCCCCGCCGGGTTGCGAACCTCGTGCGCGCCGATGCCGATCCAGGTGCGTTCGCTCACCCGCACCGCGAGCTTCGGATGCCAGGCGACCTCGACCATGCTCCACTCACCGGCTTCGACGTGGTGGCGCGCCTCGCCCTGGGGGATCGTGCTGGCGGGCCGGTGATCCATGCCGAGCAGGCCCCGCACCGACGGCCGCCGCTGCCGGTGGCGCTGGACGAAGTTGACGACCTCGATCGCGAGCGCACCGGCGTCGCTGGCGCCGACAACCTGCGGCAGCGAGGTCGAGGCGACGAAGAACTCGTCCGCGTCGATCGGCAGCACCCAATCAGCCCCCCGTTGGAGCGCCTCGTAGACAAGCCGGTTGGTGAGCTGGGCCTGCCGATAGGGGCCGGTGTCGCTGCCGACCTCGATCGGCAGCTCCCTCGCCAGGCGTCCGAGGGCCTCGAGGGTCCCGTCGGTGGAGCCGTTGTCGAGAATCAGGATCCGCTCGAGCCCGAGCTCGAGGTGGTGCAGGATGTTGACCCGGATCAGGTCGGCGGCATTACGGACCACCATCAGGCCGAAGACCCGAGGATCGGTCCGGGCATGCCCTGCGACCTGCGGCACGGCTCAGAGCTGGTACGCCTTCGCCAGCTCCGGGTCCTTCTTCGCCAGCATCTCGGCCAGCTCGACCATCACCTTGCACTGCTTCCAGGTGGCGTCGTCCTGCATCTTGCCGTCGATCATGTGGACGCCGCGGCCGTCGGGGATCGCCTCGATCACCTTCTTCGCGAACTTGACCTCGTCCGGGTCGGGGCTGAAGACC
>DATBPT010000118.1:0-6681 GCA_036561205.1 Solirubrobacterales bacterium
CGTCCGGGATCGTGTTGGTGAGCTCGTCGACGAAATGGGCGGTCTCGGTCAGCAGCCGCACGCGATCGCCGGCGACGCACTCGTAGCCGAGCTTGAGCTGCAGCGCGGGCAGGATCGAGACCAGGTTGGCGTTGCCGCAACGCTCGCCATAGCCGTTGATCGTCCCCTGCACCATCCGCGCCCCGGCCTCGACCGCGGCGAGCGAGTTCGCGACCCCGCATTCGAGGTCGTTGTGAGCGTGGATGCCGACCTGCGCCCTCTGCCCCAGGTCGGCGACCACGGCCGCGGTCGCCTCGGCGACCTGGCTGGGCAGGCTGGAGCCGTTGGTATCGCAGATGGACACGTTCTCGGCGCCGGCCGCGACCGCCGCGCGCAGGCACTCGAGCGCGTAGCCGCGGTCGTCGCGCCAGGCGTCGAAGAAGTGCTCGGCGTCGTAGATCACGCGCTTGCCCTCCGCCCGCGCGTAGTTGACGGAGTCGACGATCATCGACAGGTTCTCCTCGCGCGAGACCTTGGTCACCTTCTCCAGGTGCAGGCCCCAGGTCTTGCCGACGAAGGTGAGCACGGGGGCCGCGCAGCCGACGAGGTCGCGCAGCGCCGGATCGTCTTCGGCGGCGAGCCCGCGGCGGCGGGTCATGCCGAAGGCGCAGACCTGCGCCTGCTCGAGCTCGACCTCGGCCAGCAGCCGGAAGAGCTCTGCCTCCTTCGGGTTGGAGCTCGGGAAGCCGGCCTCGACGAAGCCGACGCCGAGCCGGTCGAGCGCCTGCACGACGCGGACCTTCTCGGCCGCCGAGAGCGACATGCCCTGGCCCTGCATGCCATCGCGGAGGGTCGTGTCGTAGAGATGTACCTGGGTCACTTGTAGATGCCTTTCGGTTCGAGGAGACGAGCGAGGGACGAGGCGCGGTAGCTGCCGCGCGGCCGCGGGCCGCTAAGCGGTCGCGGCGGTGCTAATTCGCTCGATGGCCTCGAAATGCGGCATCGCTAGGAGGTGACCTTACTCGCTTGTTCGACCACGTCCAGCCATTCCGCGTACTCGGGGGCGCGCCCGTGCAGGGCATCCTCGAACTTTGCCTGGACCACCCTCGTGATCTCCCCCGGCTCGCCGAGCTCGTGGCCGTCCACCTCGCGCACCGGGACGAGCTCGGCCGCGGTTCCGCAGAGAAAGATCTCCTCGGCGAGGTAGAGCTCCGCCCGGGCGATGTCGCGCTCGACCACCCTGTAGCCGAGGTCCTCGGCGATCTGGATGATCGACTTGCGGCTGATCCCGTCGAGGATCGAGTTGGTGTGCCCGGGCGTCACCAGCTCACCCTCGCGGACGACGAAGATGTTCTCGCCCGAGCCCTCGCAGACGAGGCCGCTCTCGTCGAGCAGGATCGCCTCGTCGTAGCCGGACTGGGCGGCGTCCGTCTTCGCCAGGATCGAGTTCAGGTACTGGCCCGATGCCTTCGCATGAGGGATCAGCCCGGCGGGCGAGATCCGGCGCCACGAGGACACCTTTGCCCGGATGCCGTGCTGTTTGCCCTCCTCGCCCAGATAGGCGCCCCAGGGCCAGACCGCAACCATCACGTCGACCGGACCGGTGGGGGCGTACAAGCCCATCTCGCCGTAGCCGCGGAAGGCGAGCGGGCGGATGTAACAGCTGGCGAGGCCGTTGCGCCGAATCAGCTCGTGGGTGGCCTCACGGATCTGGTCGGGCTCGTACGGAAGGTGGAGGTGGTAGAGCTCGGCCGAGTCGGCGAGGCGCTGGAGATGCTCGCGGTGGCGAAAGACCGCCGGTCCGCGGTCGGTCTCGTAGCAGCGAATGCCCTCGAAGACGCCGGTCCCGTAGTGGAGGCCGTGGCTGAGGACGTGGACCTGGGCGTCTTCCCATGCCACGAACTCGCCGTTCATCCAGATCCACTCGGACTTGTCCACGTCTGCCTCCGGTCGCTTATCGGGTCCGCAGAAGTATGCCTCAGAGCGGCGGCTCGATCCAGCCCCGGGCGCTATCTTCGGCCGATGGAGACGAGCTGCGCCCGATGTGGAGCAGCGGCGGCCGGCGACGCCCGCTTTTGCGCCGCTTGCGGGGCGCCGCTGGAGCCGGCGGGCGACGCCGAGCGCAAGCTCGCGACCCTCGTCTTCGCCGATCTCGTCGGCTCGACCGAGCTCGTCAGCGGCCGCGACCCGGAGGAGGTCCGGCGCCTGCTGGAGCCGTTCTTCGAGCTTTCCAGAGCAACGCTCGAGGAGCACGGCGGCAGGGTCGAGAAGTTCATCGGCGATGCCGTCGTCGCCGCCTTCGGCGTTCCCCGCGCCCACGGCGACGACCCCGACCGCGCGGTCGCCGCGGCCCTGGCGCTGGTCGAACGCCTGGGCGAGCGCAGCGCCGAGCTCGCCCTGCGGATCGGGATCGAGACCGGCGAGGTCCTGGTCAGCGCCGATGGCGGCGACCTCTCGGTCACCGGTGATGCCGCACACGCCGCGGCCCGGCTGCAGCAGGCGGCGGAACCGGGCGAGATCCTGCTCGGGGCGCGCGCCGCGGGGGCATCCCGCGCGGCCACCCTCGACGAGCACGCGCCGATCGACGCGAAGGGCTTTGCCGCACCGCTGCAGGCGTGGCGCGTGCTCGGGATCAAAGACGCTGCGGCGCTCGCCGAGACCCCGTTTCTCGGTCGCGGCGGCGAACTCGAAACGCTGCGGCTGACCTACCTGGCGGCGGTTCGCGAACGCAGCCCGCGGATGGCCCTGGTGGTCGGCGAAGCCGGCGCGGGCAAGACGCGACTCGGTCGCGAGCTGCTCGCGGATCTCGCCCGCACCGACCAGGCGCCCACGGTCCTCGTCGGCCGCAATCCTGCGTACGGGGACGGGATCGCCTTCTGGGCCCTGGCCGAGATCCTCCGCGCCGCCGCCGGGGCCGCCGACGACGCCGGCTCCGCCGAGGTTCGCGAAGCGCTCGAAGCTCGCCTCACCGGGCTCGGGGCCACGCATGCCGAGGAGACCGCGCGGGTGCTCGCGGCGACCCTGGCGGGCGGTGACGGCGGGCCCGAGGTCGCGAGCCTGCGGCGGGCCTGGAGGCGGCTGATCTCGGAGCTCTCGAACGAGGGGCCGGTCGTGATCGCCGTCGACGACGCCCACTGGGCGGACGAGGGCTTCCTCGACCTGATCGACGACGCGGTCTCCCTGCCCGGCTGCCCGCTGATGGTGATCTGCACCGCGAGGCCGGAGATCGGCGAGCGCCGCCCCGAGCTCGGCGACGGCCACGAAAGGCTGGCGCTCGAGCCGCTGGCGCCCGCCGCCGCGCAGGAGCTCGCGGCGACGCTGGTCGCGGGCCGAGACGCCGGCCTCGCCCGCGAGATCGCCGAGGCCAGCGGCGGCAATCCGTTCTTCGCCGAGGAGATCGCGCACGCGCTCGGTGACGGCTCGGGCCCGCAGGCCGGGGCGCTCCCCGACACCGTGCAGGCGGCGATCGCGGCGCGCCTGGACGGCCTCCCCGGCGCCGAGAAGCGGACGCTGCAGCGAGCCGCCGTGCTCGGCGACAGGTTCCGGCTCGAGGCGCTGCGCGAGCTCTCCGAGGAGCCACCGGAGCCGGCGCTGGCCGAGCTCGAGGCCCGGGCCCTGATCGAACCGCTGGCCGCCGATGAGCGCGGCCTCTACGGGTTTCGCCATCAGCTGATTCGCGAGGTTGCCTACTCGTCGCTGACCCGAGCCGAGCGGGCGCGCCTGCACGAGTCCGCCGCCGAGGGCGTGCGCGGGCGAGCCGGCGACCGCTACGCCGAGCTCTCCGAGGTGATCGCCTTCCACATCGCCAGCGCCGCCGAGCTCGAGCCCTCGGCGCAACGACTCGAGCGGGCCTTCGAGGCTGCGCGTGAGGCCGGCGAGCTCGCCCTGCGGCGGGCGGCTCCAGCCCGCGCCCAGGAGCTGCTCGAGCAGGCCGCCCGCTTTGCGCCCGACAGCGAGGGCCGGATCGGAGCGCTGGCGGAGGCGGCGGACATCGCCCTCAGCGTCCTGCGCGGCGATCACACCTTCCGTCTTCTGCGCGAACTGGGTGCCGCCGCCGAGGAGGCCGGGGACGAGCCCGGAGCCGCCCTCTATTACGCCCGTGCCACGGAGGTGGCCTCCCGGATGGCGGGGATCAGCGGGAGTATCGAGGAGGCCACGATCGCCGAGCTGCTGGCGCGTGCCCGCGAGCTGGCCACCGATCCCGACCCGCAGCTGCGCGCACAGCTGCGACTCGGCGACGTCTGGATCGCCTGGCGGTCTCGGCGGCTGGAGGAAATGGCTGCCGGGGTCGGCGAGGCGCTCGAGCTGGCCCGGCTCGCCGACGATGTCCGGTTGCTCTCCAGCGCCCTCGACGCGGCATCGGCAACCGGCTGGACCGAGGGGCGGTTCGAGGACTCCACCGCGCACAACCGCGAGCGGGTGGAGGTGCTCGGGCGCTTGCCGGAGCGCTCCGGCATCATCGCCTTCGAGCGCAGCGACGCGCTCAACATGCTCGCCGAGTCGCTGGTCTACTCCGGCGAGCTGCGCGAGGCGATCCACTGGGCCGACCTCTGCAGCGAGGAGATGTCGAGCAGCGCGGCGCATATCGCCGGGGCCTTGGCGCTGCGACCGCTCTACATGCTCGGTGAATGGGATGAAGTGCTCCGCCGAGGCGCCGACGTCCGCGAATCGTGGATCTCCGAGGGCAGGCCCCCGGTCGCCTTCTTCTCCCCGAGCTTCGCCTGCGTCGCTTCGATCCACGGTTTCAGGGGCGACGAGGCCGAGCAAGGCGACTGGATGCAAGTCGCCGAGCTGGCGGCCGACGGCAGCGAGCAGCAGCTTCCGGGACTCCGGATGCTCGCCGCCGATGTCGCCCTGCACGTCGGCGATCACGAGCTCGCGATCGAGCTCCTGCAACCGCTGGAGGTGGGGTTCACCTGGCGCGACCCGATCCTTGCCAAGCGCGCGGAGGCGCTCGCGCTCGCCGGCGATCCGCAGGCGGCGTCGACACTCGATCTGGTCGAGTCGCTGACGACCGCGGACGCTCACACGCTCGCCGTCGCCGTTCGCGCCCGCGGCCTGCTCCAGCGCGACGACTCGCTGCTCGCCGTCGCCTGCGAGCGCTTCCAGGCGCTCGAATGCATCTGTGAGCTGGCGCGCACCGAGTGGCTACGCGGGGGCGAGCACCGCGAGCGCGGCGCCGAGACCTTCGACCGCCTCGGGGCGGTCCCGCCGGCCTGAGCTCAGGCCGACGAGCGCGACTCGGCCTCGCGCAGGCGCATGACCAGGTTCTCGAGCAGCGACCAGGCGATCTCGGGGTTCTCCGCGACCAGGGGCCGGAACTCCCAGGCGGTCATCCCCCGGCAGCTGAGCTCGGAGACGGCGCTCACGGTGGCCGAACGTGGTCCCTTGTCGATCAGCGCCATCTCGCCGAAGCTGTCGCCCGGGCCGAGCTTGCGGATCTCCTCCCCGCCCCGGCTGACGCTCGCCTCGCCGTCCAGGATGACGAAGAAGCCGACGCCGCCGCTGCCCTCGACCACGACCTCCTCGCCGGCCGCGATCGTGCGTTCGCGCATCGCCTCCGCGAGCCGCTCCAGCTGCTTGTCCGGCATCGCCGCGAACAGCGGGATGGAGCGCAACGCTTCGAGCACGTCAGAACCGGCCATCGCCGCCATCATATCCGCGTCAACACGGCTTCCGTGATCTCCGCCGTGCCGACCGACTCGCCGCCGGCGGCGAGATCGGCGGTGCGCAACCCCGCCTCCAGCGCACCCTCGACCGCCGCCTCGACCGCGGCGGCCGGATCGGCCGTCCCGAGCCCGTCTCGCAACAGCATCGCGACCGAGAGGAAGGTTGCCAGTGGATTCGCCGTTCCGGTGCCGGCGATGTCGGGCGCCGAGCCGTGCACCGGTTCGAACACGCCCGGCCCGTCGCCGCCGAGGCTCGCCGAGGGCAGCATTCCCAGCGATCCGGTGAGCATCGCCGACTCGTCGGAGAGGATGTCGCCGAACATGTTCTCGGTCAGGATCACGTCGAAGCGCGAGGGGTCGGAGACGAGCTGCATCGCCGCATTGTCGACCAGCATGTGGTCGAGCTCGACCCCCTCGTAGTCCGCCGCCACCGCGAGCACGGTCTCGCGCCAGAGCCGCGAGGTCTCGATCACGTTCGCCTTGTCGACCGAGGTGACGCGGCCGCTGCGCCGCTGCGCCGCCTCGAACCCGACCCTGGCGATGCGCTCGATCTCGGCCACCGTGTAGACGCAGGTGTCATAGGCGCGGTCCCCGTCGCGGCCGCGCTCGCCGAAGTAGATCCCCCCGGTGAGCTCGCGGACGACGAGCAGGTCGGTGCCCTCGATTCGCTCGCGGCGCAGGGGGCTCGCGTCGAGCAGGGCCGCGATCGGCTTCACCGGGCGCAGGTTGGCGTACAGCCCGAGCCCCTTTCGCAGGCCCAGCAGTCCCTGCTCCGGTCGCGGCGCGCCGGGATCGGTGCTGTCCCACTTCGGGCCGCCGACGGCGCCTAGCAGGACCGCGTCGGCGGCGCGGCAGGCGTCGAGGACCTCGTCGGTGAGCGCCGTCCCGTAGGCGTCGATCGAGGCGCCGCCGATCAGGCGCTCGTCATAGCTGAACTCGCCGACCGCGTCGAGCACCCGGCGGGCGGCGGCGACGATCTCGGGGCCGATTCCGTCGCCGGGCAGGAGCACGATCGTCGCCATCAGCCAGGCCG
>DATBPT010000119.1:0-20545 GCA_036561205.1 Solirubrobacterales bacterium
CGTAGATTTCGTCGTTGGCGCCCTCGCGCAGCTGGTCGTGGATCACGAGCAGCCGGCACGAGTCGCCGACCGGCTCGATCTCCCACGTCACCCGCGAGGTGCCCTCGGCGCGGACGTCCTCGCTCCACAGCGCGTTGAAGCTCTGCACGAGGCGCCGCGGCGGGTCGACCTCGAGGTTCTCGCCCTCGCTGATTGCGATCCCGGCCCCCTCGGCGAACGCTTCGTAGCGCGAGCCGGGTGTGTAGTCCGATCGGGTCGTGATCCCGAAGCTGTACTTGCTGCGCAGCTGCGGGTCGGTGATCGCCTCCCAGAGCCGCTCCGGCGTCGTCTTGATGTAGATCTCGAACACGGACATCGCTCCGCGCCCGTCGATCACGGTGTATGGCTGCTCGGTCTCGGTCGTCATTTTGCCTCCAGTTCGTGTTTCAGCCCGGTGAGCGTCGCGGCCCAGGGCTCTGCGTACTTGCTCACCCAGCGGTCGTGGATGAGCCTGATCGGGACGGGGTTGAGGAAGTGCAACTTCTCGCGGCCACGGCGTTGCGTGGTCACCAGGCCCGCCTGCTCGAGCACCTTGAGGTGCTTCATGACGCCGAAGCGCGTCATCGGCAACCGTCGCTCGAGCGCGCTCAGCGACTGGCCGTCCTGCTCGAACAGCTCGTCGAGCAGGCCGCGTCGCGTCGGATCGGCAAGGGCCTTGAACACATCGTCCATGGCCTCAGTATAGGTGACCGAATGGTCACATGTCAAGCCGAACGTCGATCCCCGCAGCGCGCGAGCAAATTCGCCTCAGCCGAAGCTGAGCTTGCGCCGGCAGCCGCGCAGCTTCACCGTCAGCGGACCGTCGGTGTTCACGTCGAGGTGCGGGTGGCAGCTGAGCTTGGCGCGGGCGGCGTCGACGCGGACCCTGCTCAGATTCAGAGGATCTTGGGCCGCGGCCGCGGGCCCGGGCCGGAGTAGAGCGAGCCGGCGGCCTGAGCAGCCGCCGGCGCGGCCAGCGAGCATGCAAGGACGACGGCGAGGCGGAGGCGGCGCATCTGCGCAGGCGAATCTAGCCACGCGGGATGGCGTTTGCGCCGGTCGGCCGACCTCGCGCTTCGGTCGGCGTCTGCGCCAGACTGAAGCCGTGGCCGAGATCGAAGACCGTCCGACGCCGCCCGAGCGCGGCCCGGCGCCCCCGCACCGGCGCGCCCACACCACCGCCCGCGACCTCGAGCGCTACGCGGCGCTGTTTGCCGAGCGCACCAGGGTGATGCGCTCGAGCGCGATGCGGGACCTGATGGAGATCACCGCGCGGCCGGAGGTGATCTCGCTCGCCGGAGGGCTGCCCGACACCTCCACCTTCCCGCCCGCGACCTTCGCCGCCCAGATGACGCGGATCGCCCAGGAGAGCTCGGCCGAGGCCCTCCAGTACGGCCCCACCGAGGGCTTTGTCGAGACCAAGGAGTGCATCCGCGAGGTGATGCGAGCCGAGGGCATGGAGCCCGATCTCGACGACATCATCGTCACCACCGGCGGCCAGCAGGCGATCGACCTGGTCGCCAAGACCCTGGTCGATCCCGGCGACGTCGTGATCGCCGAGGCACCCACGTATCCGGGCGCCGTTCCCGTGTTCTGCTCCTACCAGGCGGAGACGCTCCAGGTCGGCGTCGACTCCGACGGCATGAGGATCGACGAGCTCGAGCAGGTGCTCGACCGGCTCGCCGCCGACGGCCGGCGGCCGAAGTTCATCTACACCGTGCCCAGCTTTCAGAATCCGGCCGGGGTGACGATGTCGGCGAGCCGCCGCGCGCGACTGGTCGAGCTCGCGCGCGACCGCGAGCTGCTCGTGCTCGAGGACAACCCGTACGGGCTGCTGCGCTACGACGGCGAGCCGGTCGAGCCGCTGTACAAGCTCGACGGCGGCGACTACGTGCTCTACCTCGGCACGTTCTCGAAGATCCTCTCCCCCGGAATCAGGCTCGGCTGGCTCTGCGCGCCGCCGCCGGTGATGGAGAAGGTGGTGCTCGGCAAGCAGGCGGCCGACCTCTGCACCTCGACCTTGACCCAGTACTTCGTCCGCGAGTACTTCGCCGAGGGCCGCTGGCGCGATTACGTCGGCGATCTCTGCGCGATCTACCGCGAGCGCCGCGATGCGATGCTCGAGGCGCTGAACACTTATTTCCCTGCCGGGGCGACCTGGTCGGAGCCGCAGGGGGGCCTGTTCTGCTGGGCGACCCTGCCCGGCTACATCGACACCACCGACCTGCTGGCCAAGGCGCTGCGCGAGAACGTCGCCTTCGTCCCCGGAGCCGCGGCCTACGTGGACGGGCGCGGCGGCTCGTCGATGCGGCTCAACTTCTCCGCCTCGGGGCCGGACGAGATCCGCGAGGGGATCAAGCGGATCGGCGCCGTGGTCGCCGAGCAGCTCGACCTCTACGAGTCGATAACCGGCGAGCATCCCCTCCCCGAACCGCCCCCCGACGAGCCCGGCAGCGGCGAGGTCTTGCCGTTTCGCCGATGAAGGTCGCTGTACTGAAAGGCGGCCGCGGGCTCGAGCGCCAGGTGTCGTTGCGCAGCGGCGCCCGGGTCGAGGACGCGCTGGCGGCGCTCGGTCACGAGGTGGTCGTGATCGACGTCGGCGCGGAGCTGGTGACGACGCTGAAATCGGAGCGGCCCGAGGCCGCCTTCGTCGCCCTGCACGGATCGGGCGGCGAGGATGGCACCGTCCAGGAGCTGCTCGAGATCCTCCGGATTCCGTACACGGGGCCCGGCGTCCGCGCCTGCGTGCGATCGATCGACAAGGTCGGGGCCAAGCACGACCTGCGCGCCGCCGGCGTCCCGACACCGGACTGGGCCGCCTTCAACGCGCTCGCCTTTCGCGAGCTCGGCGCGGCCGAGACGCTGGAGGAGATCGAGGCCGGGCTCGGCTTCCCGCTCGTGGTCAAGCCCGCGGCGGGCGGCTCCTCGCTCGGAGTTCGCTTCGCCGCAGCCTCCGACGACGTCCCGGCGGCCCTGCTCGCCGCCTTCTCATACGACGATCGCGTTCTGATCGAGCGCCACGTCGAGGGACGCGAGCTGGCGATCTCGCTGGTCAACGGGATCGCCCTCCCCGCCGTCGAGGCGGTCCCGCGGGAGGAGGACCGGTTCAACTACGAGGCGCGCTACGAGATCGGGCGCACGGAATACGTCTGCCCAGCCGATCTCGCCGCCTTCCAGGGCGAGGTCCTCGATGCCGCCCTGCGGACCTGGGACGTGCTCGGGTTCGACGGCTTCTGCCGCGTCGACCTGATCCTCGGCGAGGACGGACCGCAGGTGCTCGAGGCGAACGCGATCCCGGGACTCACCGACACCTCGCTGCTGCCGATGGCGGCCGAGGCGGCCGGGCTCTCGTTCGAGGCTCTGTGCGAGCGAATCCTCGGCCTGGCCCTGGAGCGCTCCGGCCAGAGCAGCCTCGCCTAGCCTCTAGCAGCCCTTCTTCGGCGTGAACTCCTGGATCAAGCGGTCCGATTCGAGCAGCGTGTTCCCGAACACGACCAGGTCCGGGTGGCGGATCTCGAGCTCGCCGGGCGAGTAGCGGACGAAGACGCCCTCCCAGAACTCGCCGTAGGCCTCGGTGAGCTCGGCGATGACGTCGGGGTCGAAGTTGTCGGAGGCGTGGATGACCACGTCCACGTGCTTGAGGTGCTCCCACTTGGTGGTCACGGGGAGGATCGCCGTGACGATGTGGGTGATCTCCGTGTCGCCGCCCTCTGCGTGCACGCGGGAGACGAAGTCGTAGTTGCCGAGCTTGCCGCCGTGGCACTTCTTGGCCACCGAGTGCCCGGCGGCGAGACCCTGGTTCCCACCCTGCGAGTGGGTGTCGAGGAAGTCCTGAAAGACGTACTTCCAGGCGGAGGCGGAGCCCGGCAGCGCGACCAGCGCTGCGCAGACGATCGCGAGCAGCAGCGTGGAACGACGCACAGCCGATCGATTCTCGCAGCGAAACGGTGGCGGCGCAAGGCGCCGGGCTCTAGTCGATCAGGCGCCGCTCGACCGCCCAGCGGCTGAGCTCGTGGCGGTTCGAGAGCTGCAGCTTGCGCAGCACCGCGCTCACGTGGGCTTCGACCGTCTTCACGGAGATCGAGAGCTCGAGCGCGATCTCCTTGTAGAGGTAGCCGCGGGCGATCAGCCGTAGGACCTCGCGCTCGCGGTTGGTGAGCTGGTCGAGCTCGGGATCGACCTCGGCCTGGGTGAGCTGGCCGGCGAAGGCGTCGAGGACGAAGCCCGCGAGGCGCGGCGAGAAGACCGCGTCGCCGTCGCGGACCCGACGCACCGCATCCGCGAGCTCGGGCCCGGAGATCGCCTTGGTGACGTAGCCGCGGGCGCCGGCGCGGACGACGGCGATCACATCCTCGGCGGCGTCGGAGACCGAGAGCGCCAGGAACCGCTGGGCCGGGTTCTCGGCCGCGACTCGGCGGATCACCTCGACCCCCCCGCCGCCGGGCATGTGGACGTCGAGGAGGACGACATCGGGACGCTCGGTCGTGATCAGGCGCACCGCCTCCTCGACCGAGCCGACGTCGCCGCGGACGTCGACCAGGCCGTCGAGCTCGGCGCGCACGCCGCTGCGGAAGATCGCGTGGTCATCGACGATCACGACGCTCGGGGTCACGGCCGGCCGTCCCCGATCGTCAGCTCGACCTCCGTGCCCGCGCCGGGGGCCGAGCGCACGGTCGCCGTGCCACCGTGGCGCTCCATGCGCCCGATGATCGACTCGCGCAGGCCGCGACGGTCGGCCGGCACCCGGTCGAGCTCGAATCCGGCGCCGCGGTCGCGGACGAAGACCTGGGCGCGGCCGGGCTCCATCTCCGCGTAGACGGCGATCGGACCGCCGTCGGCGGCGAACTTGGCCGCGTTGGTGAGCGCCTCGCGCGTGGCGGCGATCAGCGCCGTGGTCGGCTCGTCGAGCGGACGGTCGCCGACCGCGACGACGTCGATCGCGGCCCCGTGCGCATCCTCGACCTCGGCGGCGACCGCGTCGAGCGCGGCGGCCAGGCTGTCGCCGTTGCGGCTCGCCGGGCCGTCGAAGAGCCAGGCGCGCAGCTCACGCTCCTGGCGGCGGGCGAGGGCGGCGACCTCGCGCGGCTCCGAGGCGTGCTTCTGCATCAGGGTCAGGGTCTGCAGCACCGAGTCATGAAGGTGGGCGGCGACCTCGGCGCGCTCCTGGGAACGGATGCGCTCGGCCCGTTCGGTGGCGAGGTTGCGCCCCAGGCGCCAGAGAAACGGCGCCAGGATCAGGCCCAGGGCGAGCGCCGCGACGACGACCGCGAGGACCACGTCGCGAGCCTGGCCGAGAGCGCCGTTCGCGTACAGGAACAGGAGCGCGGCGCCGAGGACGAGGGCGACGCCGAAGCCGCCGCGGTAGATCCCGGCGGTCCGGGGGCCGGGCGCCGCCGCCGGGCCCGCGTCGAGCGCGGCCTGCTCGGGCTCCCCGGCGTCGGACTCGATCGCCTGTGACTGGCGCCAGAGCAGCGCCGCCCCCGAGGCGGCCAGGATCAGAGGCCAGACGAGCGCATCGGACCACCAGACCCCGGCTTCGCGAAGGACCAGCAAGAGGGCGAGCGTGAGGAAGCCGACCCCCGCGGCGACGCGCCAGTTGCGGACCGGAACGCGGCGGATCGCCGCCTCGAACGGGTTCACATCGCCGGCCGCCGGCTCCGAGTCACCCTCGTCCATGAAGATCCAGGCGATTACGTAGACAGCGAGCGCTGCGCCCCCGGAGGCGATCACGGCGATCACGAAGACGATCCGGACGAGCAGCGGGTCGAGGTCGAGGCGCCGGGCGATGCCGGCGCAGACCCCGGCGACCAGCGCCCGCGACCGATCGCGGGCGAGTCGGCGCGGTGGGGCCTGGTTTGGGTCGCTAGCGCTCATCGGCCTCCTCGCCGAGCCCGCTGACGATCAGGATCGTGCCGATCGTCGCCGAGACGATCGCGCCGACCAGCCCCAGGGTCAGCGCGATCACATCCTCTTGGTCAAGGAGCAGCAGGGCACCCATGGCGATCACCGCCACCCCCGCGACCAGCGAGACCCGGTCGAGCCGCTCGCTCACCCGCCGCCGCCTTCGCGACCCGGCCTCGGCTTGCGATCGGGCTTCGTCACACTCTGGCCGGGCGCCGGCGGCGCGCAGGCGGCCACCATCGCAGCGCGCATCTCGTCGTCGTTACCGCCGTAGCGGAAGCCGGGGCCGTGGCCATCGATATCCGCCTGATCATCGTTGATCACCCGCAGCTCGCCGAGGTCGACCTCGCCGGTGAGATCGAGGCGCGGGGTCGCCGTCGCTCCGGCGTTGGCGCCGCTGTGGACGTCGATGCCCCCGGCCTCGTCACCCGCGACCCGCAGATCGCCGGCACGGGTGTCGAAGTCGGTGGTCACGCAGACGTTCGACGGCACGGCGACGACCGCCTCGCCGACGCCGAGGTCGAGGTCGAGGTCGATGACGGTCGAATCGGTCCAGTCGAGGTCGCGCAGATCGACCTCGAGCCGGCCGATGCCGAGCTCGTATCCGTCCGCCGGCAACGCAGCGATCGAGAGCGGCCGGTACTGGCGCTCGCCGACACCGTCGCCGAAGGAGACGTCGGCGGCGGCGACAGCTCCGAGCGGCACCGCGAGCGCGATCGCCGGCGCGATCAGCCAGCGGGCGCCGCCGCTGAAGGCGGCCAGGACGAGCATCACGCCGATCGCGATCACGATCAGTGCCACCGCCACCCCGTGCCCGGTCGCTCCGGCCCACGCTGCGGCGACGGCGACGATCGAGAGTCCGATGAAGGCGGCAAATGCGAGCAGTGCCGTCGCCAGCGCCCCGTGAGCGCCTATTCCGCCGCCCGCGCGGCGAGCGATCAGGATCGCCCCGGCGACCAGGGCGACCACGAACAGCGCCGGGCTGAGGAAGAAGCCGTGACCCCAGAGCGGGCCGTCGAGGATTCCCCAGCTGAGCGCGATCACGACGAGGCCGATACCGACCCCGATCGCGAGCCCGCGAGAGCGTTCGATCGGCGGTGGGCCGAGCTCGCCGTCCTCACCCGGGGCGGTGGGCACGAAGAGGGCGAGGGCGATGTAGGCGACGGCGCCGAGCCCGCCGAAGAAGACGGAGACGGCGAACGCGATCCGGACGATCACCGGGTCGACTCGGAAGTAGCGGCCGAGCCCGCCGGCGACGCCGGCGATCACCCGGTCGTTTCGCGAGCGCAGGAGGCGCTTCGGGCGTTCGGGCGGCGGCTCCGCGGGCGGCAGCTGCTGGGTCGTGTCCTGGTCGGTCATGGCTTGCTCCTCATCAATCGTGGACGATGAGGCCAGGTTGGCGCGGCGCAGCCCGCGCGTCTATTGGGGATCACCCTGAGCGTTCCCTCGACCATCCCGGGGCCCACCCTTGACAACCGGCATGGGGGCAGAGAGGGTAGGCAAGCCAATCCACTCACGGGAGGGACGTATGAAGTCGTTCAGCACCTCGCGGCCGTCGCCCGCAATCATCGTCGCCGTGATCGCGCTCGTCTTCGCGCTCGTCGGCTCGGCGGTCGCCGGGACCGACGGACTCAGCAGCAAGATCACCAAGTCGAAGGTCAAGTCGATCTCGAAGAAGCAGGCCGACAAGGAGCTGAAGGCAAATATCGCCGGCTCGCATGTGAACACGGCTGACAAGGCGACCAAGGCAAGCGATTCCGACGCGCTCGGCGGTGCGGGCGCGGCGAGCTACCTCAAGTTCAGCAGCGGGACGATCCCGTCCGGTAGCACGTCGGTCGGTGTCTGGCGAGTCATCGACGACGCCGACGCGGTCAGCGATGATCGGTTCTACACCGTCCAGTTGCCTGGGAAGACCCCGGTTCCGCTGGCCTTCACCAGCGTCAACTTCGCCGCCGGAACCCCCGGGGCCACCGACGGCGACGCGGCGTGCACCGGAACGGTCCAGAACCCGACGGCGCCGGCCGGCAAGGCGTGCCTGTACCGCAGCGACGCAAGCAACATCTCCGCGCTGGCGGGATTCCAGAGCAGCAGCGTCCTCGCCGACAACCTGTTCGGGTTCAGCGTCAGGGCGACGTCGACCGCTGCCGGCCAGATGAACGCCTCCGGGTCGTGGGCGTACACCGCTCCGTAAGCAGAGATCCGCTCGAACGGCACGAGGGCGGCCGCCGGTGCGGCCGCCCTCTGCTGTCGGCGTCGGCGTGCGCGGTCGTGCTGCTCGCCGCCGGGTGCGGGGGGGGCGAACAGGCACCGGTGGCGCAGACGATCTCGATCGCGACGACGCCCGCGACGACGACTGCGGCTGAGGACCCGTCCGCAATCAGCAATCAGCAGGGCCCGAGCGGCGGGCGGGACGGTGGTCGCAACGGCGGGCGCGATCACGCTTCGGGCGGCGGCAGCGGTGCGGCGGCGGCGGATGACGGCACGACGAGCACCGGCGGGAACGACGGACCAGGGGACTCCGCCGAAGCCGCGCCGTCCGACGCAGCCGGCACTTCGACGGAGGACCCCGCTCACGGCGGGCATGGCGGGCATGGCCACCCACCGCGGTCCGACGCCAGCGGGGTCACCGTCTCGGGCGGCTCGTCGAGCGACGACGTCCCCTCAACGCCTCCCTCGGACTCCAGCCCGAGCGGCGCCGGCTAGCGCTACTCCTCGCCGGCGGCGAAGTCCTCGGGGGAGACCTCGTCGAGGAAGTCCTTGAACCGCTCGACGACCTCCTCCTGGTCCTCGACCTCGTGCTCGAACTCGATCGAGGACTCGTCGATCACCTCCTCGGCGGCGAAGATCGGCGCCTGGCAGCGGACCGCGAGCGCGATCGCGTCCGAGGGCCGGGAGTCGATCTCGATCTCGGAGCCGTTGACCGAGATCGTGATCGAGGCGTAGAAGGTGTTGTCGCGAAGCTCGGTCACCGAGACGCGCTCGCACTTCGCCTCGAGCTGCTCGAGCAGGTCGTTGAGCAGGTCGTGGGTCATCGGCCGCGGGGTCTGGGCGCCCTGGAGCTTCATCAGGATCGCGGCCGCCTCCGGGTGCCCGATCCAGATCGGCAGGAAGCGGTTGCCGTCGACCGTCTTCAGCAGCACGATCGGCTGCTTGCCGACCATGTCGAAACTGACGCCGTAGATCTGCATCTGCTGCATCGTCGCCGATTATAGGTGTGGGGTGCCCGGCTCCCCGTGCGAGAATCCGGGTCATGTCGATGTGCCGCCAGCAGGCGTTCATCGAGGCCCCGGTCTCGGTCGTCTGGGAGCTGATCGCCGACATCGAGAACCACCCCGACTGGTGGCCGCGGGTGCTCGAGATCAAGTGCGAGGGACTCGACGAGGGCTGCACCTACCGCCAGGTGACCCAGACGCCGTTCGGCAAGGACGAGATGCACCTCCTGATCGAGGATCGCGACGACCCTCGACGGCTGTGCGTCCGCTGCCTCAACACCGGCACCTTCGTCCGCTTCGATCTCACCGGGGCCCAGGGCGGCACCTTCGCCGACGGTGAGATGGGCATGGACCCCGACGGTCTCACGAACCGGGTCTTCGACGCGGTCGCCGGCCGCCGCTACTTCACCAGCTGGCTGAAGGCGACGATGGAGGCGCTGGAAACGGTGGCCAAGGGCCGTGCCGAGGCCTGAGGGTCGCGAGGGAGTGGGCGATCGTGGACTCGAACCACGGACCTCGTCCTTATCAGAGACGCGCTCTAACCAACTGAGCTAATCGCCCTCGAGCACGGCATTCTAGGTAACGGCCGATGCCACGACGACCCGACATGCCGCCGCTGCACCGCGAGGACCTGGATCCCGATCCGGTCGCTCAGTTTCGGACCTGGTTCGAGCTTGCCGGGCGCGAGGCGCCGCTGCCGGAGGCGATCACGCTGGCCACCGTCGATGCGGACGGGGCGCCGGACGCGCGCATGGTGCTGCTCAAGGGAGCCGGCGACGACGGGTTTCGCTTCTTCACCAACTACGAGTCGGCGAAGGCGAGGCAGCTCGCCGCAGTAGGCCTCGCGGCGCTGATCCTCTACTGGCGCGAGCTCGACCGCCAGGTGCGGATCCGCGGGCCGGTCGAGCGCTTGCGGGCCAGCGAGTCCGACGAGTACTTCGCCACCCGCTCGCGCGACTCGCAGATCGGCGCCTGGGCGTCGCCCCAATCGCGGCCGATCGAGTCGCGGGAGGAGCTCGACCGGTTGGTCGCGGAGGCGGAGGCGCGCTTCGGCGACGGCGACGTCCCCCGGCCCCCGCATTGGGGCGGCTATCTGCTGCGGCCGCGGGCGATCGAGTTCTGGCAGGGCCAGGTCGGGCGCCTTCATGACCGCTTCCGCTACACGCGCGAGGGCGGCGGCTGGCGGATCGAGCGACTCGGCCCGTAGGCGCGGCTAGGGCTCGAGGCGGACGGCGAGTTCGAGCAGCTCGTCGAGGCTGTCGAAGCTGAGCTCGGCGCGGATGCCCTTGCGTGCCGCGCGCACGCGGACGCCGGTGCCGAGCGCTCGTTCCAGCGCATCCTCCGCTCGTTCCAGCATCGCCTTCTGGTCGGGGTGCGCGACGACGCGCGCCGTCGGCGTCTCCTCGGCGTGCTTGGCCCGGCGCTCGGTCTCGCGCACCGACCAGCCGGCGGCGGCCGCGTCGCGGGCGAGGCGGCGGCGGACGTCGTTGCCCTTCGCGATCAGGATCGCGCGGCCGTGACCCTCGGTCAGGATGCCCTCGGCGAGCAGCTCGAGGACATCGTCGGGGAGGTCGAGAAGCCGGATCAGGTTCGAGATCGCCGGGCGGGTGCGGCCGAGCCGGGCGGCGAGCTCCTCCTTCGAGAGCCCGAGCTCGTCGACCAGCGTCGCGCAGGCGCGCGCCTCGTCGACCGGGTTCAGATCCTCGCGGGCGACGTTCTCGATCAGCGCCGTCTGCATCCGGCGCGCGGCGTCCTCGTCGCGGACCATCGCCGGGACGCTCTCGAGGCCGGCTTCCCGAGCGGCGCGCCAGCGGCGCTCGCCGGCGATCAGCTCATAGCGGCCGTCGGCGAGCGGGCGCACGATCAACGGCTGGATCACGCCGGCCTCGGCGATCGAGCGCGCCAGGCTCGAGATCGTCTCCGGATCGACCGCCCGCCGGGGCTGGTCGGGGTTCGGGCGGATCAGCTCGACCGGGACCTCCCGGTAGGAGGCCTCGTCGGGCCCGCTCTCGGGCAGGATCGCGGCGAGGCCGCGGCCGATCCCCGGACGCGCGCTCACAGAAGCCGCCTCAACAACGGCGGGGTTCGGCTACGCCTCACGCCGCCACCGCCGGCGCGCCCTCGCGGCGCTCGAGCTCCGCCGCCAGCGACCTGTAGGCGACTGCGCCGCGCGAGTCCGGCGCGTGCGTGAGCACCGGCAGGCCGTGGCTCGGAGCCTCGGCGACGCGAACGCTTCGGGGTATCACCGTATCGAACACCTGTTCGGGTAGATGCTGGCGCAGCTCCGCCTCCACGTCCTGGGCGAGGCGGGTCCTCTCATCGTGCATGGTGATCAGCACGCCGGTCAGAATCAGCGCCGGGTTGAGGTTGCGCCGGATCAGGTCCAGGGTCTCGAGGAACTGGACCAGGCCCTCGAGCGCCAGGTACTCGGCCTGCACGGGGACGATCACCCGGTCCGCGGCGGCGAGCGCGTTCACGGTCACCGGCCCGAGCGACGGCGGGCAGTCGAGCAGGGTCATGGCGAAGCGCTGGCGCACCGGGCCGAGGCCGTCGCGCAGCCGCCGCTCATAGCCCTCGATCCGCGGCAACTCGACCGAGGCGCCGGCGAGGTCGCGGTTAGCGGGCACGATCCAGAGGTTGTCGGGGCCCGCCGGGCGGGCCGCCGCCGCGACGGAGCTCTCCCCGCAGAGACACTCATATGACGACGGGGTCACGGTCCGGTCGAAGCCGAGGGCGACGGTCGCGTTGCATTGCGGGTCGAGGTCGACGAGCAGCACCTGCCGGCCCTCGGCCGCCGCGCAGGCGGCGAGGTTGACGGCGGTGGTGGTCTTGCCGACCCCGCCCTTCTGATTCGCGATCGCGTAAACGGCACCCATGGATCCGGCGACGACCTTAGTCGCTGGACCGGGCCTCAACCGCGGCCGAAGGGGCGTTTCTTCGCAATTCCCGGACGGCGCGGCAGCCCAGGGGGCGTCGGCCCGGCCTTGCGGGCGGTGTGAAGATGACGATTCGGCGACCCGGCGAGCTCTCCTGCATCGACGATGCGTTCCGGCTCCATCGCCAACCGCTTGGCCGCGCGCTCGAGCTCCGCCTCCTCCTCCGCGTCGCGGCGGCCCTTCCAGGCGACCAGCAGGCCGCCGTCTCGCAGCAACGGCGAGGCGAGCTCGGCAAGTGTCGCCAGGCGGCCGACGGCGCGGGCGGTGACCACCTCGTAGGCCTCACGGCCGCCCGCCGGGTCGGGGTCGAGCGCCCAGTCCTCCGAGCGGGCATCGACGACGCGGGCGTTCTCGAGCCCCGCCGCCGCGACCGCGCGCTCGATGAACGCGGACTTTCGCCGCACGGACTCGATCAGGTCGACGTGCGTCCCGGGCAGCGCCGCGGCCAGCACCAGGCCTGGGAAGCCGGCGCCCGAGCCGACGTCGGCGAGCCGAGTGGGGGAGCCGACCAGGTCGAGGCCACTGAGCGAGTCCTCGACATGGACGCGCCAGACATCGGCGGGATCGCGAACGGAGCTCAGCGACGCCGGGTCGGCGGCGAGCAACTCGAGCACTGGAACGAGGCGTCGGCGAAGCGCCTCGCCGGTCAATCGCCGACGAGGGGAGCGACGATCACACAGCGCTCGGGCTCCTCGCCCTCGCTGAAGGTCTCGAGGCCGGGCCGGTCCTTGAGCTGGTCGTGGACGATCTTGCGCTCGGTCGGGGTCATCGGCTCGAGCTCGATCTCCTTGCCGCTCTCGAGCGCCCGCTCGGCGGCGCGCTCGGCCTGGCGCTCGATCGTCTCGCGACGGCGCTCGCGGTAGCCGGCGGCGTCGACCGAGACCCGCTTGCGGTCACCGCGGCCGCGAAACGCGACCCGGTAGCAGAGCAGCTGAACCGCGTCGATCGTCTGCCCGCGACGACCGATCAGCAGCCCGAGCTCATCGCCTTCGATCCGGGCCGCGATCTCCTCATCGCGCTCGTCGACGACGATCTCGCCATCGAGGTCGAGCGCATCGACGATCTCCTCGAGCAGCGCCTCGACCCGCTCCGCGGGCTCCTCGGGGAGGTCCTCGGCGTCGGTCTCGGCCTCGCTCATCGCCGTTTCTTCTTCTTCCGCGGTGGTGGTGGTGGTGGCGCCGTCGCCGCCTTCTCCTCCGGAGTCGGAGGCGTCGGCATCGGCATGATCTGCTGGATCACCACCTGTTGCCCGAGGCTCCAGAGGTTGGTCGTGATCCAGTAGATCGCCAGACCGGCCGGCTGGTTGGCGATCACCGGCGCGAACAGCAGCGGCAGGGCGAGGAAGATGTAGCGCTGGGCGCCGGTCGCCGTCTGCGTGGTCGCGGTCGTGTAGAGGAACGTGAGCACCGTCGTGCTGATGAAGAGCACGATCAGGACCCACTTCACGGCGCCCTCGGGCGGGACCAGGATGTCGGGGACGAAGAGGAAGTTGACCGCCGAGCCGCTCGTCTCGACGTCCTGCTGGAACGTGTCGCCGCGCAGCAGCGAATAGACGGCGATGAAGAACGGGATCTGAAGCAGGAACGGGAAGCAGGAGGCGAGCGGGTTGACGCCGTGGCTCTTGTACAGCGCCAGCATCTCGCGCTGCTGGCGCTCCTTGTCGTCCTTGTACTTCTCCTGCACCGCCTTGAGCTCCGGGGCGACCAGCTGCATCCGCCGCATCGAGCGGATCCCGGTCAGCGACAGCGGCAGGGTCAGCAGGCGCACGGTCAGCGTCAGCATCACGATCGAGAGTCCCCAGCTGAGCCCGACGGTCTCGGCGAAGAACTTGATGATCGCCTCCGCCAGGTCGACGAAGGGCTGGAAGATGACCAGGACCGCGAGCGTGGTCATGAATTAGCCGCCGGCGCCTCGGAATGGGGGTGGGCGTGCTCGTGGCCGCGAAACAGCCGCCGGTCGGCGAGCTCGTCGACACCGCCGTGGCTGAGCGGGTTGCAGCGCAGCACCCGCCAGGCAGCGACGATCGACCCCTTGACCACGCCCAGCTCACG
The DNA here is from genome assembly GCA_036561205.1 of Solirubrobacterales bacterium. Lineage (GTDB taxonomy): Bacteria > Actinomycetota > Thermoleophilia > Solirubrobacterales > 70-9 > WHSW01. Next base: position 14,119 of record DATBPT010000119.1, read on the forward strand.
CACGGCCTGGACGCCGTAGGTCGAGCAGCTCGGGTAGTACTTGCAGCGCGGTCCCAGATTCGGCGAGATCACCGCCCGGTAGGCGTGCAGCGGCAGCAGGAACACCTCCCGAATGACGCTCAGGAGGCGGTTGCGGATCAACCCAGGCGAGCGTTTCACGTGTTACGCACCCAGCCCCGCGGCCGAAACCAGCTCGCGCAAAGCGGTGTCGACGCCTGGCGTTCCCTCACGCTCAACCAGACCTGCAACGTCTGGCCGGGCGACGACGACGAAGTCATGGTCGCCGGGCAGGCCTGCATCGAGGCCCCAGAAGGCCTCTCGCAGCGCTCGCTTGACCGCGTTTCGCTCCACCGCGCCACCGACCTTGCGGCTGACCGAGATTCCGAGCCGGACCTCGTCGGCCGCGGCCTCGCCGCGCGGGAACGAGTAGAGGACCAGATAGCGGTTCGCGTGCGAGCGGCCGTCGCGGTAGACGCGATCGAAGTCGCCACTGCGCGACAGCCGGCCGCGCTTTCGACCCTCGCTCATCTATTAGGGGGTCAGGCGCTTGCGGCCCTTGGCGCGCCGGCGGCGGAGCACGTCGCGGCCCGAGCGCGTGCGCATCCGGGCGCGAAACCCGTGGGTGCGGGCGCGCTTGCGCTTCTTCGGCTGCCAGGTGCGCTTCATCGGATCGGCCAGTCTACAGAGAGGCGCCTCAACGGCGGCGCGACTTCGGCTACGCCTCAGAGGAGAGACGCAGGTTTGTTTTCCGCGTATTGCGGGGTGGCCGCCGGGCGGCCGTCGCGCACGAATGTATGGTCGCTCGCCGTGCCCTCCAAGCCGCCAGAGGACGATCTCACGAAGCTCTGGCTCCGGGTGCGCGGCGAACTCGAGGCCTCGCTGCCGAGCTCGACCTTCAACCTCTGGTTCGACCCGTTGCGCGCGGTCTCGGCTCAGGGCTCGACGCTCTTCCTCACGGCACCGCCGGCGATCCGTGCCTGGGTCGAGCGCCGCTACGCGGGGCGGCTGCTGGAGATCCTCGCCGGCCAAGCGCCGGAGCTGACCGAGATCAGCTTCGTCGAGCCCAGCGCCGTCGCCGGCGGTGCGCCGGACGTCGCCTCGCTCGAATCCCTGCCGCTGGAGCCCAGCCACACCTTTGAGCAATTCGTGATCGGGCCCGGCAACCGGCTCGCCCACGCCGCCGCGCTCGCGGTCGCCGAACTGCCCGGCGAGGCCTACAACCCGCTTTTCCTCCACGGTCCGCCCGGTCTCGGCAAGACCCACCTGCTCGGCGCGATCGTCGAATACCTGCGCCGCAACCACCCCGAGCTGGAGATCCACTACACGACCGCCGAGCGGTTCACGACCGAGTTCGTCGCCGCCCTCCGGCGCGACGGGCCCGATGCGTTCAAGGCTCGCTACCGCGAGCTCGACGCGCTGCTGATCGACGACGTCCAGGTGCTCGAGGGCAAGCAGCGAACGGAGGAGGAGTTCGTCCACACCTTCAACACATTGCACGCGGCCGGCAAGCAGATCGTGCTCTCGAGCGACCGGCCGCCGGAGGCGCTGTCGAAGCTCGCCGACCGCCTTCGAGACCGCTTCAACTGGGGCCTGCGGGTCGAGCTCGAGGCGCCCGACCTGCGGACCAGGATCGCCGTCCTCTGGCGGATCGCCTCCGGCTCCTACGCCGACCTGCCCGATCCGCGCGTACTGCAGGAGATCGCGACCAGCGTCCCCGACAACGTCCGCGTGCTCGAGGGCGCGATGACTCGGGTGATGGCGATGGCCTCGCTGCTGAGCGAACCGCTGACGACGCCGATCGTCCGCCGCGCGCTCGGCCGTCGCGAGGAAGGACCGCTGCCGACCGCCGAGCCACCGACCCTGACCGCGATCCAGGACGCTGTCTGCAAGGTGAACGGGTTGACGAAGGAAGAGCTGCTCTCGCCGCGGCGCTCGCCGCGGATCGCCCACTCGCGCCAGTTGGCGATGTACATGGCTCGCGAGCTGACCCCGCTGTCGCTGACCGAGATCGCGCGCGGCTTCGACCGCGACCACACCACCGTCCTGCACGCGATTCGCTCGGTCGCCACCCGGCTCGAGCCCGGCTCGGAGACCGCCGAAGCCGTCCACAGGGTGCACTCGAGCCTGGGGACGAAGGGGACCGGAGCGGATCCATGCACCGAAACGGGGCATGATCCACCACCGGCGGGCTTGTGATCCACAGCCACAACCCGCGTCGCCAAGCCGAGACCGATCCACGATCCCCAACCATCCACGAAACAGATACATCTGATCAAAGTAGGAAGATGAGCAACCCTCGATGAAACTTTCCGTCTCTCGTGACTCCCTCTCCGGCGGGCTGCAGCTCGTCGGACGCGCCGTATCGACCCGCGGCACGCTGCCCTCGCTCGGCGGCATCCTGCTGATCGCCGGCGACGGCTCGCTGACGCTGCGCGCCACCGACATGGAGCTGGCCCTGACCAGCACGCTCACCGACGCGAAGACCGAGCAGGAGGGGACCGTGCTGCTGCCGGGCCGCCTGTTCGCCGACGTCGTTCGCAGCCTGCCGCCGGGAGAGGTGACGCTGGAGTTGCGCAGCGAGCAGCGCGACGTCGAGATCGCCGCCGGTGGAGCGCGCTTTCACCTGCGCACGCTGCCCGCCGACGACTTCCCGCGACTGCCCGAGCTCGAGGGGGAGACGGTGAAGCTCCCCGGCCAGCCGCTGGCGGCGACAATCGATCTCGTCGCCCGCGCGGCCTCGCGCGACGAGGTCCGTCCGATCCTCACCGGCGTCCTCCTGCAGGCGGAGGGCAACACGCTGACGATGGTCGCCACCGACTCCTACCGCCTCAGCGTCAAGCACACGACGCTCGAGCTGCCGGTCGCGCAGACGCTGGAGGCGAACGTGCCCGCCCGAGCCCTGCGCGAGCTGGCGCGGATCGTCGCCGCCGCGGGCGCCGAGGAGGTGGAGATCGCGCTGCCGCGAAACCAGGCGGTCTTCCAGGTCGCCGGTGTGGTGCTCTCCTCGCGGCTGATCGAAGGGCAGTTCCCGAGCTGGCGCCAGTTGATCCCGGAGGCCTTCGAGCACGACGTGCGCCTGCCGCGGGAGGAGTTCCTCGAGATCACCCGGCGGATCAGCCAGCTGGCGCAGCGCAACGCGCCGCTGCGGCTGGCTTTCTCGGAGGGCGAGCTCACGGTGGCGGCGGAGACGCCCGACATCGGCGACGCCAGCGAGGCGATGCCGGCGCCCTACTCCGGCGAGCCGCTCGAGATCGCCTTCAACCCGCAGTTCCTCGTCGAGGGGGTCGAGAGCGTCGACACCGAGCAGGTCGCGATCCAGCTCAGCTCGCCGTTGCGACCCGGGCTCCTGCGCCCGGTGGACGGCGACGACTTCAGCTACCTCGTGATGCCGATCCGCCTCAACGTCTGAGGGGCGTGGTCGTGTGGTCGTCGAGTCCGTAAGCACGCTCGACTTCCGCAATCTCTCCGCCTGCGAGGTCGAGCTCGGGCCCGGGGTGAACCTGCTCTGGGGCCCCAACGGTGCCGGCAAGACGAACCTGCTCGAGGCCACCTACACGGCGCTCGCCGGGCGTTCCTGCCGGACCCGCGACGACCGCGAGACGATCGCCTTCGGACGGCCGCTGTCGCGCGCCGAGGCCACCGTGTCGGCGGCCGGCTACGAGCACCGCTTCCTGAGCTCGGTGAGCCGCACCGACGGCCGCCGCCATCTGCTCGACGGCGCCGCGGCCGGGCCCGAGGCGGCGGAGATGCGGCCGGCGCTGGCGGTCTTCATGCCCGACCGCCTCGCCCTCGTCAAGGGCCCGCCGGCGGGGCGCCGGACCCACCTCGATGGCTTCTGCGTCGCGCTCTGGCCCGGGCGAGCCGAGGCCCGGCGCCGCTACTCGCGCTCGCTCGCGCAACGCAACGCCCTGCTCGGGCGAATCCGGGCCGGCGCCGCCCCAGCGCCACCCTCGACGCCTGGGACCTGGAGCTCGCCGGCGCCGGGGTCGAGCTGATCGCAATCCGGGCGGAGGCGGTCGAGCGCCTGGCTCCGATCTTCGCGGCCTCGAGCGCCGCACTCGGGCTCGAACCGTCGGCATCGTTGCGGTACCGCCCCCGCAGCGAAGCCACCGACGCCGAGCAGCTCGCCGCCGAGATCGGCGCCCGGCGCGAGGCCGACATCGCCCGCGGGTACAGCGGCTGGGGCCCCCACCACGACGAGCTGGCAATCGAGCTCGACGGCCGCTCGCTGCGCCGATACGGCTCCCAGGGCCAGCAGCGGACCGCGCTTCTGGCGCTCCTGTTCGCCGAGCGCCGGACGCTGCTCGACGACGGCCGCCCGCCGCCGCTGATGCTGCTCGACGACGTCACCTCCGAGCTCGACGCCGAACACCGGATGCTGCTGGTCGAGCACCTGAGCGAGGGCGGCGGGCAGGCGCTGATCACGGCCACCGAGGCCGACCAGCTGCCCGCCGGACGCGAGCGGCGCGAGCTCGCGATCCGCGACGGCCGCCCGCTCGGCGAGGCGGCTCGAAGCGATCGGGCGGCGTGAACCGGCGCGCCCCCCCGAGGCCGATCGGCGACTCGATCCGCGCCCTGCGGGCCGAGGTCGAGCCGGCGACGCTGCTTGCCGCGGTCCAGGGTTGCTGGGAGCAGGCGGTCGGCGAACGGGTCGCCGCCGAGGCCCGCCCGGTGCGCGATCGCGAGGGCACGATCACGGTCGAATGCCGGGCCGCGACCTGGGCTCAGGAGCTCGATCTGCTCCAGGATGAGCTCGTCGCCAGGATCAACGAGGCGCTGGGAAAGCCGCGCGTGCGCGGACTCCGGCTGATCATTGGCAAAAGTTTCTCTTCCGACACACAATAATACGTGATTTGCAGGGACTTTAAGATTGACCGAACGGTATTCCGGGGGCCCGTCCTGGTATCCTTATGTGAACTTGTACCCCCGCCCCGATCCGCCGGGCAACGGCCCTCTCGCTGGGCCAGGCGGTCGGGGTTTCTCATGAAACCGACCGAAGGGGCCTAACCCGAGTGGCAACCGAAGCGGGCGCCGACCGTAAGCGTGCGGCGCGCTCGAAGAAAGAACAGACAACCGGCTATACGTCGGACGAGATCACCGTCCTGCGCGGCCTCGACCCGGTCCGCAAGCGACCGGGGATGTACATCGGCTCGACCGGCCCGCGCGGCCTGCATCACCTCGTATACGAGGTGATCGACAACTCCGTCGACGAGGCGCTCGCCGGCCACTGCGACAAGATCGAGCTCACCCTGCATCCCGACAACAGCGTCACGGTCACCGACAACGGGCGCGGGATCCCGGTCGACGAACATCCGGAGGAGAAGCGTCCCGCGGCCGAGGTCGTGCTCACGACCCTGCACGCCGGCGGCAAGTTCGGCGAGGGCGGCGGCTACAAGGTCTCCGGCGGCCTGCACGGGGTCGGGGTCTCGGTCGTCAACGCGCTCTCGGAGCGGCTACACCTCGAGGTCAGGCGCGACGGCCACCGCTGGACCCAGGACTACGCGCGGGGCGAGCCCCAGGGCGACCTGAAGCGCGGCGAGAAGCTGAAGAGCACCGGGACGACGATCACCTTCCTCCCCGACGACGAGGTCTTCGAGACGCTCGAGCTCGACTACGACACGCTCGCCGAGCGCATGCGCGAGACAGCGTTCCTCACCCGCGGACTCGAGATCAAGCTCGTCGACGAGCGCGGCGCCGGCCAGCGCGACACCTTCCTCTACCGCGGCGGGATCGTCGACTTCGTCAAGCACCTGAACGAGAACAAGGACGCCCTGCATCGGAAGCCCGTGTTCTTCGAGAACGAGACCGAGGACGGCGCCGTCGAGGTGTCGATGCAGTGGAACTCCTCCTACCAGGAATCGGTGTTCTCGTTCGCCAACAACATCAACACGCACGAGGGCGGCTCACACCTCTCCGGCTTCCGCTCGGCGCTGACCAGGACCCTGAACGCCTACGCGCGCGCCAAGGGCCTGCTCAAGGAAAAGGACGAGAACCTGAGCGGCGAGGACGTCCGCGAAGGGCTCACCGCGGTGATCTCGGTGAAGCTCGCCGACCCCCAGTTCGAGGGGCAGACGAAGTCGAAGCTCGGCAACCCGCCGGTCGAGGGACTGGTCAAGGAGACCGTCAATCGCAAGCTCGGCGAGTTCCTCGAGGAACACCCCGCCGACGCCCGGCGGATCGTCTCCAAGTCGGTCGACGCGGCGCGCGCCCGCCATGCGGCGCGCAAGGCGCGCGACCTGACCCGGCGCAAGTCGGCGCTCGAGAACTCGACCCTGCCCGGCAAGCTCGCCGACTGCACGGTCAGGGATCCGTCGCTGGCCGAGCTGTTCATCGTCGAGGGCGACTCGGCCGGCGGCTCGGCCAAGCAGGGCCGCGACCGCGCGACCCAGGCCGTGCTCCCGCTGCGCGGCAAGATCCTCAACGTCGA
>DATBPT010000120.1:0-5977 GCA_036561205.1 Solirubrobacterales bacterium
CGACTGCGCGGACACGACGAAGAAGAAGCTCAACAGGCTCGATCCGGGCTCGGACAGCTGAGCCAGGTTCTAAGCTGCCGCCATGGCCACGAAGCGCGATCCGAGGTTGATCTCGCTCGGATACGGTCGCTACGTGCGCGCCGACCGGGTCTTCGCCCTGGTTCCGCTCGCCGCCGACGAGCGCGGTGACGGCCGCCGCACCTACGTCCACGTCGACGGCCTCGCCGAGCCGCTGGTCGCCTCGCGCTCCGAGCGCGCGATCCTCGCCGACGTCGAGGCCGCGCTCGCGGAATCGGCGGGGGTCCCGCGCCGGCGCGGCGGCGCCGCCAAGGGCCAGGACTCGCTGCTCTAGCCCCGCTTCTCTAAGAGGGGTCTGACCCCCTTTAGGTTTAGCCCCGCTTCTCTAAGAGGGGTCTGACCCCCTTTAGGTTCAGTCCAGGGGCTCGAGGATCACGAGCGGGATCTCGCGCTCGGTGCGCTTCTGGTACTCGGCGTAGTCGGACCAGATCTCGACCACTCGCGGCCAGAGCTCGGCGCGCTCCTCCGGGTTCGCGACGCGGACCGAGACGCGCCGGCGCTCGCCGCGCAGCTCGACCTCGGTCTCGTCCATCTCGCGCAGGTTCAAGAACCAGGCGGGGTGCTTGTGCGAGCCGCCCCTGGAGCCGATGACCACGATCCGCTCGCCGTCCGGGAGGTAGAGCAGCGGGCTGACGCGCTCGGAGCCCGAGCGCCGGCCGCGGTGGTGCAGCAGCAGGACCGGGGCCCCGCGGATCTCGCCCCCCAGGCGCCCGCCGCTGAGGCGGAAGGTGGCGACGTGGAGCTTTGTCAGCTGCTGGAAGCCGGCCGTCTTCAGGTTCATCGGCCGGCAGGCCGGCGCTCAGCCGGCGGGCTGTCGCAGGGCGAAGTACCCGATGCAGGAGTAGCTCGCCTCGTCGCCGTCGCCCGAGCGCCAGAGGATCTTGCCGAGATAGGTGTCGGGGACGATCTGGACCAGCTCGTCGCGAATCTGGCGGATCAACAGCCGAGGGTTCGAGTCGACGGGGCCGTAGTCGATCTTCAGTACCTCGACCTCGGGATCGGCCTTGCCCGGCTCGATCGCGGTCTCGAAGTCGAAGGCCGCGCGGGCGTCCTCATCCGCGGTCGTCTTGTAGAGCGGCCAGATCAGCTTCGCCGGCCACCGGGCGCTCGTCGTCAGGCGGTTGTAGCCGCGATGGGCGGCGGAGTCGAAGCTCTTCCCCATCCACGGCATCCAGCCGCCGGTAACGGTGGTCGCGAAGCGGTCGACGAGACCCTGGATCAGCGGCACGACCAGGATCCCCTCGGTCGGTCCGTCGAGCTCGAGCGGCGGATCGCCGAGCTTGTAGAGCTCGCCGAGCTTGTCCTCGTCGCGGCGCTTGCCGAGCTCCTTGAACCAGGCCCAGGTCGCCTCCTGCGCGGCGCCCGGATCTGTCGTCGCCAGCTGCCGAAGCTCGGCGACGCGATCGGCGATCGGCGAGCCCGTCTCCGTTGCGGTTGCCATCGGCCCAGACGCTACACCGGGTTGGCGCTCGGCGCAGCACTAAGCTCAGCCCGCCCGTGAGCTACTACGTCACCACACCGATCTACTACGTCAACGCCGAGCCGCACCTAGGCCACGCCTACTCGACGATCGCGGTAGACGTGCTCGCCCGCCATCATCGCCAGCGCGGCGACGACGTCTTCTTCCTCACCGGTACCGACGAGCACGGCGAGCCCGTCGCCCAGGAGGCGGAGCGCCAGGGCGTCACCCCGCAGGAGCTGGTCGATCGCAACGCGCCGCGCTTTCGCGAGCTGGTCGAGCGCGTCGGCGCCTCCAACGACTTCTTCATCCGCACCACCGACCCGGAGCACATCGCCAGGGTCCAGGAGGTCGTGCAGCAGGTCCGCGACAACGGCTACGTCTACGAGGGCCTCTACGAGGGCTGGTACTGCCCCCGCTGCGCCGATTTCAAGAGCGAGACCGAGATCGGCCCGGGCAACACCTGCCTGATCCATGAGATCCCGCTCGAACGCGAGAGTCAGGAGAACTGGTTCTTCAAGCTGAGCGCGTTCCAGGAGCGTCTCGAGCAGCTCTACGCGCAGCGCCCGGACTTCGTCCTGCCGAGCTTTCGCCGCAACGAGGCGCTCTCGTTCATTCAGAGCGGCCTCGAGGACGTCTCGCTCTCGCGCCCGAAGCTCTCCTGGGGGGTTCCGCTGCCCTGGGATCCCGAGCAGGTGGTCTACGTCTGGTTCGACGCGCTTCTCAACTACTACACGGCGCTCTCGTACGCCCGCGAGGGCGAGGACCTGACCGAGCGCTTCTGGCCCGCCACCTGGCACGTGATCGCCAAGGACATCCTCAAGTTCCACACCGTCTACTGGCCCGCGTTCCTGATCGCCGCCGGGCTGCCGGTGCCCGAGCACGTATACGTCCACGGCTACCTGCTGATGGGCGAGAAGAAGATGTCGAAGTCGCTCGGCAACGTGCTCGACCCGAACGCGGTCATCGATCGCTTCGGCGCCGATGCGCTGCGCTTCTACTGCATGCGCGAGGTCTCCTTCGGCCAGGACGGCAGCGTCTCCGCCGCCGGCTTCGAGGCCCGTTACGAGAGCGAGCTCGCGAATGATTGGGGCAACCTCGCCTCGCGCACGCTGGCGATGATCGAGCGCTATCGCGATGGCGTCGTGCCCGAGGCGAGCGAGGACCCGGCGCTGTGTGAGGGCGATGACGCCCTCGAGGGCGTCGACGGTGTCGTCCGCGAGCTGCTCGACCGCCTCGAGCTGACCCAGGCGCTGGAGGCGATCTGGTCGCGCGTGCGCCGCCTCAATCGCTACGTCGAGGAATCCAAGCCCTGGGAGCTGGCGAAGGACGAGGCGCAAGGGCAGGGCGAACCCGGGCAGCCGCTTGCGGCTGACCGGCTTGATTTGGTGCTCTACAACCTCGCCGAGGGGATCCGGGTCCTGGCTCTGCTCCTGCACCCGTACATGCCCGAGTCCAGCGGCAGGCTGCTCGACGCGCTGGCCGAGGGCAACCGCGAGCTCGACGCCTTCGGCGCCCGCGGCGGCGGGGCGCGGATCGAGCGAATCGCACCGCTGTTCCCGAAGCTGGACTAGCGTTGGGCGGGGTTCTCGATGCGCTACGTGATCTGCACCTTCCTGGGGATGACGCTGTTCGCGTTCTGCTGGGTCGCGGTCGGCTACGGGATCTTCCAGCTGCTCGGGATCGGCACCTGCGCCAGTGGCGGCCCCTACGTCTCGGCACGCCAGTGCCCGGACGGGACCGGCGGGCTGATGCTGGCGCTCACCGGCGGCATCCTCGGCCTCTTCCTCGCCGGCGGCATCTACCTCGCCCGGGGCACCCCTCCCGGCGCCCAGAGCCCGCCGCAGAACGCCGGCATCGTGATCTGGTTCTGGACCGGGCTCTTCTGGGCGCTCGCGGCCGGCAGCTTCCTCGCCGTCTGGGGCCCTGAGGCGAATCCCGGGCCCGGGGCCAAGCTCGGCGGGCTGATCGTCGGCTTCATGGGCCTGATCATGGGTGCCGGCGGATTGCTGGCGCTCAACTTCCGCCGCCGCAAGCAGCCGCCCGCGCAGAGCTTCAACCCGGCCGTCGCCCGAATCGCGGGCACCGCCTCGCGCTTCAGTGCCGCGCCCGACCCGGTCGGCCGCCTCGACACGCTCGACCGCATGCGAAAGCAGGGCACCCTGACCGAGGCAGAGTTCGAGACCCTGAAGTCGAAGATCATCGGTGGCGGCTGAACGATGGCGACCGAGAGCAGCGGCTTCAACCTGGTTCCGGTGCTCGTCCACGTGGTCGCGATCGCGCTCGGGATCTATCTCGGCCTGCTCGCCATGGCCGCGATCACGCCCGACTTCCCGGACGCCGACACCGACCCGGGTGTGAGCTCGTCCTCGGCCCCGGGCACCGTCGCCGGCGACGACCCGGACTCGCTCTTTCGGGCCCAGAACCTGGCCCCGGCGCTGACCCAGCTCGACGATCAGCTCGCCGCCGGCGACGGGATCGTCAGCCTGCACCTGGAGCCCGGCTCGCTCGACGCGGAGACCGGCTCGGGCGACGGGTTGTTCGAGCCCGCCGACGTGCCCGCCGAGGTTCCGGCCCTGCTCGCCGGTCAGATCCACGCCGAGCGCGGCAGCGTCGGTCTCGCCGAGATCGCCTACATGGACCTGGTCGCGACGGCGAAGGGTCCGCGCTGGTACGTGCAGCTCGACATCGCCCGCGACATCGGGCCGCCGCCGTGGACCTACGGCGCCCCGCTTGCCGGTACGCCGCTGACGGTCGGGCCGGCGCCGCCGACGCCGGTCGGCTGAGTGCTCTGATGCTCGACAGCCACTGCCACCTCGGCCTCTGTAAGCCCGCCGACGGCGAGCTGGTCGCCGACGCCGCGCGGGTGGGCGTGAGGCGGATGCTGACGGTGGGGATCGACGAGGCCGCGAGCGAGGAGGCGATCGCGGCCGCGGACGCACACGAGGCCGTTTTCGCCGCGGTCGGTCGCCATCCGAACGGCAGCGCGGGCTTCGACCAGGAGGCGGCGGAGCGGATCGAGGAGCTCGCCCGCCATCCGCGCGTCGCGGCGGTCGGCGAGACCGGGCTCGACTACTACCGCGACCGAGCCCCGCGCGACGAGCAGCGCCACGCCTTCCGGGCCCATATCGAGATCGCCCGCCGGGTCTCGAAGCCGCTCGTGATCCACGTCCGTGACGGCGGCGCGACCACCGACGGCGAGGCGCTCGAGCACACGTTCGAGATCCTGCGCGCCGAGGCGGTCGGCCTGACGGTGATCCTGCACTGCTTCTCGGCCCCGGTCGAGCGCGCCTTCGAGGCGGCCGAGTGGGGTTGGTACTGCTCCTTTGCCGGCAACGTCACCTACCCCAGGTCCGAGGCCCTGCGCGAGGCGGCGCGGGAGGTGCCGGACGATCTGCTCCTGGTCGAGACCGACGCGCCGTTCCTGGCGCCGCAGCCGGTCCGCGGGAAGCCGAACGAGCCGGCGAACGTGGTCGCGACGGCCGAGGCGCTGGCCGAGGTCCGCGGCGTCTCCTACGCCGAGCTCGAGGCCACCGTAGAGGCGAACGCGGCCAGGGTGTTCGGCTGGTGAGCCGGTGCGCCTAGGCCAGAACTTCCTCGCCGACCCCAACCTGCTGGCGGCGATCGTCCGCGACGCGGCGCCCGAGCCCGGCGACGTGGTGCTCGAGGTCGGCGGTGGCGAGGGCGCGCTGACCGCCGAGTTGGCGCCGCGGGTGGCGACCGTGCACGTGGTCGAGCTCGACCAGCGACTGCAACCGGAGCTCGAACGGGTGGCGCGCGAGCACGGCAACGTCGAGCTCCACTTCGGCGACGCGATGCGGCTCGACCTCACGGCGCTCGAACCGCGGCCGAATCGGATGGTCGCCAACCTTCCCTACTCGATCGCGACACCGCTGCTGCTGACGACGATCGCCGAGCTCGGCGGGATCGAGTCGTGGACGCTGATGGTCCAGCGCGAGATCGCGGACCGCCTCCGGGCGGCCCCCGGATCTCGCACCTACGGAGCCCCGAGCGTGCTCGTCCAGCTCGCCTGCGAGGTGCGCCTGCTGCGCTCCGTCGACCGGGCCGTGTTCACGCCGCGACCGCGGGTCGACTCGGCGCTGATCGGCCTGCGGCGAATCGGCCCCGGCGCCTCGCCGGAGGTCGCGAGCCTCGTGCGGGAGGCGTTCGCGCACCGGCGCAAGTCGCTGGCCCGCTCGCTCGAGCATGCGCGGCAGGGGTCGCGCGAGCCCGCGCGGGCGGCGCTCGAGGCACTCGGCCTGCCTGCCGACGCCCGCGCCGAGCAGCTCGCGCCGGAGCAGTTCACAGCGCTGGCGGCGGCGCTGGGGCAGGTGCGGCGATGATCGTCCGGGCGCCGGCGAAGCTCAACCTCTGCCTCTACGTGGGTGGCACTCGTGCGGATGGGTTGCATGAGCTGCGCTCCCTGTTCTGTCCGCTGCT
>DATBPT010000121.1:0-6448 GCA_036561205.1 Solirubrobacterales bacterium
GGCGTCGACCAGGGCGAGGTGCTCGCCCTCAGGGCCAAGGATGGCAAGCTGCTCTGGCGCTTCGCGCTGCCCGGCCGCAGCGAAACCTCGCCGATCATCGTCGGCAGCCACGTGATCGTCGGCAGCGAGTCGGGCGACGTCTACGCCCTCGACCGCAAGACCGGCAAGCCCGATTGGGAGGTGCAGACCGCCGGTGCGGTGAAGGGCGGCCTGGCGCTCGACGACGGCGTCCTCTACGGCGCCAACTACGCCGGGCAGGTGTTCGCGCTGAAGGCGTCGAGCGGCGCCTACGTGTGGCAGTCGAGCACCCAGGGGCTGAGCTTTGGCCGCGGCGGACCGGTCTACTCGACCCTCGCCGTCGCCTTCGGCCGCGTCTATCTGGGCAGCATCGACACCCGCGTCTACAGCTTCGACCAGGACACCGGCGAGCTGCTCTGGAGCCACTCGACCGGCGACTGGGTCTACGCCGCGCCGGCGGTCGCCGACACGCCGAAGACCGACCCCACCGTCTACGTCGGCTCCAAGGACCAGAACTTCTACGCGCTCGACGCGAAGACCGGCGAGGTGCGCTGGCAGCAGGACCTCGGCGGGGTCATCCTCGGCGCCGCCAGCGTGCTCGGCGAGAACGTCTATGTCGCCGGCCTGGGGCCGAACATCGGCACCTTCGGCTTCAACGTCAAGACCGGGAAGAAGACCTTCGAGTCGGAGCTCGGCGAGTACAACCCGGTGATCTCCGACGGGGCGAGGATGTACCTGACCGGCAGCTCGAACATCCGCGCCTTCGTGCATGAGTCGGCGAGCGAGCAGCGGCGCTCAGCCCACCGGCGCCAGGCCCAGCGCCACCGCCAGAGCGCCGCTCACCGCGCCAAACGCAAGCGACAGCAGGCGGCGAGGAAGGCAAAGCTGGAGCGCCAGCAGGCAGCGCATCGGGCAAAGCGCCAGCGCCAACAGCGCCAGCGGGCCGCGCACCGGGCCGCGCAGCAGGAGAAGCACCAGAAAAACACCGGCTGAGGCACGCTTGCGGATAGGGTCGGTCCGACATCCAACCAAGGAGGACCCGATGAGCGTCCTGATCCGCTTTGCCCCCGCGTCGCTGACGGCGGCCCAGTACGACGAGAGCGTTCGCAAGCTGGAGGAGGCGGGTGACTTCCCGCCCGACGGGCTCGATTACCACTGCTGCTTCGGCACCGACGGCAGCCTTCGCGTGAGCGAGATCTGGGACTCCCAGGAGCAGCTCGACGCCTTCGGCGAACGGCTGAGGCCGGTGCTCTCCGAGGTCGGCATCGACCCCGGCGAGCCCGAGGTGATCCCGATCTACAACGTGATCAAGCGCTAGGCCTGACCGCGATCCCGGCCTCCCGCATCGCGGCCTTGGCCTCGGCGATCGTGTAGGTCCCGTAGTGGAAGATCGAGGCGGCGAGCACGGCGTCGGCGCCGCCCTCGGTCACCCCCTCGACCAGGTGGCGGAGCTCGCCGACGCCGCCCGAGGCGATCACGGGAACGGCGACCGCGGCGGCGACCGCATGGGTGAGCTCGAGGTCGTAGCCGTCGGTCGTCCCGTCGCGGTCCATGCTCGTCAGCAGCACCTCCCCCGCCCCGCGCTCGGTCGCCTCGCGGGCCCAACCGACGGCCTCGCGGCCGTCGACCAGCGTGCGACCGCCGTTCACGTACACGTCCCAGCCATCGCCGTGCGCCTTCGCATCGATCGCGACGACCACGCACTGGGAGCCGAAGACGACCGCGAGCTCCGAGATCAGGTCGGGCCGGGCAAGCGCCGAGGAGTTGACCGCAACCTTGTCGGCGCCGGCGTCGAGAACGGCCTGGGCATCCTCGACCGAGCGGATGCCGCCGCCGATCGTGAACGGGATGAAGACGTTGTCGGCGGTGCGCCGGGCGAGCTCGGTGATCGTCTCGCGCATTTCATGCGAGGCGGTGATGTCGAGGAAGACGAGCTCGTCTGCGCCCTCGGCGTCGTAGCGCTCGGCGAGCTCGACCGGGTCGCCGGCGTCGCGGATGTCGACGAAGTTGGTCCCCTTGACGACCCGGCCGGCGTCGACGTCGAGGCACGGGATCACTCGCTTCAGAGCCATGACCGGACCCGGGCTACTTGCCGGACTTGCCGCGCATCCGGCCCCGCGCGGCGCCCCAGACACCGTGCGCGAACGCCCCCGGCTCGAGCTTCTGAGCCAGGCGCAAGAGCTCCTCGCGCTCGTTCGCGGAGAGGTTCTTGCGCGGCCGGCCCTTCGATTGCGCGACCAGCATCGTCAGCCGGTTGCGCTCGTCGCGCTCGAGCAGGGTCGCGTGATGGCGGATCAGAATCGCCACCTGCGCGATCGCCAGTACGCGGAACCAGAACATCGGTCTGAGGCTACCGGGGCCGAAGCACGCTCAGGCAGGCCGGAAGCCCGAGCAGAGGATGCGCATCCAGGCGATCCGGCCGTCGCGCTCGTCGTAGTAGGCCTGCTGCTCGACCAGGAAGTCTCCATCGTCGTTGTGCACCCGGAAGAGGTAGGCGACCCGCTCGCGATCGGCGACCCGGCCGCTCTCGACCTCCAGCAGGCCGTCGACGTGATCGGACTCCTCCAGCCACAGGGGGAGGATGTCGGAGACGACCTGGTCGGCACCCGAGGCCTCCCAGGCACGCGAGGGCGTCAATGCCCGAAAGTCCACCTCGGGGTCGAGCAGGCCGCCGGCCCGCTCGAAATCCTTCGCCGCGAGCGCCTCGGCGAACCGCTCTCCGAGCGTTGCCGCCATCAGCTGAAGATACCTCTATGCGCTGCGGGTCGCCCGCTCGCGCAGCCAGCCGCCCAGGGCTCCGAAGGCGGCGCCGAGCAGCGTCGTAACGACGACCAGGAGGATCGCCGGCTCGGGCAGGTCCGCCTTCGCGGTCGCACCGTGGATCTCGTGAGCGATCAGGATCGAGGAGCCGAAGATCAGCCCCGCGAGAACACCGCGTTTTGCCCCCTCGGCGGCGCCGAGGTGGTCGAATCCGGCACCGATCCCGCCGAGCACGCCGAGGATCGAGAGCACCAGATAGGTCCCCTCCGAGACCCCGAGCACGTAGCCGGTGAACGCTCCGTAGGCGGCGGGAAGCACGATCGCCAGTAACACCTGCAGGGAGCGGGGATGCTCCTCGAGGAGCGGCGGCAGCTTCACACTGCCGCGATCCTATCGGTGCCTATGAGGCTCAGCTGGCCGGGAGGTAATGAGGGGTGGTCGTGCTCAGCCCGCGCCCAGAGCCGCCTGGCCCTCGCCGACCGTGAACACGCCCTCGTAGAGCGCCCGGCCGACGATCACGCCGCTGAGCGCGGGCAGGCCGGCGCTGGCGAGCTCACCCAGGTGCTCGAGCGTGCCGATGCCGCCCGAGTAGATCAGCTCCGCCCCACCCTCCCGCGCCGCCTCGGCCGCCGCACGCAGCCCGTCGAGCCCCGGACCCTCGAGCGTGCCGTCGACCTCGACCGGCGTGTAGACGAAGCTGGCGACGCCGCGGCCGGCGAGGTCGGCGATCAACTCGGCCGAGCTCAGCGTCGTGGCGCGCTCCCAGCCCTCGACCGCGATCTTGCCCTCGCGGGCGTCGGCGGAGACGACGATCCGGTCCGGGTTCTCGGCGGCCAGCGACTCGACCAGCGCCGGGTCGGAGAGTGCCGCGGTGCCGACGACCGCCCGCGAGGCCCCGGCGGCCAGCACCGCCGCCACGTCCTCACTCTGCCGCAGGCCGCCGCCGGCCTGGACGGGGACCGCGACCGCCTCGCAGATCCGCGCCAGGTGCTCGATGTTGACCGGCGCTCCCGCGCGGGCGCCGTCCAGGTCGACCACGTGCAGCGCACGTGCGCCCTGCTCGACCCAGCGACGCGCGGCGTCGAGCGGATCGGCGTCGAAGGCAGTCTCGCGGTCGTAGTCGCCCTGCAGCAACCGCACCGCGCGGCCGTCGCGAATGTCGATGGCGGGATAGAGGATCAAACGGGAACTTGGGCGCAGATGCCGGCGAAGTTCGCCAGCAGGGCGAGGCCGGCGCCGCTCGACTTCTCCGGGTGAAACTGGACCCCATAGATCGGTGGGCGGGCGATCGCGCAGGCGAAGCGCTCGCCGTGGAGCGCGTACCCGAGCGCGTCGGCCTCGTCGAGCGGCCGCGGGGTGAGGCTGTGGACGAAGTAGAACGGCGTCCGGTCGGCGATCCCATCGATCAGCTCCGAGTCGCGCGCCCACTCGACCGGCTCCCAGCCGATGTGCGGGACCTTGAGCCCGGGCGCGTCGAGACCGCTGACCTCGCCGGCGATCAGCCCCAGACCCGCGGCGCCGCCGAGCTCGGTCGAGGAGTCGAACAGCAGCTGGTAACCGAGGCAGATGCCGAGCACCGGGACGCCGGCCTCGACCCGCTCGCCGATCAGGCGGTCGAGCTCCAGCTCTGCGACCCGCTCCATCGCCTTGGCGAAGGCGCCGACCCCGGGCAGGATCAGGCCGTCGGCGACCCGCGCCGCCTCGTGCTCGCCGGTGATCACGGCCTCGGCGCCGACGCGCTCGAGCGCCTTCTCGACCGAGCGCAGGTTGCCGATGCCGTAATCGAGGATCGCGATCCGAGTCACGTAAGCGTTCCCTTGGTCGAGGGCACGCCGCTCTCTCGCGGATCGATCTCGACCGCCTCGCGCAGCGCCCGGGCGAAGGCCTTGAACATCGCCTCGATCAGGTGGTGGGCGTTGCTCCCGTAACGGGTGCCGATGTGCAGGGTCAGCTTCGCGTTCGCGGCGACGGCGCGAAAGAACTCCTCCGCCAGCTCGGAGTCGAAGCCGGCGATCGAGGCCACCGGCAGATCGGCGGCGAACAGGCACAGGGGACGCCCGGAGATGTCGATCGCGCACATCCCCAGCGCCTCGTCCATCGGTACCGCCGTGTATCCGTACCTGCGGATCCCCGCCCGGTCGCCGAGGGCCTGGTCGAGCGCCTGGCCGAGGGCGATGCCGACGTCCTCGACCGTGTGGTGCGCGCCCGTCTGCAGGTCGCCGCTCGCGGCGACCGAAAGCCCCAGGTGGGCGTGGCGGCCGAGCAGCTCGAGCATGTGGTCGAAGAAGCCGACCCCGGTCGAGACCGTGACCTCGCCGCCGTCGAGCGCGAGCTCGAGGCTGATTTTCGTCTCGCGCGTCTGCCGCTCGACCTTTGCCGTTCTAGCCGCTGAGCTCATCTCTTCACCCTTGCGATCGCCGACTCGCCGTGGACCGGGAAGCCCTCGGCGCGCGCGATCGCCGCCACGTGGGGAGCCAATTCTGCTGCCGCCGCGGATCCGATGTGGACGACCGCGGTGCGCCGCATGAATGCACCCGGTCCCAGCGGCCGGCCGTAGCTCGCCGCCCCGCCGGTCGGCAGCACGTGGTTGGAGCCGGCAACGTAGTCGCCGAATGCGGTCGCGCCGCCCGAGCCGACGAATACGCAGCCGGCCACCCGCCCGCGGGCGCTGGCCTCGTCGGCGCCCTGGAAGGCGAGCTCGAGGTGCTCGGGGGCGAGTGTGTCGGCGAGTCCGAGCGCGCGCTCCAGCCCGGGCGCGGTGATCGACGCCAGGTTTGCGTCGGCGACGGTCGGACGCTCGGCCGCCAGCTCCTCGACCAGCAGCGTGACCGCGTCGAGCAGCGCCGGGTCGGGTGAGATCACCGCCAGCATCCCGTCCGTGCCGTGCTCGGCCTGGGCGCAGAGGTCGAGGGCGATCAGCTCCGGGCTCGCCGTGCCGTCGGCGACCACGGCGAGCTCGCTCGGACCGGCGACGCCGTCGATCCCGACCCTGCCCGCGAGCAGCCGCTTGGCCTCGGTGACGTAGCGGTTGCCCGGCCCGACGACCACGTCGACCGGGGCGATCGTCGGTGTGCCGAGCGCGAGCGCGGCGATCGCCTGCGCGCCGCCCACCGAGTAGACCTCCTCGACGCCCGCGATCCCGCAGGCCGCGAGCACGGCATCATCGGGGCGTCCGCTCGTCGACGCCGGCGAGACGACGACGAAGCGCGGCACGCCGGCGGCGCGCGCCGGCAGCGCCGCCATCAGCACCGAGGACGGGTATGAGCCGCGGCCGCCTGGTGCATATGCCCCCGCGGATGCGACCGGCGAGGCCCCGACCTCGACCCGCTGACCCGACTCGAGCTCGACCGACACGGGGCGCAGCTCGGCCTTCGCCTGGGTGGTCGCGACCAGGCTGATGTTGGCGGCGGCGACGCGCAGCGCCTCGCGCACCTCGCGGGAGACGAGCGCCGGGGCGGCCGCGATCAGCTCCGGGTCGACCCGCAGGTTCTCGACCGGCGGCTCCCCGAAACGCAGGCCGAGCTCGTGAACGGCCTCGTCCCCGCGCTTGCGGACCGCCGAGATGATCTGCGCGACCTCCTCCGTCACTGCCTCCAATGGCGGTGCCAGGGCCCGGACGCGCCGCGCCAGCGCGTCGGCGTCCGTCCCATCCCACTCGATCCGCTCGATC
>DATBPT010000122.1:0-2333 GCA_036561205.1 Solirubrobacterales bacterium
CTCCTCGAGCAGGAGCGAGAGGAAGTGGACCTGGAAGAGGACGTCGCCGAGCTCGTCCAGGAGCTTGGCGTCGTCACCCTGGTTGGCGGCGTCGGCGAGCTCGTAGGCCTCCTCGACCGTGTGCGGGACGATCGAGCGCTCGTCCTGCTCGCGATCCCAGGGGCACTCCCGCCGCAGCCGGCGGGTGATCTCGTCGAGCTGGTCGAGCGCGTCCAGCGCTAGTGCTCCCCGTCGTGAGTAGCGGCGTGATTGGGCGAGCGAGAATCAAGCATGGCTAGGACGCAGGGAGCCCGCATGGCAGCGCCATGTGGGCGACTGAGGACGACGCCAGGCGCAGATTCGCAGCCGTCCAAGCGCGGCGGTACTTGCGGCGGTGAGCACTGAGCCTCAGCCGCCGGGCGTTGTGGTGGGCGGCGCCGTCTGCGGTGCCGTCTGCGGCGCGGTCGCCGGGGGCGCGGTGCCGCCCGGCACCGGGGTGAGCCCCGGCGGCACGCCACCGGCCGGGGCGGGCTGGCCGCTGATCGGGCCCTGCGGCAATCCGGCGACCGGCTGGGTGCCGAAGACGCCGTTGCTCCCCGGGGCGATCGGCTTCGTCGAGGGCACCGGAGCGTCGCAGCCCTGGCTCTCGGCGATCTCCTTGGTGCAGGGGCTGGGCACCGGCGCGGCGTTGGAGCAGCGATCAATGCGGTAGTCCTCGGCGCAGAAGGTGCGCGCGACCCACTTGGTCTGGAAATCCGTCTGGAATTCCTGGGCGAGCTGCTGCTGGCGGGTCCCGACCAGGGTCTGGCGGATCTGGTCGCTGGCGTCCGCCAGCGGGGTCGTCGACGCCTCGGTGATCTTCTCGACCTCGATCACGTAGAAGCCGGAGTCGCCCTCGAACGGACCGACGAGCTCACCCTCGGGGGCGCTGAACACCTGCTCGTCGAGCGCCGGCTCGGACTGGCCCTCGGTGACGCCCGGGCGCAGGCCGCCGCTCGACTTCGTGCCCTCGTCGATCGAGTACTTCTTCGCCACCTTCTCCCAGGTCTTCGGCGAGGGGTCGGTGCCGAGCGCGGCGAGCGCCTGGTTGGCCTCGTCCTCGGTCTTGGTCAGGATCACGCGCACGTCGCGGCTCGCCGGCTGCTGGAACTGCTCAATGTTGGCGTTGTAGAAGGTCTCGACCTCGTCGTCGCTGACCGAGATCGGCGTGCCGCCATCGGGGCATTGGGGCGGGCCGCTCGGGATCACCTGGCATTGGACGGCGTCGGAGACCAGCTGCAACTTGACCCGGTCCCGGGCCTCGTCGAGCGTGAATCCGGACTGGTCGAGGAACTTCTCGAAGTCAGCGCACGAGGTCTCGTTCGGCTTGCACCCGAACTGCTGGGTCTTGATCGTCTCCAGCTCGTCGTCGATCTCCCGGTCCGTGATCTCGATCCCGCGCTCCTCGGCCTCGCCGAGCACCCAGCGGGAGAGGATCAGGTCGCCCTCGGCCGCATCGGCGAGCAGCTGGTACTGCGGGTCGTCGCTCGCCGGCACGTCCTTGAGCCCCTGGCGGGAGGCTGCCTGGACCAGGCCGCGGTCGAACTCCTCCTGTGTGATCGTCCCGTTCGGGGCATCCTCGACCACGGCGATCGCGCCGTCGGGGACGCTCGGCTCGCCGATGCCGACGGCGACGCCGACGATCACGAACAGGGCCAGGAAAAGCCCTCCGAAGACGATCAGACCGAGTCGCGAGCGCGACTTCGACTGCGGTGCCGCCTTCGCCTTCGAGGCAGCGGCGGGGTTGCCCTTCTTTCCCTGCGGACTCACGAGGTCGGCAGCATAACGACACCGACCTAAAGATCGGTTCAGGCGCCGCGGCCGAACCTGCGCGTGTGGACGCGGGCGTTGCTAGCGTCGCCGGATCGTGAAGCGGGGGCGACCGGCCTGCGGCCGAGTGAGCAGAGGAGCGCACGCCACATGCGTCGCCGGCCTCGCGGCGCTCGCGCTCTGGTCGCTGCCCGCCCTTGCCGGGGCCGCGCCGACGAGCCCGACCCGTTACTCGGTCGCCGGCGGCTGCTACTCGCTCGCTCCGTCGGCCGGCGGACCGGCGATTGCGCAGGCGTCGCGGCTGCGATTCAAGGCCACGGACCTGGGCAGCTACATGCTCTACGGAACGGAGGCGGACTTCCTCGCCGCAGCCGGCGACGCGGTCGTTCGCGCCGCGCAGCCGACCCCGGCGGCGGACTGGGTGGTCGAAGGGGCGACGGGGTCGTTCACGCTCTCGCCCCGCTCGGCGGCCGATCAGGTGCTGGCGATCGGCGGCTCGGGCCTGGCGCTGGTGCCGCGCTCCGCGGCGGGCGCCGGCGCCCCGT
>DATBPT010000123.1:0-4706 GCA_036561205.1 Solirubrobacterales bacterium
CTCGGCCCGCTCCAGAAGGGCGCGCACATGTCGCGCTTCGAGGAGGTCGTCAACGAGGCGATCGACGAGGTCGTGCTCGGCGAATCGCTGCGCGCCGAGGGACTCGCCGGCCACATCGCCGAGCGCATCCGCGAGCGCCAGCAGGGCCTGCGGGCCGAGGTCCGGATCGCCGCCCGCTACCCCGAGACGGTCCCCACCCCGGTCTCCGGCCTCGACACGCAGGAGATCTACACGCTCTTCGGCACCGCGGTCTCGTCCGAGCGCGGCACCCGGACGCTGACCGGCGTCGAGGCGCAGGGGATGACCGCCTGCCCCTGCGCCCAGGGGCTGCTCGCCGGCAACGCCCGCGAGCGGCTCGCCGCCGACGGCTTCACCGACGACGAGATCGAGCGCGTCTTCGCCTCGGTCCCGGTCGCCACACACAACCAGCGCGGAATCGGCTCGCTGCACATCGGCCGGCCCGAGGGCACCGAGGTGCCGATCGACGCCCGTGACCTGCTCCACATCGTCGAGTCCTCGATGAGCTCGGAGATCTACGAGCTGATGAAGCGCTCCGACGAGGCCCATGTGGTCGAGAAGGCCCATCGCAACCCGCGCTTCGTCGAGGACGTCGTGCGGGAGATGATCCGCCGCGTCGCCGAGTCCTACCCGCACCTGCGCGAGGACGGCTTCGTCCTCGCCCGCCAGGAGAACCTGGAGACGATCCATCGCCACTCGGTCGTCGCCGAGCGCTCCGGCCAGCTGGCGGAGATCCTTGCCGAGCTCGAGACCGGCGAGCACTCGCGCCACCACACCACCGAGCGCGAGTGGCTCGAACTAGGCGCCTCAACAACGGCGCGGCTCGGCTAACGCCTCGCTAGCTCCCAGCGCCTGAGTCAGGCCGGCTGAGCCGCCTGGTGCTCCTCGATCCGCTTGCGCAGGCCGAAGAAGTAGTCGGCTCCTGAGATCACGGTGACCGCGACCGCGACGTAGAGCAGCACGTCCGCCCAGACGGGGGTCGGGTCGAAGGCGATCAGGGCCAGGATCGCAGCGATCTGCAGCGCCGTCTTCAGCTTCCCGAGCCAGCTCGCCGCAATCACCACGCCGCGCTCGGCCGCGAGGCTGCGCAGCCCGGTGACCGCGAGCTCGCGGCCGATGATCACCATCGCGATCCAGGCCGCGAGGCGATCGAGCGAGACCAGCGAGATCAGGGCGGCGATCACCAGCAGCTTGTCGGCGAGCGGGTCCATCAGCTTGCCGAAGGTCGTGACCTGCTGACGGCGGCGGGCGATGTAGCCGTCGAGTCCGTCCGTGAGCGCCGCCAGCGCGAACACGATAGCCGCGATCACGTCGCCGTCCGGCGTCTCGTCGAGCAGCGCGACGACGAGCACCGGAACCGCGAGGATCCTCAACAGCGTCAGCACGTTGGGGACGTTGACCGGGAACATCGCGGCTTCAGTATGGCGCCGTCAGGGCGCCTCGCCCAGCAGCTCTCGCGCTTGCGCCAGCACCGAGTCGAGCATCTCGCGGGTGAGCCTGCCCGTGAACGTGTTCTGCTGCGAGGGGTGGTAGGAGCCGAGCAGCCGATACGGCCCGAGCCCGGCCACGGCGCCATGGCCGAAGCGCGGCTTGGGCCGCGGGGTCGGATGGCCGAGCTCCCTCGCGGCCCGCAGGGCCCCGTCCCAGCCAAACGAGCCCAGGGCCAGCAGCACGCGCGCCGACCGCAGCAGGGGCAGCTCGGCGACCAGCCAGGAGAGGCATTCGTCGCGCTCGGCCGGCGTCGGCTTGTTCGCCGGCGGCGCACAGCGGACGACCGCGGTCACGTAGGCGCCCGCGAGCCGGAGGCCGTCGTCGCGACGCTCGGCGGTCGCCTGGTTGGCGAACCCGGCCCTGTGCAGGGCGCCGTAGAGCCATTCGCCCGAGCGGTCACCGGTGAACATTCGCCCGGTGCGGTTGGCACCGTGCGCGGCCGGAGCGAGGCCGACGATCACCAGGCCGGCGCCCGGGTCGCCGAACCCCGGCAGCGGCCGGGCCCAGTAGCGCTCGCCTCGGTAGCGCCGCGGCGGATCGGCGGCGCACTGCTCGCGCCAGGCGACCAGCCGCGGGCAGCGGCGACAACTCGTGACCCGCTCGGCGAGCAGGGCGAGTTCGTCGCGGCTGGCTGACTGCGCGGGCATCTGCCCCAGTAGGGTGCCGCCATGCTCACCGTCTCGCGTCGCGGCTTTCTCGCCCTCGGCGGCACCGGCGCCGCCGGCGTCGCGCTTGCGGCCTGCGGGACGGCGGCGGACCCGCGCGCCGATGCCTCGGCCGATCAGCTCACCGAGGCCGAGGCGAGCGCCGAGACCGCGCTCGCGGCCGCCTACGGCGCCGCTGCCTCGGCGCTCGCCCAGGGCGAGGAGCGGGCGGCGCTCGAGGACTTCGCCGCCGCCGCCGCCAAGCGCGCCGGCGAGTTCGGAGGAGGCTCGGCCCAGGCGGGCGAGACGCCGCCTGCCGACGGCGGCCCGGATTCGCCGGAGGCGCTCGACGGGGCGATCCGCGCGGCGAACAAAGCGATCGCCGCCCACCGCGAGGCCGCCGGGCTGCTCGATGCGGTCGACGGCCGAACGCTCGCCAGCTCCTCGATGATCGCCTGCGCGGCCGAGCTCGCCGCCGTCAGCCACTTCGCCGGCAAGCCCGAGGCCCCGCTCGCGTTCGTCACCGGCGGCACCGAGGCGCCATTCGAGTCGGCGACCGAGACCGAGGCCACAACGACCTCCTCGACCTCGACCACGAGCGAGTCGACCTCGACGACGGAGCAACCGTGAGCGAGCAGGCCGCCAGTCGCCGCGAGACCCTGCGCCGCGGCGCCTTCGCCGCCGGGGCGCTCGCGGCCGGAGGCCTGCTGCGGCCGGCGCTCGCCGCGGCGCAGTCGCCGGACGACGAGGACCTGCGCGACTTCCTCGTCGAGGCGATCGCGCTCGAGCAGGTGACCGTGCTCGCCTACTCGACCGCCGCCGACGCCGACCGTGACTCGAGGGCCACCTACGAGGGCTTTCGCGATCAGGAGCAGGCCCACGCGAACGCGCTCCGCCAGGCGATCGACGGGCTCGGCTTCGACGCGCCGGACGCCCCCGACTCGCCCACCGACACCGGCGTCCTCGACGGCGTCGACGGCCTCGACGCGGACGCCGTCAAGCGGCTCACCGACCAGCTCGACGCGCTCGACAAGGCAAAGACGCCGGAGCAGTTCCTCGACCTGCTGACCTCGCTCGAGAACGAGCAGCTCACCTACTACGCGGGCCAGGGGCCGGCGCTCGACAGCTCCGACCTCTCGACCACGTCGGCTGAGATCGGCAGCTGCCAGGCCCAGCATCTGGTCGTCCTCGGCCAGCAGGCCGGGCACTCCCCGGGCGCCGTCGCCAGCTCGGTCGCTGCGACAGCGGCGAAGGCGGGTAGCGACACATCGCCATGAGCGAGCTCGAGCCGCGCCCGGTCGCGGGCTCGCGCTCGGAGCTGATCCGCTGGGCCGGCGTCCAGGACGCCAACACGGCGGGCTTCGTCCACGGTGGCATGGTGATGAAGACCTGCGACGAGGCGGCCGCGATCGCGGCGATCCGCCACAGCGGCTGCCGCGTGGTCACCGCGGGCATGGATCGGATGACGTTCACCGAGCCCGTCCACGTCGGCGAGCTGCTCACCTGCCTGGCGACGGTGAACGCGGCCTGGCGAACCTCGATCGAGGTCGGCGTCCGGGTCGAGGCGGAGAACCCGCGGACCGGTGAGCGCCGCCATACGTCGACCGCCTACGTGACCATGGTGGCGCTCGACGATCAGGGCCGCCCGACCCCCGTCCCGGGCGTGATCGCCGAGACCGAGGACGAGAAGCGCCGCCTGCGCGAGGCAGAGCTGCGGCGGGCGAACCGCCTCGCCGAGCGCGACCAGATCCTCCACGGGCGCGGTTAGCTCTACCCTGCGGCTCCGATGGCCGCCGAACTGTCCAAGCTCGCGATCGTGCCCGCCTACAACGAGGCCGACATGGTCGGTCGCGTCGTCCGCGACATCCTTCGCGAGGCGCCGGGCTTCGACGTCGTCGTCGTCGACGACGGCTCCAACGACGCGACCGGCGCGGTCGCCGCCGGCGAGGGCGCCGTGGTGATCACCCATCCGTACAACCTCGGGATCGGCGGCGCCGTGCAGTCCGGCTACAAGTACGCGCTGCGACGCGGATACGACGTCGCGGTACAGGTCGACGGCGACGGCCAGCACAAGCCCGAGTACCTGCCCGAGCTGCTCGAGGCCCTGCAGACCACGGGCGATGAGGCCGACATGGTCTGCGGCAGTCGCTTCCGCGGCGACCCCGGCTACAAGGTCCCGTTCGGTCGCCGGCTCGGGAACATGATCTTCTCGGTCGTGCTCAGCACGCTGACCCGGCAGAAGATCACCGACCCGACCTCGGGCTTTCGGATGACCAACCGGCGCGGGATCGAGCTCTTCGCCCGCGACTATCCCCACGACTACCCCGAGGTCGAGGCGCTGCTGATGCTGCACGCCCACCACCTGCGCCTGCACGAGGTTCCGGTGCGGATGAACGCCCGCGGCTTCGGTTCCAGCTCGATCGACTATCCGCGCAGCGCCTACTACATGGCCAAGGTGATGCTGGCGTTGTTCGTCGGCCTCTTCCGTCGCCGTCCGACCCCGGTCGAGGCCACCGGCAAGGACGAACCCGGCGTCGGCCCGCCGGCGGAGGA
>DATBPT010000124.1:0-11535 GCA_036561205.1 Solirubrobacterales bacterium
CGGACCGCGAACAGGGTGACGACGACAGCCGCGATCGCGACCGGGATGTTGAGGTAGAAGATCGCCCGCCAGGAGACGTGCTCGGTGAGCAGGCCGCCGACCACCGGGCCGATCGCCAACGCCAGCGCCGAGACCCCGGCCCAGGTGCCGATCGCCTTGCCACGCTCATGCGGCTCGAAGGCGTTGGTGACGATCGAGAGCGTGCCCGGCATCATCAGCGCCCCACCGACTCCCTGGACGATCCGGCTCGCGATCAGGGTTCCGGTGCTGGGGGCCAGGCCGGCGGCCGCGGAGGCGGCCGCGAAGAGCACGACGCCGATCAGGAAAACGCGCCGGCGGCCGAAGATGTCCCCGAGCCGGCCGCCGGTCGCCAGCAGGACGGCGAAGCTGAGTGTGTATCCGTTGACCGTCCATTCGAGCCCGGAGAGGTTCGACCCGAGGTCGTGCTGGATCGAGGGCAGGGCAACGTTGACGACGGTGTTGTCGAGCATGATCATGAACAGGGCGAAGCACATCGCCCCCAGCGTCCACCACTTCGAGTTGTCCTCCGTGATCAGGTGCCGGTAGCGGGTCATCGCGTCGCCGCCCGTCGGTACTTGCGGTAGATCTCGGCGATCTCGTCGCGCTCGAGCAGCAACGCCAGCGCCGGCTCGAGCAGCTCACGCTCCTCGTCGGAGAGCGAGGCGGCGAAGTGACCGAGTCCCTCGAGGCGGGCGGCGAGCACGCGGTCGGCGAGGCCCTGCCCTTCGGCGGTCGGCGTCAGCCGGCGCATGCGCCGGTCCTGTTCGTCCTCGGTCCGCGCGACCAGCCCCTGGCGGACGAGGTCGTCGACGGCTCGGCTGGCGGAGGCGAGCGAGAGGCCGAGCTTCTCGGCGACCAGCTTCTGCGCCGGGGCGCCGTCGTCGCTCTGCTCGCCGGTCACGGTCAGCAGCACCTTCATCTGCGTGAAGGTGAGCCCGCTCTCGTCGATCGCGCGGATCGCGGCCCCGCCGTCGCCGCCGAAGCACTTCAGCATCACGGCGCCGAGCTGGTAACCGAGCTCACGGTCGGACCGGGTGATCGTCGTTGCTTCCATCTTCTTAATAATTGCAAGTCTGCAACTATTGCGCAAGCGAAATTATGTGACGTCGGTCACACTCGCGCACGCTTTTCCCTCCGAGGCCGCGCCTAGTGTCCGGTGCGGCGATGTCGGAGTCCACCACCGAGCTCGATCAACGGCACCTCTGGCATCCGTTCACGCAGCAGCGCGATTGGTGCTCGGAGCCGCCGATCGTGATCGAGCGAGGTGAGGGCACCGAGCTCGTCGACGTCGAGGGCCGGCGCTACATCGATGGCGTCTCTTCGCTGTGGTGCAACGTCCACGGCCATCGCCACCCCCTCATCGACCAGGCGCTGCGCGACCAGCTCGATCGGGTCGCACATTCGACCATGCTCGGTCTCACCCACCCGGGCGCGGCCGAACTGGCCGCGCGCCTGGTCGAGCTTGCGCCGCCGGGGCTGCAGCGGGTCTTCTACTCCGAGTCCGGCTCGACCGCGGTCGAGATCGCGCTCAAGATGGCGTTTCAGTACTGGCGCCAGCGTCAGGGCGAGCGCTGTCCGCGGACCTCGTTCGTCTGCCTCACCGACGGCTACCACGGCGACACGATCGGCTCGGTCTCGGTCGGCGGCATCGACCTCTTCCACGGCGCCTTCGGCCCCTTGCTGTTCAAGACACACCGGGTCGACCCGGGCGATGAGCGCAAGCTCGAGCGGGTGCTCGACCTGCACGCGCACGAGATCGCGGCGGTGATCGTCGAGCCTCTGGTCCAGGGCGCAGCCGGCATCCGGGTCCAGCCGCCGGGCTTCCTGCACCGGGTGCGCGAGCTGACCGAGGGGCACGGCGTGTTCATGATCGCCGACGAGGTCGCGACCGGGTTCGGGCGCACCGGGACGATGTTCGCCTGCGAGCAGGAGCGCGTCTCGCCCGACTTCCTCTGCCTCGGCAAGGGGCTGACGGCCGGCTACCTGCCCCTGGCCGCGACGCTGACCACCGAGCGCGTCTACGAGGGCTTCCTCGGCGCCCCGGAGGAGCACCGCACGTTCTTTCACGGCCACACCTTCACCGGCAACCCGCTCGGCTGCGCCGCCGCTCTCGCCAGCCTCGACGCCTTTCGCTCCGAGCAGACGCTGGTTCGCCTGCAGCCGAAGATCCGGCTGCTCGGCGAGCTGCTGGCACCGGTCGAGCGGATGCCCGAGGTCGCCGAGGTCCGCGGCCGCGGCTTCATGGTCGGCATCGATCTCGGCTCGCACGACCCCGCGCTGCGGCTCGGACACCGGGTTACGCTCGCGGCCCGCGAGCGCGGCGCGATCATCCGCCCGCTCGGCGACACGATCGTGCTGATGCCGCCGCTGACGATCTCGAAGGCGGACCTGCGGCGCCTGGTCGAGATCGTCGCCGACTCGATCGCGGCGGCGTGGAGCTCGGCCTACGTGACCGACGAGACCGAGCTCCGCGCCGCCGCCTGAGCGCTCGCCCAGCGAGCGTGGGTGACCTTGATCAGGCCGATACTGCCGGTGTGACGGATCCCGGGGACCGCCGTAGTACGGCCATGAACCAGACGCTCGTCGCTGCTGCGATCGAGGCCCCGTCGGAGGCCGACGCAGCCTTCGAGGCCCTCTATCGCTCGAGCCGCGACGACGTCTACGGCTACGTCTCGAGTCTGCTGCGCGACCGCAGCGCCGCCGAGGACGTGACCGCGCAGGCGTTCGAGCGCGCCTACCGGCGGCGGGCGAGCTTCAAGCCCGAACGGGGGACGCACCGTGCCTGGCTCTTCGGCATCGCCCGCAACGCGGCGCTCGACGAGCTGCGGCGGCGCAGCCGCCATGCCGAGCTGACCACCGAGCCCGAGGACGTCGCCGCAGCCGGCGCTCACGAGGAGGCGGCCGAGGCGTCGCTGCGGCGCTCGATGCTGAGCGCGGCGCTGGCGAAGCTCTCGCCCCGCGAGCGCGAGCTGGTCGCGCTCAAGTACTTCGCCGGGCTCGCGAACACCGAGATCGCAACCGTGATCGGGGTCAGCGAATCGAACGCCGGGACCAAGCTGCACCGGGCAATGGAGAAGCTGAGGGAGGCCTGCGATGAGGGTTGAAGAGCTGGAGCGCGAGCTGCGCGCCGAGCGTCCCGAGCCGAGCCTCGACTTCGCCCGGCGCCTGGACGAGTGGGCCGAGGCCGGGTTTCCGCGCGATCGCGGGCTCGGCCCGCGGACCGCGTCGCGCTCCGGCGCCCTGCACCGAGCCTGGGACCGCCTCACCTCGATCCCGCCGCGGCGGGTGCTGCTGCCGGCCGGGGCGGTGGCGACGGTGGTCGTCGTAGCCGGCGTCGCGATCAGCCGCAACGCCGCCGAGCCGACCGAGCTCGCGGCGCCGGACGCTGCGGCGCCACAGGCTCAGGGCTCGACGCCGGCGAATCCGCCTCGCGCGGCGGACGTTCAGAGCGCGGCCGGAGCCGCGGAGGCGGCGCCGGCGCCCGGCCAGGCCGCGGGCGACGAGTTCAGCCTCACCGTGCCCGCGGCTCCGAGCGGCGGCGACCACGTCGCCCGCGGCACCGACGAGCGAATCGTCGACGCGACCGCGCGGATCACCCTGGGCGCCGATGCGGATGAGGTCCAGGGGGTCGTCAACGGCGTCAACGAGGTCGCCGACCGCTACGGCGCGATCGTCGAGTCCTCGCAGGTGAGCAGCGACCAGGCGGGCGCCCGGGCCTCGATCCGGCTCCAGGTCCCGTCGAAGAACCTCGAAGCGGCGCTTGCCGACCTCTCCGGGCTCGCCGACGTGATCTCGCGCACCGAGGGTGCCGAGGACATCACCGCGCGAGCCGTCCGCGCCCGCAAGGAACTCGCCGGGACGCTGGAGCAGATCGGCAAGGCGCGGATCGAGCTGATCAAGGCCGACACGCGCGAGCAGAAGCTCGTGATCAGGTCGCAGATCGCCTCGCTCGAGGCGAGCGCCGACGCGCAGCGGACCGCGCTCAACGGGGTCAAGCGCCAGGGCCGCTTCGCCACCGTCGACGTCGACGTGACCTCGAACGGCCCGGCCTCGGACGGCGGCAGCTGGAGCATCGGCGATGCGCTCGACGACGCCGGCACGGTGCTGGAGACGATCGGCGGCATCGCGCTGGTCAGCCTCGCGATCCTCCTCCCCCTCTCCCTGCTCGCAGCCCTCGCCGCCTTCGCGGTCAGCCGCGGCCGCAAGCGCAGCCGCGACAACGCCCTCGACCGCAAGAGTTGATGCACGCACCACCCCGGGAGGTCTTCCGTCGCCGCGGCGAAAGGCTGAGCCGCCGGCACGCCGCGGGGGTTGTTACTCCTCGTAGGGCTCGAAGTCGGCCTTGCGGGCGCCGCAGACCGGGCAGAACCAGGAGTCCGGGATCTGGTCGAAGGCGGTGCCGGGCGGGATGCCGCCGTCGGGGTCGCCCTCGTCGGGGTCGTAGATGAACCCGCACGAGGTGCAGATGTAGAACTGCTTGGCGACGGTCTCGGTGCTCACCCGGTCAGGTTATCGTCCGGGAAATGAACGACGCCCCGGTGACGCCCCGCCCCGCGGCCACGGTCCTCATGCTGCGCCACGGCGGCAGGCACGCCGAGCGCGGAGTCGAGGTGCTGATGGTGCGCCGCTCCACCGAGGCCTCGTTCATGCCCGGCGTCTGGGTCTTCCCCGGCGGCATCATCGAGGCCGACGAGAGCCCCGCCGAGTGCGCGGCGCGCGAGCTCGCCGAGGAGGCGGGGATCGAGCTCGGCCCCGACGCGGAGCTCGTCGCCTGGTCGCGCTGGATCACGCCGGAGGTCGTCCCCGTGCGCTTCGACACCCACTTCTTCGTCGCCCTTGCCGCGCCGCATGTGAAGCCGGTCGCCGACCAGACCGAGGTCTCGGACGCGGCTTGGTTCGGGCCGCGAGCGGCGCTCGACTCGCACGCCGCGGGTGAGCTCGAGCTCGTCTTCCCGACGATCAAGACCTTGGAGACGCTGCTCGACCACGAAACGGCCGAGGCCGTGATCGAGGCCGCGCGGGCGCGGGAGGTCGAGCCGATCCTGCCGCGGGTGGTCGGCACGCGCGCCGACCATCGCGTCCTGCTGCCCTGGGACGACGGCTACGACGAGGCCGAGACCGACCCGAGTAGGCTGCCGCCGTGACCGCGAGCCTCCCGGAGGAGGTGCGCGAGTGCTTCGCGCGCTTCATCACCACCGAGTACACGACGATCGACGCGCGCCAGCAGCCGATCACCTGGCCCGTGACCCCGTATTACGAGCCCGGCGGGCCGACGATCGACCTGAGCACCGGACTCGGCTACCCGAAGAAGGCCGACGACGCCGCCCGCAACCCGCGGGTCGCGTTGCTGTTCAGCGACCCCACGGGTTCCGGCGTCGGCAGCGGAACCCAGGTTCTGGTCCAGGGGATCGCCCACGTCGACGACGCCGACCTGGACGCGAATCGCGAGCGCTACATCCGCGAGTCGCTGGTCAAGCTGCCGGCGACGAGGAAGATGCACCCGCCGAAGTTCATGCGCGGGCCGCTCAACTGGTACTACGCGCGGATCTACGTCGAGGTGAGGCCGGAGCGCGTCTTCGTCTGGCCCTCGGGTGACCTGACCAGCGCCCCGGACATCCACGACTCACATCTGGAGGAGGTTCGCTCCGGCCACGCCGAGGAGCCGGTGGAGCCGCATGCGGCGGCCACCGGCGGCGAGGTGGCCTGGGACTCGCGCATCTCCGAGCTCGGCAGCCGCCACCCGATGGCGGTCCTCTCCTGGGTCGGCCCCGACGGCTTCCCGATCGCGGTGCGGCTGCCGGTTGCGCTCGACGAGTCCGCGCGCAGGATCCGCCTCGACGGGTATCCGGCGGGCCTGCCGCTGGCCGAGGGGCGCGCCTGCCTCACCGCCCACGCCCACGCCGAGGACTTCAGCTGGCAGGAGAACTTCCAGGTCCGCGGCGACCTGGTCGAGCTCGGCGAGGATGACTGGGCGCTGGTCCCGCACAAGCTGATCGGCGGCTTCGAGCTGCCCAAGGGCCCGGGGCGCTTGAAGTCGTTCGCCACCCGGCACTGGCGCTTCTACAAGACGGCGAAGGCGCGGATGAAGGCGCGCGGCTAGGCGCTGGGGAAGGGCTCGAGCCCGGCGTGCCAGGGGCCGGGCTGGTACGTGTGCAGGCCCGACTCCTCCATTTCGTTGCGCAGCCGCATGAACAGGCCCGCGGCATGGTCGAGCGCCTCGCCGTAGTTCTCGGCGCTGAGCTCGTCCAGGCGCCAGGTGAAGTAGAGCTGGCGGTCGGTGATCCCGAACTCGACCTCGTTGCGGATCTGCGCGGCCCAGTCGAGGAAGCCGGGGCTGAACAGCTCTCGCAGGGCGATCGGGTCGTGGTCGGCGGGCACGGTCGCCAGGTAGCGCTTGTTGAAGTCGATCGACTCGAACTCGACCTTGCGCCGGCTGGCGAGCTGCTCGACCCGTTCCCCGGCCTCGACCGACTCGACGTTGAACATCGGCACGACCTGCGCCAGGTCCGGCATGTGCGCCTTCGCCAGGATCGCCCCCGGGAGCACGGTCTTCGAGAACAGGCCTCCCTGCTCGCGCTCGTCCGCGTCGCATGAGGCGCCCCAGAACTCCCCCGCCAGCTGGCCCTTGATCCGGTTCGTGCCACCGGGGCAGAGCGTCGGCGGTCCACCCTTCGGGTTCAGACTGCCGATCGGCTCGTAGGTGACCCCGCGCTTCGCGGCCAGGCCCTGGACCGTCGCCGCCCACTCCTCGGCGTTCACGGGCGCGCCTCGAGCTCAGGCATCGACGAGGTCGGAGCGACCCTGGGCTTCGAGCTGCGCCTTGTAGCGGGGAAAGACCGGCTTTGCCAGCGGCACGAGCTTGAGGATCTTCGCCACCGGCCCCTGCGCCTTGATCTCGCCGCGGGCGAGGGCGACGGTCACGTTCACCTGCCCGAGCCAGAACCGGTGGGCGGTGTCGGCCGCCATCGTCATCGTCACCTCCGGCTCCATCTCCGACTCGCCGAGGTCGACGTCGCCCGGCTGCCCCTCCTGCAGGCGTACCGTGATCGCCGACTCGGGATCCGAGTACTGGTAGCGGACGATCGTGTTCGCCTTGCGGAACTTGGGCGCCAGCTCATCGTCCGTCGCCAGCTCCACGAACAAGCGCCCGATCGTGTCGTAGACCTCCTGCGAATCCTTGAACAGCGCCATCCCGCCTCCTCTCAGTCCCAGGGAGAGGAATCCTATTGACGCCCTGCCCCTCGCCCGCTCGCGGTAGCGACGAAGTCGCGGTTTACCCGCTCACGACCTGCCTTCCCTGAGCAGGGCGCAACCCCGCGGGAGCGGAGCCGCAGGCGAGCACCCGCGGGAGTTATTACGGGTCGGAGAAGAGCTCGGGGAAGCGGCCTGAGCCGTAGGCGCCGGAGTCGTTGCCGGAGAAGTCGCCCCGGTTGGCGAAGTCGCCGGCGATGAAGCAGGGGGCGAACTGGCTCGGCGATGTGCCCGGCGGGTCACCGTTGTTGATCCCGGGGATCGACTGGCCCGGGAGAATCTCCTCCTCGTCGGTGTCCTGCCCGGACGCCGGCGCGGTGCCCGAGTAGTCCGTGTTCTTGCAGTCGAAGTTGGGGAAGATCCCCTTCGCGGCCGAGCTGAAGCCGTTGAGCACGCCGGGCTCGAGATAGGCGTTGCCACGGTTGGCCGCCAGGCGACTGGGGTAGACGGCGAGCGCCTCGGCGCCCAGGTAGCTGAGCTGGCGCAGGCCTCGGCGCGGCGCCGGGTCCCCGGCAACCGGCTCATAGCTGCCCGAGAGCGCCGCGGCGGGGCCGACGAGGAAGTCGGTGACGCTCTTCTTCTGGAACTCGAGGTAGCGGATCACCGGGTTCAGGTTGGCGAGGAAGGGGTCGAGGCTGTCGAGCACCGGCGCCAGCCCGTCGAGGAACTTGCGCACCGCCGGCAGCCCGGTCACCGAGACGCGCTCGAGATCGCCGAGGTCGACGAACAGGTTGCGCAGGTGCGGCGACAGCTCGCGCACCGAGCGCAGCGTCGGCGAGAGGTCGCGGGCGACCGGGATCAGCTCCTGGACCAGCGGCCGCGCGTTGACCTGGAACTGGTCGAGGCGCTCGAGCGTCAGCCGCGATTCGCGCTGGAACGTTGGCAGGATCTGGAACGTCTGCGCCAGCGCCTGGTCCTGCGAGGCGAGCGCGTCGAAGGTGTTGTCCGAGCCGCGGACGACGCCGGCGAGCTCCTGGTCGCGGGCCGTGAGCGCCTCGAACGTCGCTCCCGTGTCGCGCACCAGCCCCTTCAGGGCCTCCTTCTGGCGCCCGAGCACGTCGACGATCTGGGAGGCGTCGGTGAGGAAGGGGCCGAGGTTGCCGAACGAGTCGTTGAGGTCGATGCCGCGGCCGTCGATCGCGGTCGCCGCGTTCGCCTGCCAGCGCTGGAACGAGAGCCGCGTCTCCTCGTCGAGGGCATTGAAGATCTCGTCGATCTGGGTCGCCTCCTCGGTCCGGCTGACGCCCAGCGTGCCGCCCTCGGGGATCGACTCGATCGAGTCCGACTCGGCGTCGGAGACGTTGGCCGCGGCGCCGAGCGCGACCGGTGCCGCATTCTTGTCAGGCTCGGTCCCGGATGTGAGCTCGACGTAGGTCTCGCCCAGCAGCGTCTTCTGCCGCAGGATCGCGTTGGCGTCGTCGGAGATCGGGGCGAACTCGGGCTCGATCTCGATCACGGCCTCGGTCGTGTCCTTGCCGTTGACCCGTTCGTCGGGCGGCGCCAGCTGGATCTCCTTGACCTTGCCGACCGAGACGCCGCCGATGCGCACGTCCGACTCCACCGCGAGCTGGGTCGCCTCGGGGAAGTAGGCGGTGATCCGGTAGCTCTGTGGCTTCAGCGGGATCGGCCCGCCGAAGGCGATCCAGAGGAAGAGGATGAGCCCGAAGCACGAAAGCGTGAAGCCGACGGCGACGAGGATGCGTCCGATTGATGGTGCTTGTTTCTGCATCAGCTCAGCTCGTGCTCACGGGGGGCATAGAAGGGCTCGGGTGGCGCCTGTGAGGCCGGTGACGATCTCCTTCAGCGCCTGCTCGGCGGCGCTCGAGGACTGGACGATCTCGAGCAGCTGGTCGCAGCCGACCGTGAAGTAGATGCGGCGGAAGAAGCCGTTGCCGTCGCCGACGGAGAAGACGCTGTCGCCGAGGTGGCCGAGCCAGCCCGCCCAGTAGAGGTAGCCCTCGTCGCGACCGGGGGTGCCGGAGGGCTCGGCGCCCTTCGGGTTGAAGGCGGCCATGTTGCCGAGCCGGTTGATCTTGCTCGCGACCGTGGTCAACGGCGGCGTCGCGGCGGAGAATTCTTCGGCGGCGGTGCGCAGGTCGGGGACCGGCTTGCGCGCGGCGCGCACGAACGGCCGGATCTCGTTCTCGAGCACCGGCGCCGCCGCCTCGGCGAGCTGGCGGGTCGAGCCGTTGAGCTCGTCGAGGTTGCGGGCGAACGGCCGCAGGTCGTCGAACGCCGGGCCGAGCACCTTCGCCAGCTGCGCGGTGTGGGTGAGTGTTTCGGTCGCCTGCTGGAGCGTGCCCGGCAGCAGGCTGACGGCCCGCTGCACGTTCGGATCCTGGCGCGCGATCGCCTCGAGCGCGCCGTTGGACGACGAGACGAGCTCGGTCAGATCGTGGTCCGCCCTGCCGACGGTCGTCGCCAGGAGGTTGAAGTTGTGGATCAGCCGCGCCAGGTTTTCCTTGCGCTTCGCGACCTCCGAATTGAGCTTCGCCAGGTCGCGGTTGATCGGCCCGAGCCCGCCGAGCACGTGGCCGAGGTCCTTGTCGCGACCGTCGAGACCCTTACCGGCGCCGACGATCAGCAGCTTCAGGTAGGCCTGCGTGTCGGAGTCGAGCGCGCCGAGGATCTCGTCCAGGTTGACGTCGGGCGCCGTGTTGGCGACCGGGACCGTGGAGCCCTCGTCGTACTCGCCCGCGGACGCGGTGCCCGGGTCGAGCTCGAAGAACATGTCCTTGAGCCCGGTCGTCGGCCGCATCAGAATCGTCGCGTCCTTGTAGATCGGCAGGAACTTGCGGTCGATCTGGAAGGTGACCACCCCGCGGCCGTTCTCGAGCCCGACGTCGGAGACGTCGCCGACCCGCACCCCGGCGACGCGGATCGTCTGACCCTGGCCGGGGACGACCGCCTGCGCGGTCTCGAACTCGGCCTTGAGCTCGAACGGCTTCTCCTCGAAGATCGGGATCCGCAGCCGCTGCTCCTCGACGATGTACACGGTCACCGCGAGCGCGATCAGCAGCAGGCCGGCGACGGCGACGAAGTCCTTCCAGTGCTTGCGGATCGCCGTCATCAGCCGTCACTCCCGGCGGCGGAGAGCGCCTTCGCCGCGTCCGGCGGCAGTCCGAAGTCGAGCGCCGCCTTGCGGATCTGCTCCGCCGGCAGATCGGCGAGCAGCGCCGCCGGGTCCAGCTGTGGCGCCGAGGCACCGGCGGTCTGCGGCGCCGGGCCGACGCCGGCCTGCAGGTTCGGAGGCTCCTGGGTCTCGCACGGCTTGTTCGGCTTGAACGGCGTCTTCAGCGAGTCCTCGATGTTCGGCATCGAGCCGAGGATCGGGAACGGCGTCAGGCCGACCGCGTCCTGAAGGCCGCTGCCGTCGAGGCTCGGGACCGCATCGGGGATCTTCACCGTGTTGGTGCCACCGCCGGCTTGCACACGCACGTACTGGCCGTTGGCGTCGCCCGAGCGGCTCTCGGAGGCGATCCCGGAGAGCCCATATGCGGTCTCCTCGAACACCCGGCCGACCGGCTCGTGCGGGTACTGGTTCGCCGGGTCGATCGGCTGAACCGTGTCGTTGGCCCACGGGATCACGACCTCGTTGAAGCAGGAGGAGAGCGCCCGCGCCTGGTCGAGGAAGGGCACCGTGCGCTTGGCAAGCTCGGCCAGCTTCGGAATCGTCGGGCGCAGGTCGGCGACCAGGCCGCGGAGCTCGCGCTCGGAGACCAGGGCCCGGATCTGGGCGACGAACGGGGTCGCGGCGCGCAGCGTCTCCGGGGTCGACCGCACGCCCGGCAGCGCCTCGCGGGCGAAGGCGCGCAGGGCCGGGAAGGAGGCGTTGAGGTTGGCGAACGCCGGCCGCGCCGCCTCGAGCGTGTTCGGGAGCTCCTCGATCGCCTGGCCGAGCGCGGCGTCCTGAGCGGCGAACGAGCCGGAGAAGATGCGCAGGTTCGTGACCAGGTTCTGCAGCGTCTGCTCGTTCTGGCCGAGCCCGCGGACGACCCGGTCGAGGCCGCGGATCAGGCCGCTGAGATCGCCGGGCTCGGTTCCCAGGACCGCCTCGTTGACCTGCGAGGTGTACTTGCCCGCCGGCGCCGAGGTTCGGTAGAGCTCGCGGAAGCCCTCGGCGCCGCCGTACTTGATGAACGCGTTGCCGAGCTGGTCGAGGAAGATCTGCAGGTCCGTCCGCACGTCACCCTGGAGCGTCGTCAGGACCTGATCGAGCTGCACCGAGTAGGAGGTCTGGTTGACCGGGTAGGTGAAGCCGTC
>DATBPT010000125.1:0-30424 GCA_036561205.1 Solirubrobacterales bacterium
CCGTCTACGCGCGGCTCGAGGACGAAGGCCTGATCCTCACCCGCCACGGCCTCGGCAGCTACGTGGCGGCGGCGGCAAAGGGCTCACCGGAGGTCGAGCAGATCGCCGCCGAGGCGATCGAGGCGGCGCGCGCGGCGGGCGTCGACCCGCGCGACGTGGCGATCACGACCCTGATCTCGGCGGGGCTGCCGGAGGCGCTCGAGGATGGCCTTCCGGATGAGCTCGCGGCCGTCGGCGGCCCGGAGCTCGACCTCGACGAACTCGCGATCGAGCTCGACCTCGACGACTCGTGGCTCGAGGTCGACGAGGGCGCGGCGCGGCGCGAGCTGCGCCGTCAGATCGGCCGCATCGAGGCCGAGCTGGCGAGCTACAGCCGCGACCTCGAGCCGCCCTCCACCCCGCGCCTGCTGAACCCCGGCGAGCCCCGGATCGCGAGTGCCGGCGAGCTCGCCGAGACCCGCGACGAGCTGCTCAGCCGGCTGGCGACGGCGCGCCAGGCGGCGAGCCGCAGAGCCCGCCAGGAGCGTCGCGCACGCGAGGTCCGCGACGCGATGGTCGCCGACCCGGCCGGGCATCGCTGGACGGTGGTCTCGGCGACCGAGACCGGCGAGCTCGGCTGCACGACCTGGCGCGTGGGGCCGCGCATGGGGCCGCTCGGCGCGTTGATGAACTGGTGGCGGATCAAGGTCTCGGGCGGATGTCCGTTACCCGAGCCGCTTGCGGCGGCCCTGACCTAACCCGAACAGGAGCTTGCTCCTGGGAGGCCGTTGATGGTTAAAGCGGTCGCTGACAGGGCGTTCCTGCCCGCCAAGAGCCTGTTCGAGCAGGTCGGGAACATGATGATCCTGACCGGCAAGACGATCACCGCGATCGTCCGCCCGCCCTACCCGTTCGGGGGCGAGTTCATCGGCCAGTTCCTGTTCGCGCTGCAGCTCTGCTGGTTCCCGCTGATGATCTCGACCGTCGCCTTCGGCTTCGGCGCCCCCGGGCTCCAGGCCGCCAACTTCCTATCGCTCTTCGGCGCCCTCGACCGCCTCGGCGGCTTCTTCATCCTCGCCTCGGTCAGGGAGTTCGCGCCCTTCGTCACCGCGATCGTCGTCGCCGGCGTCGCCGGGACCGCGATCACCGCCGACCTCGGGGCAAGAAAGATCCGCGAGGAGCTCGACGCGCTGCAGGTGCTCGGCGTCGACCCGATCAAGAACCTCGTCGTGCCCCGCTTCTTGGCCCTGATCCTGATCACCGGGCTGATGGACGTCTACGCGCTGCTGTTCGGGATCGCCGGCGGCCTCTTCGCCGAGATCGCCTACGGCCAGCCCCTCGGCGGCTTCTTCGCCACCTTGTTCAACAACGCCTCGGTCACCGACCTCTGGGGCTCGATCCTCAAGTGCACGATGTTCGGCGCGATCATCGCCGTCGTCTGCTCCTATAAAGGGATGAATGCGTCCGGAGGCGCCGAGGGTGTGGGTAGAGCGGTCAACGAGGCGGTCGTGATCGCCTTCCTGGGGGTATTCGCGTTCAACTACGTGTTCACCCAAACCCTGCTCGCCACGCATCCGGAAATCTCGGTGATCAAGTGACCGCGACGGGAGTAGTGCGCTGATGCCCGGCTGGCTTGCGGTGCCGCGCGACTGGCTCGGAAGCTTGGGCGACATCGCCCGCTTCTCCGGCCGGGTGATGGGGATCGTCTACTCGGGCCGGGTGATGCGCTTCTTCGGCGAGGCCCTGCGCCAGGCCGGGATCCTGATCCTGGGCTCGACGATCGTGATCTGGGGCCTGGTCTTCATCCTCGGCCTCCAGTGCGGGATCGAGGGCGCCTACTTCAACCGCTCCGTCGGCTCGCCCGCCTACGCCGGCGTCTTTGCCGCCTGGTGTGACCTGCGCGAGGTGATCCCCTACGCCTTCGGCTACATGATGGCGGCCAAGGTCGGCACCGGGATCGTCGCCGAGCTCGGCGCGATGCGGATCTCCGACGAGGTCGACGCGCTCGAGGTGATGGGCGTCAACCCGATGATCTTCCTCTGCGGCACCCGCCTGCTGGGCGCCTGGATGACGCTGCCGTTCATGTACCTGGCCGCGATCGGCGTCGGCTACCTGGCCTCCTACCTGGCGGTGGTCGAGCAGATCGGCGAGGTCTCATCCGGCGGCTACTTCCTGATCTTCTGGATGTTCCAGAACCCGCCCGATCTCATATTCAGCCTGATCAAAGCCATGTTCATGGCAACCGCGATCGTGCTCGTCGGCTGCTATTACGGCTACACCGCCTCCGGCGGTCCGGTCGGCGTGGGCACGGCGACGGCGAAGTCGATGGTCTTGAACATCGTCTTGGTGCACATCATCGGGATGATGGGGACGCTCGTGTTCTGGGGCGCAAATCCGAGAGCGCCGATAGGCGGCTGACGAGAGAGGGAGGGCCGATGGCCGACGAAGAGCGCAACATCGATGACCCGGGCACCGACGAGGCGGTCGCCGAGGAGCAGCCGGTCGACGAGCAGGTCGCCCAGGAGCAGGAGTACGGCCGCTTCGCCGAAGAGGCCGGCAGCGGCGGCGGCGAGGTGGTCGAGTACGAGGAGCCCGCTCCCGAGCTCGGCGATTTGAACAAGGACTACACGATCCCGGGCGTCGACCCGAGGGAGTCGAACCCGTATCGCTGGCATACGGGCGAGAAGCGTGACCACGGCGGCGAGGACGCGATCGAGATCATCGACGTGGTCAAGCAGTTCGGCCGCACGCGGATCCTCAACGGGCTCAACCTCGGCCTTCCAGACGATCAGGTCTCGATGGTGCTGGGCCCGTCGGGTACCGGCAAGTCGGTGCTGATCAAGCACATCGTCGGCCTCCTGTACCCGGATTCGGGCGACGTGCTCGTCCATGGCGAGTCGGTTCCGAATATGGCCGACGACGAGCTCTTCGAGATGCGGAAGAAGTTCGGGCTGCTGTTCCAGGACGGGGCGCTGTTCGGCTCGATGAACATCTTCGACAACGTCGCCTTCCCGCTGCGCCAGCACACCGACAAGGGCGAGGAGGAGATCGGCGAGATCGTCAACCGTCGCCTCAACGAGGTCGGACTCTCCGAGGCATTGGAGAAGATGCCGAACGAGCTCTCGGGCGGCATGCGCAAGCGCGCCGGCTTCGCCCGGGCGCTGGTGCTCGACCCGGCGATCGTCATGTTCGACGAGCCCGACTCGGGCCTTGACCCGGTGCGCACGGCGCTCCTCTGCGAGCTGATCCGCGAGATCCACGAGGAGAACGGCGGCTGCTATCTGGTGATCAGCCACGATCTCGGCACCGCGCGCCGGATCGCCGACTTCATCGCCGTGCTCTGGAAGGGCAAGATCGTCGAGTCGGGGCCGTCGGAGGAACTGTTCAACTCCGAGAACGAGTTCGTCTCGCAGTTCCTGAACGCAGAGACCCAGGGCCCGCTCGCGATGGACTAGGACGCCCCGGGCGGCGTCATCGGTCGCTCGCGTACCACGTACGCGTCGCTCCCTGCTTCCTTGCCCGGAGCGCCCTATCCCACCGCGAGCCGTAGACGGCGCCGCGGGTGATTCGCATCCGTAGCATCTCCCCGGTGAGGGATCGCTTCGCACGGATCGCGGGCTGGTGCGTCGAGCAACCGATCCCGGTGGTGGTCGCGGTCGTGCTCGTGGCCGTGATCGGGGCGGTGGCGGCGCTGCGCTTGGAGCCCGACGCGGGCACCGATCAGCTCGTCGACAACGACTCGGCCGCCTATCGCGCGACCCAGGACTTCAAGCAGAAGTTCGGCGACGACGCGGTCGTCGTCCTGGTCAAGGGCGACCTGGACCAGCTCGTGCTCACCTCGGACCTCGGCAAGCTGCTGTCGCTCGAGGGCTGCCTCTCGGGCAACGTCCCCGGTGGAGCGGTGTTCACCGACGAGCCGGCCCCCGAGCCCTGCGCGCGGATCGCCGAGGCGAAGCCGGCGCAGGCGGTGCTCGGCGGCGCCACCTTCCTCAACCAGTCGGCGATCCAGGCGACCGAGGTGCTGCGGGCGCAGTCGCGGGCCGCGGTGCGCGAGGCGCGGGCGGCGGCCGCCGCCGCGGCGCAGAACGCCCAGGAGCAGGGGCTGAGCGAGGACGAGCAGCGAGCCGCGGCCCAGGCAGCCGCGCAGGAGGTGCTGACCAACTTCCAGCAGCAGATCATCCAGCTCTCGGTCGATTACGGGCAGAGCGGCCTGCCGCGCCTCGACGACCCGACCTTCGTCAGTTCGGTCGTCTTCGACCCCGCCGACCCCGGTCAGCCCAAGCCCCGCTTCTCGATCTTCTGGCCGAGCGCCGACGCGGCCCAGATCCTGATCCGGCTGAAGCCCGACCTGAGCGATTCGCAGCGCAGCGAGGCGATCGACCTGATCCGCGACGCGGTCGGCGACGACGCCTTCCGCATCCGCAACGCCGAGTACGTGGTCAGCGGCGCGCCCGTGGTCGTCGACGGACTCGCCGACAAGCTCTCGAGCGCGATCGTCGTCCTCCTGGTCGCCGCGCTCGTGGTCATGACCCTGACCCTGGCCCTGATCTTCGGCCCGCCGGCGAGGCTGCTGCCGCTCGCGGTCGCCCTGGTCGCCGCGGCGCTCACCTTCGGCCTTCTGGCCGCACTCGGCGGCTCGCTGACGATGGCCTCGATCGCGGTGCTGCCGATCCTGATCGGGCTCGCGGTCGATTACGCGATCCAGTTCCAGGCTCGCTTCACCGAGGCCCGTGCGAGCGGCTCCTCGCCCGCCCGCGCCGCGGTCGAGGCCGCGGCCCGCGGTGGCCCGGTGATCGCCACGGCGGCGTTTGCGACCGCGGCCGGCTTCCTCGTCCTGCTGCTCTCGCCGATTCCGATGGTGCGCGGCTTCGGGGTCCTGCTGGTGGCCGGGATCGCGATCGCGTTCGTGGTCGCGCTCACCGGCGGGCTGGCGCTGCTCTCGCTCACCGGTGCCTCGGCCTCCGGCGGAGGCGGCGGGTCCGGCAGCGGTCGCTCGACGCCACGCGCGCAGCGCTTCGCCGCCGCCGGCCGAGCCCGCCGGCGCGCCGGCGAGCAGATCCGCCGCATGGGCAGGCGCGGCCTGGCGGTCTCGGTCGCCGCTCCCGGGCGGGTGCTGGCGATCGGCCTCGTGGTCGCCGCAGTGGGATGGGCGGTGGGGACCCGCGCCGAGGTGATCTCCGACCTTCGCGAGCTCGTCCCCAGCGACTTGCCCGAGCTGCAGAACGTCGACGAGCTGCAGAACGCGACCGGGGTCTCGGGCGAGGTCGAGGTCGCGGTTCGCGCCGACGACCTCACCGACCCGGCCGTGGTCGCCTGGATGAGCGCCTTCAAGCAGCGGGTCCTCGACGACGCCGGGTTCGGCGATCAGGCGACGCCGTGTGCGCAGCAGGAGACCCAGCTCTGCCCCTACATCGCGCTCCCCGACCTGTTCGGCGACTCGCCGCCCGAGACCCGTGACCGGGTCGAGGGCGTGCTCAACCTGCTGCCGCAGTACTTCCTCGCCGCCTTCGTCAGCCGCGACGCCGACGCGACCTCGGGGACGGCGGTGATCCCGTTCGGGATCAAGGTGATGCCGTTCGACGAGCAAAAGCAGCTGATCGACTCGATCCGGGCCGAGATCGATCCGCCGGGCACCGAGAACGACCTGCCGGACGGCGTCAGCGCCGAGGTCGTCGGCCTGCCGGTGCTGGCGGCCGACGCGAACTCCGCCCTCTCCAGCAACCGCTACCTGCTCACCCTCGCCGGGCTCGCCGCCGTAGCCCTGGCGCTGCTGGCGGTCTACCGCTCGGCCCGCCGGGCGCTGGTACCGCTGATTCCGATCGTGCTCGCGACCGGTTGGTCGGCGCTCGGCCTGGCGATCGTCGGCGTGCCCCTGAACCCGATGTCGGCGACGCTGGGAGCGTTGGTGATCGCGATCGCGACCGAGTTCAGCGTCCTGCTCGCAGCCCGCTACGAGGAGGAGCGAACGCCGGGGGTGCCGTTCGGCGAGGCCCTGCGGCGCGCCTACTCGCGCACCGGGATGGCGGTGCTCGCGTCCGGGGTCACCGCGATTGCCGGCTTCGCGGCCCTGACCGCGACCGACATCCGCATGCTGCGCGACTTCGGCCTCGTCACCGTCCTCGACCTCGGCGTCGCGCTCCTCGGGGTGCTGCTGGTCCTGCCGGCGGCCCTCGTCTGGGCCGAAACGCACTTAACTCCCGCGAGATCCTCCGCTTCGCGTCCGGTCTCGCGGGGTCGCGCACTGTTGAGGGGCGGCAGGCCGTAAGGTCGTAGACCGCGACTTCGTCGCTATCTCGTGACGGGCGATCAGCAAGACACCGAGCGCAGGAGGCCGGGGAGTCGCTATTCGATCTTTGTCGGCGTCGCCTTCGTGATCCTGATCGTGGTCGCGACCGCGAACACGCTCAAGACCCGCGACGACGGCATCCTCGGCACCAGCGCCACCGAGAAGGGCGAGCCGCTGCCGCAGTTCGCGGTTCCCGAGCTGCTCGGCTCGACCGACGGCGATGCGAACGTTTTCCAGGATGACTGCGAGACCGGCTCCAACCCATGCCCCAGCGACGATCGCCGAACGCCCGCCTGTCAGGTCGACCTGCCGCAGGTGATCCGCGTCTGCGACCTGCTCGAGAAGCCGCTGGTGATCTCCTTCTGGTTCACCGGCGGCGCCGATTGCCTGCCGACCCAGGATCTCGTCGACCAGGTCGCGCGGCGGTTCGCCGGCCGGGTCAACTTCCTCTCGGTCAACGTCCGCGACGACCGCGAGAAGGCGCGTGAGATCGTTCGCGAGCGCGGCTGGCAGATCCCCGTCGGCTGGGATGCCGACGGCGCCGTCTCCAACCTCTATCGGGTCGGTGGCTGTCCGACGGTCGCCTTCGCCTACCCCGGCGGCGTGCTCAGCAAGGCGGCGATCGGCACCGACGCGCTCTCCGAGCAGCAGCTGACCGCCGACGTCGAAGACCTGATCCGGGAGTCGGACCGGCGCGCCCGGGAGGACCGGTGAGCGATCCGCCCGCGGTCGACGAGACG
Source organism: Solirubrobacterales bacterium (assembly GCA_036561205.1). Lineage (GTDB taxonomy): Bacteria > Actinomycetota > Thermoleophilia > Solirubrobacterales > 70-9 > WHSW01. The sequence goes on from DATBPT010000125.1 coordinate 7,006, forward strand.
CGGCCAGAGGTCGGCTGGATCGCCGCGGAGCTGCAGCAGGAGTTCCCGGGCCTGGCGCTGATGCAGCTCGTCGTCGAGCGCGGGTCCGGGCGCTCGACCAAGGAGGTCAAGGAGCGCCTGAAACTGCTCTCCGACCGGTTCTCCGGCGGCCAGGCGATCAACATGCGCCACCAGCCGATCCCGTGGGCCTACCGGGTCTTCTACCGTCACATCGGCCTCGACCCCGACGAGCAGCGGACCCCGGTCGAGGAGCTGGCGCTGGACCGGATGAAGCACGGGGGGTTTCGCAGTCACAACCTGCTCGACGACGCGCTGACGATCGCGATCGTCGAGTCGGGCGTCGCGGTGCGCGCCTTCGACGCCGATCGCGTCTCCGGCCCGCTCGGGATTCGGCCGACCGCGGCCGGCGAGCAGCTCGAGGGGCGGCCGGGCGAGCTCCCGCCGGGGACGCTGGTGGTCGCCGACGCCGAACGGCCGCTGTCGCTGTTGTTCGGGGCTCTGGCCCAGGGCCGTGGCGTGAGCCCGAAGACCAAGCGCACCTTGCTGATCGCGATCCAGGTCGGCGGCGTGCCCGCGATCGCGGTCGAGGAAGCGCTCTGGCTCGCCGCATCCGTCCTCCGCGGGTAGAATGCCCGCCCGGAAGGAGTTCCTCTTGTCCGCAGTGCTCGACCGCACCGATCTGACCACCTCGGGGCCGCTCGTACCGGCGACGACGCTCCCCGAGACCGACGAGCGGCTCGCTCGTGCTGACCTGCGCGGTCAGATCGCCCGCCTCGAGCGCCAACTCGGCGAGCTCTTCGCCTCGGCCTTCCCGCGCCGCGGCTTCGAGTGGAAGGTGGGAGCCATCGGCGGGCCCAGGGTGTTGTCGACCGGCGAGCTCGAGCGCCTGCGCGATGCGCTCGCGATGCGACTGCGCGACGTCCAGGCCGAGCTCGGACGCCAGGCCGACGTCGAGGAGGCGAATCGCGGCCTGCTCGAGTCGATGATCGCGGCGCCCGAGGAGCACCGCTGGGTGATCGTCTCCAACCAGGACATCGGCGAGCCCGGCTGCCGCCACTGGCACTCGCGACCGCGCTGGGGCATCCTCGGCATGCTGATGGGCTGGTGGCGGCTGCGGATTTCCTCGGGTTGCCCGTTAGCCGCGGGGCCCCGGCCCCCGGCGAGCGTCGCCAGATCCCTCTGAAGTAGTGGCAAAGAAGCGCCGCAAGCCCCGGCCGCGACGGCCGCCGTCGCCCGCCCGCCCGGCCGACTCCGAGGCCGCCCCGGCGAAGGCGCCCGCGGCCCCGAAGCCGGCGCCGAGGCCGCGAAAGCCGATCGACCAGGAGCGCCCGCCGGCCCCGTGGGGCTCGTTTCCGCTGGTTGAGCTGGTCGTTCTCGTCGGCCTCGTGATGCTGGTCGCCGCCCTGTTCGTCAACGGCCCCCGCAGCACCGTGCTGCTCGCGACCGGGCTCGCACTCGGCTCGCTCGCCGGGCTCGAGCTCTCGATCCGCGAGCACTTCGGCGGCTACCGCTCGCATACGATCCTGCTCGCCGGCGCCGCCGGCGTCGCCGTGCTGGCGTTGCTCTTCTACGCCGTTCCGGACCTGCTTCCGCCCGCGGCCCGGCTCGGCGTCGCGGCGCTGGTCACCGCCCTCGCGGCCTTCGGCCTCGGGCGGGCATTCCGCGCCCGCGCCGGCCGTTTGGTCAAGCTGCGCTGAGCGGCCGGGCGGTTAATCTGAGGCCACGATGCTGGCCCGGATCAGGGAGATCATGGGCGGTCCCGCCAGCGCGGCGCTCGTCCTGCTGATGCTGGCGGGCTGCCTCCTTCTCTGGGTGGGGATACCGCTCGGATGGCTGTGGATCGGCTCGCAGGTTCAGAGCTCGGCCTCGCTCGGCACCGCACTGATGGTGACGATGCTCGGGATCCTGATCTCGATCGTCGTCCTGGTGACGGTGCTGAGCTGGCTCAACCGCCGCCACGCGGAGCTGCTCGAGCGGCGCAACAAGCCGCTGGGCTCGTCGGCGCTCGAGGTGATCCTCGTGTCCTCGGCGGGACTTGCCATGGTCGGCTTCGGGATCTGGTTCTTCGGCTTTGCCGGCACCAGCCCGCTGCCACTCAACATCGGCTTCTAGTCCGGCGCAGGTCGCGGAGTGGCGGCGGGGCGGGCGCCTCGCGCCCGCCCCTTTTGCGACCGGTCCGAAGGGACCTCCGTGTCCTACGGGATCAGGTGATCTGGGTGGCGCCCGGGCGCTTGGCCTCGAGCTCGGCGGCGAGCAACTCGCGCTGGCGGCCGGTGAGCCTCGCGAGCTCGCGGTTCTCGTTCACTGCGATCGAGAAGAGGAACTTGCGCGCCCGTGTGCGTCCCCACCGGCGCTGGCTGCGAAGCAGCTCTCCGACCGGCATCGACTCGACTTCCCAGGGGCATTGCCTGACGATCTCCGCCGCATCGACGGCACCCGTCGCGATGTTGCGCTTCAGCGAGGCTCGTGCCAGCCGAACCCGGTTGGCATGTGCGAGCGCCTGCATGTGCTGCGGCATCACGGCAGGGGCTACGGTCGAGGCAGCTTCCATACTCACTCCTCCTCCGAGTGGTGGTTGCGACAGCGGGGTATCTGGGCGTCGACGCTCCCGGCGGGCACTGGGCCCGCTTCAGGTTGCGACCGGGACACAAATCTCTCTCCTCATGTCCCGTCCGCTCCCTGCCCCGGGGTGCGTACGGCGCGATTGGGAACCTAAAGAACTCCGAGGGGGCGCGTCAACCGGAAGAACTACGGAGGGGTAACACTTCGTTCGCTACGAGCAAGCTTTTCGTTCACAAATTCGGCTTGTTCAAAATTGGACAAGCCGAATCTCCCCCGCCAGGGGGAACGAATCAGGGGCGGGGCAGGTCGGGGAAGTCGGCGATCGTCGTCTCGATGATCGCCAGGGCCCGGTCGAGATGCTCGCGCTCATGGGTCGCCATCAGCGAGGTCCGCAGTAGTGCCGCCCCCGGCGGCACCGCGGGATGCACGGCGACGTTGGTGTAGAGGCCGGCCTCGAAGAGCGCCTTCCACAGCAGCGCCGCCTGATAGTCCTCGCCGACGACGACCGGGACCACCGGGGTCGTCGCCTCGCTGCCGTCGGGGAGCCTTCCCGGCTCGATCACGACCAGGCCGAGGTCGTGGAAGCCCTGGCGCAGATAGCGGGCGTTGTCGAGCAGCTTCGCCATCAGCTCGGCGCCCTCGGCCCGGATCACCCGCAGGGCCCCGAGCGCGGCGCCGACCGCCGCCGGAACGGCCGAGGCGGTGAAGATGAAGGGGCGCGAGGCGAAGCGCAGGTACTCGATCACCTCCGACGGGCCGGCGATGAAGCCGCCGCACGAGGCGAGGCTCTTGGAGAAGGTCCCCATCCGCAGGTCGACCTCGGCCTCGAGCCCGAAGAGCTCGCAGGTGCCGGCGCCGCGCGTGCCGAGGACGCCGACCGCATGGGCCTCGTCGACCATCAGCCTGGCGCCGTAGCGCCGGCAGAGCTCGACGATCGCCGGCAGGTCGCAGAGGTCGCCCTCCATCGAGAAGACGCCGTCGACGATCACCATCACGCCGCCCCCGTCGCCGGCGGCGCGCTCGAGCATGCGCTCGAGCTTCGCCATCTGGTTGTGGCGGAAGGGGCGCAGCTTGGCGCCCGAGAGCATGCAGCCGTCGAGGATCGAGGCGTGGTCGGCGGAGTCGCAGATCACCGTGTCGCCCGGACCGAGGATCGTGCCGATGCAGCCGACGTTGGCCTGGTGACCGGTGGTGAAGACGATCGCCTCCTCGGTGCCCATGAACTCGGCCAGCTCGCGCTCGAGCTCGAGGTGCAGCGGCGTCGTGCCGTTGAGCAGGCGAGAGCCGGTGAGCCCGGTTCCGTAGGTCTCGAGCGCGTCGCGAGCCGCCTGCTTGACCCGGGGGTCGCCGGTGAGGCCGAGGTAGTTGTTGGAGCCGAGCATGATCGTCTCGCGCCCCTCCATCTCGACCACCGGTCCGGCCTCGGATGTGAGCACCCGGAAGTAGGGCATCAGATCGCTCTGCTTGGCGATCTCGAGCAGCTCGAGCCGATCGTGGGTGCGCGCCTTCTCGAATACGTCGACCGGCGCGCGGGTCGTCTCGCTCATCGGCACAAGTGTAGGTTGCGCGAGGTGACGGAACCGTCGATCAGGCCCGTTTCGGGCAAGCGCGACCTCAGGGCCTTCATCGAGCTTCCCTATCGCCTCCGCCGCGACGACCCCCAGTGGGTGCCTCCGCTGCGCTTCGAGCGCCGCCAATTCCTCGACCGCACCAAGAACCCCTGGTTCGAGCACGCCGAGGCAGAGCTCTTGCTCGCTGAGCGCGACGGTCAGCCGGTCGGCCGGATCAGTGCCCACATCGACCACCGCTGGGATCAGTTCCAGGGCGGCAACGACGGCATGTTCGGCTTCTTCGACGCCGAGGACGACCCCGAGGTCGTGCGTGCCCTGGTCGACGCCGCCGCCGGTTGGCTGCGCGAGCGCGGCCGCGAGCGCATGCTCGGGCCGATGGACTTCACCATGAACGACGAGTGCGGGATCCTGATCGAGGGCTTCGACGAGCCCTCGATGATCCTCGAGCCCTGGCACCCGCCCTACTACCAGCGCCTGCTCGAGGAGCTCGGGCTGAGCAAGGCGATGGACCTGCTGATGTGGGAGCTGTGGTTCGGCAAGCTGAAGGCGGGCACCGAGCTGCACCCGCTGATCCACGCGGCGGCGGCGAAGTCGCGCGAGGAGGGGGTCGTGTTGCGGAAGATGCGAAAGCGCGACATGGAGGCCGAGGTGACGCGCTTCATGGAGGTCTACAACGAGGCCTGGGGCCACAACTGGGGATTCGTCCCGATCACCGAGGAGGAGGTCGCCTTCCAGGCCAAGAACCTGAAACCGATCCTGGACGAGAACTGGGCGATGATCGCCGAGAAGGACGGCGAGGTGATCGGTGCCGCACTCACCCTGCCCGATGTCGAGCAGGCGCTGGCGAAGATGGATGGACGCCTGCTGCCGTTCGGCTGGATCCACTTCCTGCGGCGCAAGCGCTACATCGACCGGCTGCGGGTATTCGCGCTCGGGGTCAAAGACGACTATCAGCACCTCGGCGTCGCCGCGGCGCTCTATGAGCGTCACGTGCAGACCGCAGCCGACGTCGGCCCCCGCGGCGGCCACATGGGCTGGATCCTGGAGACCAACGACCCGATGAACCGGGCGATGGAGGGGATGGGCGGAACAGTCGTCCAGCGCTACCGCATCTACGAACGGTCGCTGGCGGAAGCTCCGCTTGACAAGGGCTTAGAGTAGGACGCGATGAGCGAGGAGCTGCTGGAGACCGAGGCGATCGAGATGCCCGTGCTCGAGGACGAGGACGAGCCGACCGAGCCCACGGCCCGCCCGTTGCCCGCCCCGATCGAGCGCCAAGCGGAGCTCTCGGCCTGGAAGGGCGAGGCGCGCACGGCGGCGATCGCCGCCGCCGGTGGCCTGGTCGCCGGCGCCGCCACGGTGGCGCTCGCGCGCGCGACCCGCGGCGGTTCGTCCAAGCGCCCCGCAAAGCGCACCCGGGCCAAGGAGCGGCCGGTGAAGGTGCTCGCGAGCCGCTCGTTCATGGTCGACGTCCACCTGCTCGACCGCTAGCGCGGTGGGCCCGGCGCGGCGAGCCGGCAACGTGCCGCTCGAGGTCGAGGTGCGCCCGGCGTGGCCGTACCGGCTGCGGACGCGCCTCGGCGGGGACGGGGTCGCCCGCCGGCGCGGCTCGGTCGTCTCGCGGCTGCTGGCGACCGCGGACGGCCGGGTCGTGGTCCACGTCTGGCAACCGCAGTCCGAACGGGTGGTGTTCAGGGCGGGCCCCGCCGATGCAGACCGTCCCGCCGGCCGTGAGGCGCTCGAGCTGGCGATCGAGCGGATGCGTTTCGCGGTCGCCGTGGACGAGGACATGTCGGAGTTTGCGCGGACCTTCCGCGGCGATCCGCTGATCGGCGAGATCATCCACCACCGCCCGTGGCACCGCCCCAGGCGGCGGCCGTGGCCTTGGGAGGCGCTCGCCTGGGCGGTCACCGAGCAACTGATCGAGTCGTCGCGCGCCGCCGAGATCCAGCGCCGCGTCGTCCGCCGCTGGGGCGATCGGCTGCAGCCGGCCGACGACGGCGCCTGGATCGGACCCGGGCCGCTGCGCGACGTGCCCTCGCCAGAGGCCGTCGCCGGGATCGCGCCGGCCGAGCTCGCGGCGTTCGACCTCGCCCCCTCGCGGGCGATCGCCCTGATCCGCTGCGCGCGCGAGGTCGCCCGCGGCCGCGTCGACCCCGCCCGCCCCGAGGGTGACCGCCGGCTCGCCCGGATTCCCGGGATCGGGCCCTGGACGCTTCAGGTGCTCGGTTTCAGCGGCCGCGGTGAGCCCGATTCGCTGCCCGCCGGCGATCTTGCCTACGTCAAGCTGGTCGGCTCGCTGGCAGGACTGGGCCGCCGGGCCACGGTCGAGGAGGTGGAGGAGTACTTCGCCCCCTACGCGCCCTTCCGTGGCCTCGCCGGCTCCTTCGCGCTCGCCCGCTGGCACGGCGCCGTCGCCGCCGGCCCGCCCCTGCGGCGCGCGGCCTGAGCGCTAGCCGGCGGTCGCCGAGCCGATCGCGCGCTCGAGCACGGCGGCCATTCGGCCCACCTCGTGGGTGACCGAGTGCTCGGCGGCCGCGGCTCGAGCGGCGGGGTTGGGCGTCGGCAGGGACGCGGCGCGGTCAAGGGCGCCGGTCAGCGCCTCGGCGTCGCCGGGATCGACGAGCACCCCGGCCTCCGGCGGGACGAACTCGGGCGGGCCGCCGACGGTAGTCGCGACCACGTTGCGCTCCATCGCCATCCCCTCGAGCGTCGCCTGGCCGAAGGGCTCGATCAGCGATGGCTGGCAGAGGACGTCGCAGGCGGCGATCCAGCGCGGCACCTCGGCCTGTGGGATGCGCCCGACCAGCCGCACGTTCGCGCGCCCCTCGAGCGCCGGGCGCAGCTCGCCGTCGCCGACGAAGGCCAGCCGGCCGCGCCCGAGCGAGGCGAAGGCGTCGGCAAGGGCGACGACGTTCTTGCGCTCGATCAGCGAGCCGACGCAGAGGAAGCCGGGGCCGTCACCGTCCCATCCGAGCTCCCGCCGGGCGTCGGCGGCATCGGCGGGGGCGAAGGCGTCGAGGTCGATGCCGCAGCTGGCGATCTCGATCTTCGACTCCGCCTCGGGGATCCGGGCGAGCAGGCGATCGGCGAGCCAGCGCGAGTTCGCGATCACGCCCGCCGACCTGCGGATCACCCAGCGGGTCGCACCGGTGACGCCGCGGACCTGGCCCAGGTTGGCGACGTCCTGGCCGTGCGCCATGACGACCAGGGGCGTGCGCGTGACCGTCGCCGCGATCGCGCCCGCGGCGCCGGCGGGGAAGAGGACGTGGGCGAAGATCACGTCGGGGCGGGTGCGCCGCGCCTGGGCGACCGCTTCGCGGGTCAGCCGGGCGTACTTCGTTCGCGACGGTCGCCGGTGGTCGATGGCGACGACATCGACGTCGTGGCCAAGGGCCTCGAGCTCGCGGACCACCGGGACGAGAAAGCTGCCGAGATCGGGATCGTCGGGTCCCGGCCACATCTGGGTGCAGAAGAGGATCCGCACGGTTGCCCAATTATCGTCGGCGGCCCGCCCGAGACCGGCCGGCCGGCCTAACCGCGCTCGGGGATCGCTTGCACGGCCCAGCCGTTGCCGTCCGGGTCGCTGAAGAAGACGAACGCGCCCCAGGGGAAGGTCTGGACATCGCTGACCTCGACCCCCCGCCCGGCGAGCTCGGCGTGGGCGGCCTCGATGTCGTCGACGACCATCTGCATGCCCTGAACCGAGCCGGGCGGCGTCAGCTGGACGAAGCGGATTTCGTCGCTCACCTGGTGGTCGTGATCGGCGTTGAAGCCGCACTGCTCGACGTAAAAGGCCTTCGCCCGGTCGACGTCGGAGACGGGGATCTGCACCAGTTCGAGCTTCCAGTCCATGAGCCGCGGCAGTTTAGATCGAGCGCCGTTAGTTTGCAGGCATGGAGACCGGGTTTTCCCGCGCGCGGATCGAGCCCGACCCGGGCGACCGTTTCGTGCCCCTGCGCCGCCAGCTCGGGGTCACCAGCTTCGGCTGCAACGAGATCGTGCTCGAGCCGGGTCAGCGTGGCCGCATCCACCGCCACGAGCGCCAGGAGGAGGTCTACCTCGTGCTCGAGGGCTCGCTGACGCTGATGATCGAGGGCGAAGAGCAGCTGCTCGAGCGCGGCGAGCTCGCCCGCGTCGGCCCGGAGCTGCGTCGTCAGCTCGTCAACCGCGGCCCCGGGCGGCTGCTGGTGCTGGCGCTCGGCGGCTCGGGCGAGCACCAGGGCCGCGACGGTCTCGCCTATCCGGACTGGGAGACGCCGGCGGACGAGGCCCGCTCGCCTCAGGACGTGCCGCTGCCGTCCGACCTGCCGCTCTAGGCGGGCGCCGTGTCTTACTCCGGGATCTGGCCGGGGAGTAGATCGTCGGTGAACATCTCGGCCGCGGTGGGGCGGGTCGAGATCAGGCCGCCGTCGGCGAAGAAGCCGGCGAACTCCTCCCACTCGCGGGGGTTCATGTGGCCGAACGGCTCCGAGGCCTTCTCCGGCAACAGCAGCGGCAGGGTGCGGTCGATCTCCGCCCGGGTGAGCTTCGGCTCGAGCCCGTCGCCGGCGGCGAGGATCGCCTCGGTGGCGCCGGCGGGGTCGCCGACTGCGGCGCGGGTGCCGCGCTCGAGCGCGGCTATGAACAGCCGGATCGCCTCCGGATCGTCGGCGACGCGGTCGGAGCTTGCGACGAGCACGAGCTCGTCGTATGTCGGGATCCCGAGCTGATCGACCGGGACCACGCGGGGGTGGAGGCCGCGCTCCTCGAGGTCGACGCCCTCGACGTTGAGAAAGCCGCCCAGCATCGCGTCGGCGCTGCCCGAGAGCACCGCCGGCAGCAGGTTGAGGCCGACGTCCTTCTGGGTCACGTCGTCGAGCGATAGCCCCTCGCGCTCGAGGATCGTCTCGAGGAAGTCCGCCTGGTAGGGAATCCCGGCGGTCGCGATCGTCTTCCCCTGGAGGTCGGCGGCGTTCGTGATCCCGGCCTCGGGGAGAGAGATGAGCGAGGTCAGGGGCCGGGAGACCAGGGCCGCGACGGCGATCACCGGCAGACCCTGGTCCTGGGCCAGCAGCACCTCGGGCTCATAGGAGACGGCGAGGTCGGCGCGCCCGGCGGCCACCTGGCGGATCGGCGCCGAGGGATCGGAGGGCACGTGCGGCTCGACCTCGAGCCCGGCCTCGTCGAAGTAGCCGCGGTCGAGGGCGGTGTAGATGCCCGCGTGGTCGGGGTTGACGTAGAAGTCGAGCGCCAGCGCCAGCCGTTCGGAGTCGCCGTTGCGGTTCTCCTGCTTTTCGCCACAGCCGCTGGTCAGAGCGAGGGCGAAGACCGCGGCGGCGGTGACCAGCCGCCTCATCCCGCGATCCTGCGGTTGCGCCGGGGCTCCCACCAGGCGAGGCGCCGTTCGATCAGCGCCAGGCCGCCGAAGAGGATCAGCGCCAGGGTCGAGAGCACGACGACGGCGGCGAACACCCGCGCCGTCTGCAGCTGTCCCTGGGCGATCAGGATCAGGTGGCCGAGTCCCTGGTCGGCGCCGGACCACTCGCCGAAGACCGCGCCGATCACCGAGATCACCGCCGCGATCTTCGCCCCGCTGAGCAGGAACGGGAGTGCCGACGGGATCTCCACCCGGCGCAGGATCTGCGAGCGTCGGGCGTCGAGCGTCCGCATCATCCGCGGCAGCTCGGGGTCGACCGAGCGCAGGCCGTCGAGCGTGTTGACGGTGATCGGGAAGAAGCAGACGAGGGCGATGATCGCCAGCTTCGGCCCGATCCCGAAGCCGAGCCAGACGACGAGGATCGGCGCGATCGCGATCACCGGCACGGTCTGAGAGGCGACCAGCAGCGGGTAGAAGGCGCGTCTCAGGGTGTCCGAGAGGTGCAGGGCGATCGCGAAGCCGAAACCGACTACGAGCGCCAGGGCAAAGCCGAGCAGAACCTCCTGCGCGGTCACCCAGGCGTCCTCGGCGAGCAGGGCGCGGTCATCCCACAGCGACTGGGCGATCTCGCTCGGCGCCGGGATCAGGAAGGGCTTGATCTTGAGCGCGTCGGCGATCCAGTCCCACTGCGCGGCCAGTTCCCAGAGGCCGAGCAGGGCGACGACGACGCCCAGCGGCAGCAGCCAGGGCGCCACTGCGCCCCCTTGCCGGGCGCTCATCGTGCCCCCTTCGCCAGCGCTTCGAGGGCGCGCTCGCGGGCGCTGGTGAAAGCCGGCGAGGTGACGACCTCGAGCCGCGGCAGGGTCCGAGGCGCCGGCGAGTCGATCGTGACCAGGGTCCGGCCCGGGCGAGAGCTGAGCACGGCGACGCGGTCGCAGAGGTAGAGCGCCTCCTCGACGTCGTGCGTGACCAGGACCACGGTCGCCGGCTCGGCGGCGAGCGCGGTCGCCAGCCACTCCTGCATCTCGGCGCGCGAGATTGCGTCCAGCGAGGCGAACGGCTCATCGAGCAGCAGCACCGGCTTCGCCGCCAGCAGGGTGCGCAGAAAGGCGACCCGCTGGCGCATCCCGCCCGAGAGCTGGGCGGGGCGCGCCGATTCGAAGCCGCCGAGCCCGAAGCGCTCGAACAGGGGCGCGGCCGCGGCCCGGGCGGCGTCGCGGCCGGCGCCGCGGTTTCGCAGCGCCAGGCCGGCGTTGTCGAGGGCCGAGAGCCAGGGCAGGAGCAGGTCTCGCTGGGGCATGTAGACGCAGCGAGCGAGGCGTTCGGGCGCCGCGCGCTGCTCGCCGACCGCGACCGTCCCCTGGTCGGGCTCGAGCAGCCCCGCGATCAGTTCGAGCAGGGTCGACTTGCCGCATCCGGACGGGCCGACGACGCCGACGACCTCTCGCGCGCCGACGCTGAGATCGACGCGGTCGAGCACTTCGAGCCGGTCGAAGGAGTGGCCGAGCCCGGCGATCTCGATCGCCGTGCCCGCCGCTGAAACTGTTCGAGGCTCCTCGACGGGAGCCTCAGTTGCCGCTGTCATGCTCCCTCCGCGCGCATTACCGCACAGGTTCTAAGGGTCAGCGCCGGGGTTTCCTGATTAGGCGCTATCTCAGCCCGCATGCCCGCGAGCACCCCTGGTTGGTCCGCGCGTCAGTCTAGCCCGGCTCAGTCCTCGACCACGGCGCCGCCGGCGATCACGTTGACGAAGTTCTCCAGGTGCTTGGTCGTCCAGCACTCGAAGGCGGCGTCGCAGTGGCGCTCGTACGCCGACATCACCGAGTCGCCGTAGTTCCAGTACAGGCGCGGCTCCGGGTTGAGCCAGAAGGTGCGGCCGGCGCGCTCGGAGATCCGGGCGAAGACCTCGGCGTGGGGCTCGCGGCCGTTGGTGCGCGCGTCGCCGAGCACGATCACGGTCGAACGCGGGTCGAGGTCCTCGGAGATCTCCTCGATGAACTCGAGCCAGACGCGCCCATAGTCGGTATAGCCGGAGACGTCGGCGACGCCCCCCTCGCGGCTGATCTTCTCCGAGATCGCGCGGAAGTCGCGCTCGCGCTCGAACACCTCCGTGACCTCGGAGATCCGCTCGATGAAGACGAAGCTGCGCAGCTTGCGAAACGAGTCGTGAAGAGCATGCAGGACCGAGAGGAAGAAGACGCTCGCCGAGGTGACCGAGGTGGAGACGTCGCAGAGCACGTAGATCTCGGGGCGGCGGGGGCGCTTCGGCCGGTACTTGAGCCGCAGCGGCACTCCGCCCGTCTCCAGCGAGGCGCGCATCGTGCGCCGCATGTCGACCGCGGCGGCGCGCTTGCGGCCGCGCTGCTCGTGACCGAGCGTCGCCAGGCGGCGCTTCAGCTGCGCGACCGCCCGGTGGACGGCGGCGAGGTCCTGGGTCGGGCTCGTGGGCAGCGCCCGGTCGAGCTCGGCCAACGGACGCGACGGCGGCATCTTCTGTGTCCGCTCGATCAGCGCCCGTTCGAGCTCACGCCGCAGATGGCGCTCGAACTCCTGGATCTGCTCGCGCTCGAGCGTCACCGAGTCGGCGTCGGGATCGCGGTTGCCGGCCTGCAGGCCCAGCGTCCGCCGGATCCGCTGCACGTCGACCCCGACCACCCCGGAGCCCTCGCCCTGGCGACCGAAGGCGGCGATCGCGAGCCGGGCGGCGTCGCGCATCTCGCCGTCGGAGCCCTCGGCGATCGCCTGGCGAATCGCTTCCCGAAGCTGGTCGAGGTCGAGGCGCTCGCCGCCGTCGTAGCGGCGGTCCTCGCGGATCCCCTGCTCGAGCGCCTCCGCCTCGGCGGCGCGGAAGAAGAAGCGGTCGAAGAGCAGCTCGAACACCCGCCGGTCCTCCTGCGACTTGGCGATCGTCGTCGCCAGCGCCTCGCGGAAGTCGGCGGGCTCGGTCCAGGGCACGGCGCCGAGGGCCTCGAAGGCGTCGAGCAGCTCGGCCGTGCCGACGGCGACGCCCTCGCTGCGAAGCTCCTCGCAGAAGGCGGCGATGCGGGGTGCGAGGCCGGGTGGAAGAGCGGACGGCTGGGCGTTCACGAGCCCGCGGCCCTCATCCCGTCGCCTCTGCTCCCAGCTGCGGTCCGCTGAGCTGCACCCCGACCCGCTCCGCGACCAGGTCGATGTCGGAGCGGTGCTTGACGATGATGCTCATCGTGCGCTCGAACAGGGCGCGGTCGATGTCGTCGGCGCCGAGCAGCAGCAGCGCCCGCGCCCAGTCGATCGACTCGGCGATCGAGGGCGGCTTCTTCAGGTCGAGCTGGCGGACCATGTGGATCACCTCGACCAGGCGCCTGGCGAGCTGCTGATCGAGCTCGGGGGCGTGCAGGTGGACGATCTCCATCTCGCGCTCGACGTCCGGGTAGTCGAGCCACAGGTAGAGGCAGCGGCGCTTCAGCGCCTCGGTCAGCTCGCGCGAGTTGTTCGAGGTCAGGACGACGATCGGATGCGTGCGCGCCTCGATCACCCCGAGCTCGGGAATCGAGATCTGAAAGTCCGAGAGCACCTCGAGCAGCATCGCCTCGAACTCCTGGTCGGTCTTGTCGATCTCGTCGATCAGCAGCACCACCGGCTCGGACGAAGCGATCGCCGCCAGCAACGGGCGCGTGAGCAGGAAGTCCTCGGCGAAGATGTCGTCCCAGGAGTCCCCGGTCGGCTCCGCCTCGGCGCCCGACGAGGCCTGGATCCGCAAGAGCTGCTTGCGGTAGTTCCACTCGTAGAGCGCCTTGGACTCGTCGAGGCCCTCATAGCACTGCAGGCGGATCAGCTTGCGGCCGCTGGCGCGCGAGATCGCCTTCGCCAGCTCCGTCTTGCCGACCCCGGCCGGGCCCTCGACCAGGATCGGCTTGCCCAGCCTCTGCGCCAGGTAGGCGACCAGGGCGGCGGACTCGTCCGCCAGGTAGCCGGCCTGCTCGAGCGCTTCCTTGACCTCGCTCACGTTCTCTGGGTGTTCAGCCATCGCGGCCCTGAATAATGACGCCATGTCGTTGCTCAGCGCCGGCGCGCTCCTGCCGGAGTCGATCGGCCCCTATCTCGCGCTGATGATCGGCGGCTTCCTGGTCGCGATCTTCGGCCACATGGCGCGATCCCGCTGGCTGGTCGCCGTGGGCGTGATCATGATCCTGCTGGCGACGCTGCTGTTCCCGCTCGCGCTGCAGTTCTTCGCCGACGAACCGCCGCCGCCGGGCCCGAAGGTGCCGCTCGCGTTGCTGGTTCGGTGAGAGGATGGGGATGTGGGACGGCTCGATGAACTCGATCTCTCGAAGACGCTGTCGCGAAAAGAGGAGGAGAAGCAGCTCAAGCGCGCGCAGCTGCGGCTCGCGCAGCTGCGCCTGACGCTCGGCGCCCAGCTCGCGGTCGACGGCGAGCAGAGGATCGGCCCGCCGGTCTTGGCTCTGTTCGAGGGCTGGGACGCCTCCGGCAAGGGCGGCGCGATCAAGCGCCTGGTCGCTCCGCTCGATCCGCGTCACGTGCGCGTGGCCCAGTTCGCGGCTCCGACAGCGGACGAGAAACGCCATCACTTCCTCTGGCGCTTCTGGAGCAGGCTCCCCGGCTGGGGCGGGATGGCGGTCTTCGACCGCTCCTGGTACGGCCGCGTGCTGGTCGAGCGAGTCGAGGGCTTCGCCACCCGCGAGCAGTGGCTGCGCGCCTACGACGAGATCAACAACTACGAGCGCTCGCTCACCGACGAGGGCATGATCCTGGTCAAGCTGTGGATGCACATCTCCGCGGAGGAGCAGCTGAAGCGCTTCAAGAGCCGCGAGCAGGACCCGCTGAAGAGCTGGAAGCTGACCGACGAGGATTGGCGCAACCGCGAGAAGCGAGATGCCTACCTCGAGGCGGTCGAGGACATGCTCGCCCGCACCGACCAGCCGAACGCTCCCTGGGGCGTGATCGCGGGTGACTCGAAACGGTGGGCGCGGGTGGCGGTGATCGAGACCGTGATCGCTCGGATGGAGGAGGGCATGCGGGAGTGGGACTTCGAGCCGCCGCCGCCGCTCGTGGAGGACGCGGAGGTCGACTGAGCGGCCCGATCCGGTGCCCGGCGACGTGAGGTAGGCTCGGTCCGTGGCATCCGAGCCGCGGCTACGTGAAGTCGAGCCGACGTCGCCCGAGCAGGCGGCGGATGATCCCACCGCGGACGCGAAGGCGGCGGTCGCCGGACTGAGCGATGCGGCGGGGGCCGCACGGGCCGAGACCACCGCCGAGCTGGCCGCAGAGGTGAGGCGCCTGCGCGCCGAGCTGCTGAGCGCAAAGCAGGCCGGCGACGAGGCGCGGCGCCAGGCCGGCGAGGCGGACGCCTCGCGGATCGAAGCCGAGCTGCGCGCCGGCGAGAGCGAGGCGGCGAGCGACGCGGCGACCGCCGAGGCCGAGGAGGCGAAGCGCAAGGCGTCGTCGGAGGTCGAATCGAGGGCGATCGCCGCCCGCGACCAGCTCCGCGCGAAGGCTCAGGCGAAGCTCAAAGAAGCAGCGGCACAGATCAGGCAGCAGTCGGCGCAGCAGCTCGAGGAACGCGTCGCGGCGGTCAAGCGCGAGGCGATCGCCGAGGCGCACGAGCAGGCCCGCGCCGAGTTCACGGCGGAGCTCGAGCAGGCGGCCGCCAAGCTCTCAGAGGCCGAGCGCAAGCTCGAGCTCGCCGCCGATCAGGCGGAGCGCAAGATGCGCGCCGAGGTCGCGCTCCGAGCCCGGGCCGAGCAGGCGCTGGAGCGAACCGAGCGCAGGCTCGACGCCCTCGTCGAACGCCTCGCCGGCGAAGCCGAGCAGCGCGCCCGAGCCGAGGCCCAGGACCGGCTTCGCGAGCAGACGCAGGAGTTCGAACGCGACGCCGAGGCCGCCGCCGAGCGCGCCCGCGAGAAGGCCGCCAAGCAGGCGCAGGCCGAGCTCGAGGCGAAGCTGGCCGAGGAGGAGAAGAAGCTGCGCAGCGAGGCCGAGGAGCGGGCCCGCGAGGACGCCGAGAAGCGGCTCAAGGCGGTCGAGACGAAGCTCGAGCGCGAGATCTCCCAGCAGACCCGCGCCGCCGATCAGGCCGCGCGAGAGGACGCTCAGCGGCGGCGCGCGCAGTTTGCCGAGCGTCTCGCGCGCGAGGCTGATGAGGCCGCCGAGGCGGCGGCCGAGCAAGCCCGGCGCGAAGCCCTCGGCTCAGACCGGTAGCGCGCCCGCCGTCACTTGGGCAGCGTCGGGGCGACGATCCGGTAGGCCTTGAGCCCGAGACCGAGGCGCTCGCGGTCGTCGCCGAGCGCCGGGTCGAGACCGGTGAGCTCGCGGATCCGCCCGAGCCGGTGGGCGACCGTGTGGCGGTGGGCGAAGACGGCGCGGGCGGTGGCGTTCATGTTGCAGTCGTTGGCGAGGTAGGTCTCGAGCGTGCCGAGCAGATCGGTGCGGTACTGAGTGTCGTGGGCGACGAGGGGCTCGACCGTCTCGGCGTAGAAGCGCTCCACCTCCTCCGGGTCGGAGGCCATGGCGCGGAACAGGAGCCGGTAGACCCCGTTGCCGATCTCGGCGCCGAGCTGGTCGGCGACCCGGTCGTCGCGGGCGATCACGTCGAGCATCAGCTCGGCTTCGGAGATCGCCCGGCCGAGGTCCCCCGGGTCGGCGCAAAACGACGAAAAGGCGGCGGCGCCGTGGGCGCGCAACCTGGCCGCGATCGCCGTCGCCGAGGCCTGCGTGCGCTCGGCGGCACCGTCGGTCGCCGGGGCGGGCAGGATCGCGTAGATCCGTACCGCATCGCCGCTGCCGCTGTCGCCGATCGCCAGCGGCTCGGCGATTGCGCCGGGGTGCTCGCCGGTGATCAGCGCCGCGGCGTGGCGGGGGCGCGACGACTCGACCTCGGCGACGAGCGCGATTGCCCCGCCGGCGAGGTCGCAGCCGAGCCGCGCGGCGCGGCTCACGGTCTCGGCGGCCTCGGCGCGGCGGGCGCGCAGGTCCTCGAGCAGGCTGCCGCGGACGTCGGCGGCGAGCTCGTCGCGAGCGCCGGCGACCGCGACCTCGGCGACCGCCGCGAGCGCCGCGGTCCGCAGCACCTCTGCGCGATCGAGCCGCGGCATCCCGTTGACCGGCGCCGCCAGGGCGAGCGCGAAGCCGATCGGCTCGCCGCCGGCCTCGACCTCGACCTCGACCTCGACCGCGACCGGCGGCTCATCCGCCTCGCCGCGGAGCCGGGCGGCGGCGTGGGCGCTGAGCCGGGCCAGCGGGACGTCGTCGACCGATGCCGCCGCCAGGCCGCGGGCCGGGAGCACGATCGCGACCGGGGCCGCCGCCTCCTCGGCCGCCAGCTCCGCAATTCCCCGCAACCCCTCCCCCTCGAGCAGCGCGGTCAGCATTCTCGAGTGCAGGTCGCGCATCGGCTTGTGGGCTGGGCCGGCCCCCGCCAGGGAGGCCGGCCCATCACCACTGTCGTTTCCTAGGCGGCGATCTCGGCGTCCGTATGCGCCTGGAGGACGCCCTCGCCCTCCTCGCCGGTGCGGATCCGGATCGCCTCCTCGACGGGAATCACGAAGATCTTCCCGTCGCCGACGTCACCGGTGCGCGCGTGCTTGAGGATCGTCTCGACTACGAGCGACTTGTCCTTGTCCTCGATCACCACCTCGATCTTGAGCTTCGGCCGCACGTTGACGGTCAGGCTCGAGCCGCGGTAGGTCTCGACGATCCCCTTCTGGCGTCCGGACCCCTTCACCTCGCTGATCGACAGGGAGGGAAATCCCTTGTCGAGCAGCTCCGATCGGATCGGCTCGAACGCCTCGTGGCGGATGAACGCCTCGATCTTCTTCATCTGGCCCTTCCTTCCTCAGGCCTCGGAGGGCCGGTCGGCGGTTATCGCGGTCACCGGCGCCGGACTGGGCACCGTGTGTGGCACGCCGCCCGGATACTCCGGCTGCGGGATGAACTGCTCCGGGTAGCCATACATGCCGTGCTCGGAGATGTCCAGCCCCGCGTCCTCCTCTTCCTCGGTGACGCGAAGACCGTAGATCTTCTTGATCACCCAGAAGGTGGAGAAACTCATCGCGAACACGAACGAGAACGCGATCGTGAACCCGACCACCTGAGCGATCAGCTGGTCGAACGAGCCGCTGTACCAGAGGCCGCCGTTGGGGTCGCCGAAGGCGTTGTACTGCGCCAGGCGGGGAGCGGTGAACAGCCCGCAGGAGATCGTTCCCCAGATTCCCGCGAGGCCGTGCGCCGAGAGCGCGCCGACGGGGTCGTCGATGACCTTGTCGATCGCATAGACGCCGAGGACCACGATCACGCCCGCGACCGCGCCGATGATCGGCGCCGCCCAGAGCTCGACGTAGCCCGACGGGGCGGTGATCGCGACCAGGGCCGCGATTGCGCCGTTGCCGGCCATGCCGATGTCGATCGTCCCCGTCTTCAGCCGCGCCGTGGCCACCGCGGCGATCACGCCGAAGGCGGCCGCCAGGTTGGTGATGATCAGGATCTCGGCGAAGCGGCCGTCGAGCGCGTTCAGGGTCGAGCCCGGGTTGAACCCGAACCAGCCCAGCCACAGGATCAGGACCCCGAGCCCGAACAGGGGCATGCTGTGCCCCGGAATCGCCCGCGGCTTGCCGTCGGGGCCGTACTTCCCCTTTCTCGGGCCGAGCAGCAGCAACGCGGCGAGCGCGCCGGTCGCGCCGATCAGGTGGACCGCCGTCGAACCGGCGAAGTCCTGCATCCCGACGATGCCCGTTCCGAGCCAGTCACCGGTCTGCAGGAAACCCCCACCGAAGACCCAGTGGGCGCCGATCGGGTAGATGATCGTGCTGAAGACGATCGCGTAGATCACGTAGACGCCGAACTTGATCCGCTCCAGCGTCGTCCCCCAGACGATCGCCAGCGAGACGGCGCAGAAGACGAACTGGAAGAAGAACTTCGACTCGATCGTCGCGTCCGATAGCGACATCACGGGGAAGCTCGGGTGGAACGTCGTCACACCGTCGGCGGTCACGGCGTACGGCCCCAGATCGGAGAAGAAGAACCCTCCGTCGTGGCCGATCACGCTCCCGGCGCCGAAGGCGAAGGCGAATCCGCAGACCCACCAGCCGACCGCGGCGATCGAGAAGTTGGTGAGGATCTTCGCGACCACGGTGCCGGCGTTCTTGCCCCGGGAGAATCCGATCTCGAGGAAGGCGAAGCCCGCCTGCATGAACATCACCAGCGCGCCGGCGATGATCACCCACATCGTGTTGATCCCCACCGAGGGATCGAGCTTGCCGGCGATCGACCGTTCCAGGTCGGTGGCGTCGGCCAATGCCGAGCCCGGAACCGCAAGCACCACGGCTGCGGCTGCGAGGAGGAGTCCTCCGACCGCGTACCTTCGTCTCATCCGATACACACTCCTTCGGCCGCGCGCTGACCGCACGGCGTCGCAGTTGCGGGAATACCGCTGCGAAGGTAGGTGCGCAGGGTGCGAACTTCGTTATCCCGGTGTCGAAAGTTCGGGTCCGTCGCCTTGTACCGGCGGTCGAATCCTGCTGGTGTCAGGCGTGGACAGGCGGGACAGTCGCGGCCGGCCCGACCTCGAGCTCGGCGCCCTCCATGCCCATCTCGAGCTGGGTGGCGTCGCCGCCGAGGTCGCCCCAGGTCGAGCGGGCCGAGGCGCAGAACTCGTCCAGGAACTCGTCCGAGTGCAGCGGGTCGTGGTGGAACATCATCAGCCGCCGCGCCTGCACCCGGCTGGCGAAGGCGAGCGTGTCGGAGACC
Organism: Solirubrobacterales bacterium; assembly: GCA_036561205.1. Classification (GTDB taxonomy): domain Bacteria; phylum Actinomycetota; class Thermoleophilia; order Solirubrobacterales; family 70-9; genus WHSW01. Next base: position 26,239 of record DATBPT010000125.1, read on the forward strand.
CCGGAGTGCCCCCAGCCGACGTGCTCGGGGTACTCCTCGTCGGAGTACTGGCAGTCGTGGATCAGCAGGTCGGTGTCGCGGGCGAGGTCGAAGCCGGAGATCCACTCGGGCTCGAGGCCCGCGAGCGGCGCGCCCAGGGCCGGCTCGTGGTCGGGGATGTAGGCGATCGCCGTCGGCCCGTCGGTGATCCGGTAGCCGAGCGTGGGGCCGCGGTGGGTGACCGCCTCCGCGCGGATCGTCGCCCCGCCCAGCTCCCACTCGCTCGCCGGCGTGTCGCGGAAGGAGACCGAGCAGGGCAGCTCGCGGACCTCAACCGGCGACAGCGGAGCGGAGATGTAGCGGGCGATCCGGTCCTCGAGCGAGGCCTCGGGCGACGACGGTCCCCAGATCGTGATCTCCGAATCGGCCCGGAAGCAGGGCGGGAAGAACATCAGCCCCTGGATGTGGTCCAAATGCAGGTGGGTCAGCAGGATGTGGATTCGGCGGCCGGCGTTGAGGTCGAGCCCAAGGCTGCGGATGCCGGTGCCGGCGTCGAGGATCAGCTCCTCGCCGCTGGCCAGGGTCAGCTGCACGCATGAGGTGTTGCCGCCGTAGCGGTTCATGTGCGGCCCGGGCGCGGGCACCGACCCGCGTGCTCCCCAAACCTTGAGCTTCACCCGGAGTCCCCGTTCTCGCTCAGCGGCCAGAAGAGGATCATCGCCCCCGAGGACCCCTCTTCGGAGGCGACGATCGGGAAGGCGCTGGCCTCGATCGACTGTGGGCTGCCGTCGGCGGTCCGGATCGTGAACGTGGCGTGCGCGGGGCGCCCCTCGCGGATCGCCTCCGTGGTCGCGAGGGCGTCGACCTCGACCGGGACGCCGCTGCGGTCGAAGGGGCCGAAGGCCTGCGTCCACTGCTCGGCCTCCATCCGCCCGGCCTCCTCGAAGGAGCGTCCGAGCAGCGCCGCGGCGGCCTCGTTGTAGAAGACGACCGCCGCCTCGTGGTCGAGTAGGAACGCCGGCGTCGAGATGCTCGTGAGCAGGTTTCGAGCCAGGATCAGCTCGAGCGGCTTCTGCGGTCGCGGAGTCGCCATGCGTGTCAGCGCCCATTCTTCCACCGATCGCGCCGATCCACACACGGTTAGGCGTTTGTGAAGCTGTTGCTGCGCCGCCACCGGGGTTCAAGCCGTGCCTGCGCGTGACCGATACAGGGACGGTGTTTGCTGAGCGCGACAAGGCCAAGCTCGGCGCCGATCTGGCTGCGGCGCGGGCTCGGATCTCCGAGCTCGAGGAAGATCTCGCCCGTTCGTCGTCGCGCGACCCGATCTCGCCCGATCTGCTGACCCTGCGCGGGTTCCGGACCCAGTTCGAGCTCGACGTCCGGCGCGCCGAGCGTTACGCGCGCCCGCTGGCCATCGCCCTGCTCGATATCGATGGCTTCCGCCACTTCAACCTCACGCACGGCTACAGCGCCGGCGACCTGGTGCTGGGCGGCGTCGGCACCGCGATCGCGATGGCTACGCGCACCAACGACCTCGCCTGCCGGATCGGCGGCGACGAATTCGCGATCCTCTTCCCGGAGACCGAGACCGCCGGAGCCTACGACGCGGTCGGCCGGATTCTGGTCGCGCTCGAGAGCCTCGAGGCCGGCGGGGTGCAGGGCCACTCGGCCTCGGCCGGGATCGCGATCCTGGAGCCCGCCCAGACGCCCGAAGCGCTGCTTGCCGCCGCGGGATCGGCGCTGGAAGCGGCGCGCACCGCCGGCGGCGGCCAGGCGGCGGTCTTCAGCTCGGTGGGCGAGGGCGGGATCGAGCAGGGCACGCTCGCCGTTGCCCATGGCGACGTGATCGCAGCACTCGCCTCCGCCCTCGGCGAGCGCGACCGCTACACCGGCGACCATTCCGAGTCGGTTGTCGAGCTGGCCGCGAAGGTGGGCGAGAGTCTGTCGCTCGACGCCGCGCAGATCGGTCGGCTGCGCACCGCGGCTCTGCTCCATGACATCGGCAAGGTCGGGGTCCCGGACGAGATCCTGCACAAGCCGGGCCCGCTCGACGAGCGCGAGTGGGAGGTCATGCGCCAGCACCCGGTGATCGGCGAGCGGATCATCCGCGCGATCCCGGGCATGGGAGCGATCGCCCGCGCCGTCCGCCACGAGCACGAGCGCTGGGACGGCGACGGCTACCCGGATGGCCTCAGCGGCGACCAGATCCCGATCGAGGCGCGGATCGTCCTCGCCTGCGACGCCTATCACGCGATGGTCACGGATCGCCCCTACCGCGAGGCGATGTCACATCCCGCGGCGATGGCGGAGCTGACCGCCAACGCCGGTACCCAATTCGACCCCGAGGTGATCGAGGCGCTGGTGGAGTTGCTGTACGGCCGCCGTCAGTCGGGCTTGGCGGCCGTCTGAGCTGGTCGCTGCCCGACCGCGACCAAGGGCTCTAGCCCTCGAGCTTGCCGATCTTGAAGATCTTCGTACCGCAATCAGGGCACGTACCCTGGATCGCCGGCCGACCGTTCTTCATCGTCACCTGGACCGGATCCACGATCTCGACCTTCTTACGTTCCTTCACACAGTAACCCTCAGGCATAGAGCCTCTCCTTTCAGGGCAGTTGGCGCGACCGTAGTGGAGTCGTCGGACGCACGCCGCCAAAGATAGTACCGTTCGCTACAAGCACGCCTGGACAGGCGTCACGTAACGCCCGCCGGAGCTACGGGTTGCCGGGATTGCCGGTGTCGGCCGGGCTGGCCGAGTCGGCGGCGCTGGCCGCGGTCTCGAGGTCGGTGATCTGGCCGCGGAGCTCGTCGATGTCGTCCTGGACGACCTTGAGCTCGGAGTCGGAGGTGCGCTGCTGGGAGGCGAGCGTGCTCACGCGGGCCTCGAGTGCGTCGATGCTGTCGCCGATCTGCGAGATGTCGTCCTGCGTCGCCTGTGAGGCCTCCTGGGTGGTCGCCGAGATCTGATCGCGCAGCGCCTTGACCTCGGTCTTGGTCGCGCTCTCGTCCTTGGCGCTCATCGCCAGCACCACGCCGACGATCCCGGCGGCGAGGGCGAGCACGACCGCGGCTCCGCCGGCGAAGCTGCGGATCCCCAGCCTGCGATCGATCTGGGCGATCCAGGCGCGCAGGCCCTCGATCTGCTCCTCGGTCGTCTGCGGGGCGGCCGCAGGCTCCGAGCCGGGGGCCGCCGCCGGCTGTGACCCTGTCGGCGTCTTTGGGCTGCCTGCTTCCATCGGCGAGATCCTAGATCGACTCGTCGGTCACGATGGCGGCAGCGGTGCGCGCACCTCGCCGTCCTCGGGCTCCAGCGGCCGGCCCTCCTGATTCCACGCCTCGATCCCGCCGGCGAGGTTGTGGGCGTCGTAGCCGGCCTCGCGGAACGCGTCGACCGCCATCGAGGAGCGGTTCCCGGTGCGGCAGTAGAAGAGCACGATCCGATCGCGGGGGATCTCGCCGGCCCGCGCGGTGAGAGCGTTGATCTCGATGTTGACGGCGCCCGCCAGGTGACCGGCCTCGTACTCGTAGGGCCGGCGCACGTCGATCAGCGTCACGCCCTCGGCGATCAGCTCCGCGGCCCGGGCCGGCGCGACCGCGTGCTCGCTCTGCTCCGCGGTCGGTGCCTCGTCGCTCACCGCAACATCATTACCATCTGCGCCCCTCCCAACCGACCCCAAGGAGTTTGAGAACAGATGCCCGAAGCAGTGATCGTCGACGCCGCCCGGAGCCCGATCGGGCGCGCGTTCAAGGGATCCCTCGCCCAGCTTCGCCCCGAGGAGACGGCCGCCTACATCGTCGACAAGCTGCTCGAGCGCAACCCCGATGTCTCGCCGGAGCTGATCGAGGACGTCTACTGCGGCTGCGGCATGCCGCAGGGGCTGCAGGGCTTCAACATCGCCCGGATCATCGCGCTGCTCTCCGAGCAGCTGCCGCAGGAGGTGACCGGGACCACGATCTCGCGCTACTGCGCCTCATCGCTCGACGCGATCCGCCACGCCGCCAACGCGATCAAGGCCGGCGAGGGCGATGCCTACGTCGCCGCCGGGGTCGAGTTCGTGAGCCGCTTCAACGAGCGCACCGAGCCCGCCGGCGCCGCCGATCGCAACGAGAACCTGATCGGCGAGAACGGGCAGCCCAACGCCTACATCGACATGGGGCTGACGGCGGTCAACGTCGCGAAGAAGTACGAGGTCAGCCGCGCCGACATGGA
>DATBPT010000126.1:0-7223 GCA_036561205.1 Solirubrobacterales bacterium
CGGTCGGCTACTTCCCCACCGACGACGGCATCGACCCGGTGACGCTGGCGCGGATGGTCGAGGATCGCCCCTTCGAGTCGCTGTTCTTCACCGACCACACCCACATTCCGGCCGCGCGCGAGACGCCGTACCCGGCCGGGACCGAGCTGCCGCGCGAGTACTCACGCATCCACGACCCCTTCGTTGCCCTGATGGCCGCCGGGGGCGCGACCGAGCGGATCAAGCTCGGCACCGGCGTCTGCCTGGTGGTCGAGCGCGACCCGATCGTGACCGCGAAGCAGGCCGCCGGGGTCGACCGGCTCAGCGGCGGGCGACTGTTGTTCGGTGTCGGCGCCGGCTGGAACCTCGAGGAGATGAGAAACCACGGCACCGACCCGGCCCGGCGCTTCGGCGTCCTGCGCGAGCGGGTCGAGGCGATCAAGGAGATCTGGACCTCCGAGGAGGCCTCCTACCACGGCAAGCACGTCGACTTCGACCGCATCTGGTGCTGGCCGAAGCCGCTCACCCAGCCGCACCCGCCGATCATCGTCGGCGGTCACGGCAAGGGCGTGCTCGACCGCGTGCTCGCCTTCGGCGACGAGTGGATGCCGAACCGGATTGGCGACGACGCCAAGATCAGCGCCCGGATCGCCCGCCTGCGCCAGGCCGGGGAGGACGCCGGCCGCGGGCCGATCCCGACCACGCTCGCCAACGCGACCACCGACCCCGACGTGCTCGAGCTCTACGAGGGCGCGGGGGTGCACCGGGCGCTGTTCTGGGTCGCCCAGGGTGACGAGGCGGATCTCGAGCGGCGACTGGACCGGATTGCCGCCGGGATCGAGGCATACGAGAGCGCGGGTTGACGCGCTAGAGAGCGCGGGCTGACGCTCTATGACGGCTCGGGGGCGAGCAGCGCCGGTGCGTGGGCGCGAAGCAAACGGGTGAGGCACGCGTGGCACGAGCACTCGGGCACGGTGAGCTGGGTGCCGGGGCAGCGGTTCGAGGCCGAGGTCTCGTGCCCGGCGGTCTCGATCAGAGGAGGTGCGGGAGCGTTCATTGCTCCCTCCCTATCGGCCAGACGCGGGGCGAGCGTGAGCCGCGTCAGAGCTGTGAGGCGTCGAAATCGAGCCCTAGCAGCGAGCGGCCGGTGAGCTCCCAGGTCGCCGGGCCGACGAGCATGTGCTGGGTCGCCGCGTGCACGTCGCGAAAGCGCCGTTGCAGCGGGCTGGTCTCGTAGATCGCGCTGCCGCCGCCGAGCGAGTAGGCGACGTCGACCGCGGCCGCTGCCGCCGCGACAGCATGGGTCGCTGCGAGCCTGATCCCGGCCCGCAGTTCGATCGGGATCTCGCCGTCCCCCGACTGCGCGGCCTCCCAGGCGTCGGCGACGGCGGCGAAGAGCAGCGACCGAGCCGCCCGTACCCGGGCCTCGGCGGCGGCGACCCCGGCCTGGGTCGCCGGCCGCTCGGCGAGCTTGCGGGTGCTCAGGGTCGGCGTCTTGGCGCCGGCGAGCTCACCGAGGTCGGCGAGCGCGCCGCGGGCGATTCCGAGCGCCACCGCCGCAATCGAGGCGGCGAGCAGCCCGAATGGCGGGAAGGCATAGAGCGGGCCGCGCTCGCGGGGACGGTCGGAGAGCAGCGAGGCGGAGCGCGCGTATGCCACCGGGAGGCCATCGACGGCGATGTCATGGCTGCCGGTGGCGCGCAGGCCGGAGACCGACCAGGTGTCGATCACCTCGACGTCGCCCGCGGGCATCAGCGCCAGGCGGATGTCCGGTCGCCCGCCCTCGAGCATGCGTGGCTCGTCGCGGTCGAGGACGACACAGCCGGCCATCAGCCAGTCGCAGTTGTCGACGTTGCTGCAGAAGCGCCAGCGGCCCCCGACGGTGAGCTCGTCGCCGTTGACGAGCGCCCGGCCGGAGGGAGCGAAGACGCCGCCGGCCACGCCCTCCGCGTGGCCGTAGACCTCGGCGGCCGAGGGCTCATCGAGGTACGCGGCAAGCATGCCGGAGGTTGCGCAGACCGCGACGCACCAGCCGGCGGCGGCGTCGCCCTCGGCGAGCGCCTCGACCGCTCCGAGCAGCTCCGCCGGAGGTGCCTCGCCGCCGCCGAGCGCGGCAGGCACGCAGAGGCGATACAGACCCGCGGCCGCGAGCTCGGCGGAGAACTTGGCGGAGAGGCGGCGCTCGCTCTCGGCCTTGGCGGCGAGCTCGGCGGCGCGCGGGGCCAGCGCCTGCGCGGCCTCGACCGGAGAGGGGGGCATGCTGCGGATCATCTCACCCGTAGTTCTCCGCAGCCGGTCTACGGGACTGGCCCCTTGCTTTTTCGGCAAATGGTGGGAGGCTGGACATAGGAGGGGCTGTGCGTCAGTCCCGAGGACCTGACGGAGACGTCACCGATTGGGGGGTGCTCTGCGCCCCGGCGCGAGAGAGCGTCCCGGTGACGTCTTCGCCGTTTCTGTGACCGGCCGGCTGACGACGGCGAGGCTAAAGGCGCCTCGCGCGGGCGTCGATGGGGCAGCGAAGGGTCGGCTGATCGATTTGACGCTCCGAAGATCAACGTCGGCGGTCGTGATCGCGGCCGTACTGCTCGTTGGCGGCGCCGTCGGCGGCGTCGGCTTCCTACTCGGGCGCGACGCGCCGGAGCCAGTCGACGTCAGCCAGGCCACGGCCGCTGCTCCGGCGCACGACCTCGCCGACGCACGCAAGGCCGGCTACCGGCGGGGCTTCGCCGCCGCAGGGCGGGCGGCGGAACCGAAGCGGACGTACGCCGAGGGCTATGAACGGGGATACGACGAGGGCGCAGGCGATGCCCTCGGCGGCGCCGGCGTTGAGCTCGCCCCCGCCACCTTCTACATCGTCCAGCTTGCCGCCGCGGACGGCGGCGCCGGCCTGCGGCTCAGCGAGGCCCACCCGCTGGCGCCGGGCGTCTCCTACGAGCTCTGCAACACCAACGACCTCTGCCAGCGCGCGCCGGCCGGACCCTGACCAGGCGCGAGCTCGTCTAGACCTCGAACCAGGCTCCTTCCGGCCCCAGGTTGGCGACCTCGGTCTCGCCGATCCGCGAGCGCTCGCCCCAGCTCTCGTGGATGTGGCCGCAGACCGCGAGCCGCGGCTGCTTGGCCTCGATCGCGGCCAGGATCGCGGTGCTGCCGAGGTGGTCGCCCGTGCTCGAGCTGTCGACGTGGCCCTGGGGAGGTGAGTGGACGACCAGCACGCCGCCGGCGGGACAGCCGGCGAGGCGCTCGGCGGCGTCCTCCTCGGAGAGGTCGAAGCTCCAATCCCAGGGCGTGATCGGGACGCCGGCGCCGAGGCCGTAGAAGGAGACGCCCTCGATCTCGGTTCCCTCGCCGTGGAGCACGGTCGCCGCGCCCCAGCCGGCTGCGGCCGCGCGCAGCGCCTCTTCGGTCTCGTTGTTGCCGGGGACGAGCACGGTCGGAACTTCGATCGCCGCCAGCGCACCGATCGCCTCGCCGAGCCCGTCGTGGACGGAGGCGAAGTCGCCGCCGCCGATGACCACGTCCGCGTCGCCGCTGAGCTCGACCAGGCGCGCGGCCTGGTCGAGGTCGCGGTGGAGATCGCTGAACGCGAGAATCCGCATTACCGTGAATCTAACCCGCGGCGGCGGGACGCTCCATCGTCCCGCCGGTGCGAACCCGAGCGCGGGACTCGCGGAAGTGCATCGCCTCGTAGCCGATCAGGACCACGTGGACGACGGCGACCGCGAGCACGGCGGCGATCGCGTCGACCGAGTCCGCGAACGGGATCAGGGCGAGCAGGACGAGCGCCGCGAACAGACGCCGGCGGTTGATCGTGCCGAGGTTTCGCAGCCGGAAGGCGACGTGGCCGAGGAGATAGAGGGCGGCGCCGCCGCAGAGTGCCACCGCCGGCACGGTCTCGAGCGGCTCGTCGACGTGCAGCAACGCCTTCTTCAGACCGAGGGCGACGAGCACGATGCCGGCGATCAGCAGCAGGTGAAGGACGCCGTAGGAATCGCGTGCGAGCCGGTTCTGCGCGACCCGCTCGAGTGCGGCGAAGTGGCGCTGGGCGACCAGCGCGACGACGTCGAAGTAGGCCCACCACTGGGCCGCCGCGATCGTCAGGCCGGCGATCGCGGTGACGACCACGCCGCCGGTGAGCCCGGTCTCGGTGAGCCCCGAGCCGGTGGCGACGATCGACTCGCCGAGGGCGATGATGATGATCAGGCTGAAGCGCTCGTGGAAATGAGCGGGCGCGACGCTGAACCCGCTGACGTCCTGCACGTACGGCGTGCCGTAGTCGATCAGCAGGGCGACGATCCAGAGCCCCGCCGCGGCGCCCCCGTCGAGAAAGCCGGCGACGACGATCAGCGCCGGAGCGGCAAGCAGCCCGGGTGCAAGCGAGCGGATCGCCTGGCGGTTGTCGAGATCGGGCGCCCCGTATGTGTAGACGGCGATGTGGATCACGCGGACGGCGAAGTAGGCGAGCCCGAAGACGACCGAGTCGTCGCCGAACGCCTGCGGGACCGCGAGCGCCGCGATCAGCATCGCCGCCATCGCGGCCATCAGCCCGAGCCGGGCGATGCCGTCGTCGGAGTGCAGGGAGTTCGTCAGCCAGGCGAAGCCGCCCCATGCCCACCAGACCGCCGCCAGCACCAGCATCCCCTGCCCGACTCCCTCCCAGGTCGGGTTCGCCGCCATCAGCCCCGTCACCTGGGTGAAGGCGAAGACGAAGACGAGGTCGAAGAAGAGCTCGAGCGGGGTGACCCTCTGCTCGGTCTCCGCGTCCCCGGCGGGCTCGCCGGTGGGGATCGTGGTCGTCGTCGCCTCCACGGCTCAGGATGATCGCAGCGCCTCGTGGCCACCCGCGAGCTTCGCCCCGAGCGCCAGCGTCTCGGGGTCGAGCTCTGCCTCGACGAGCTCGAACGAGCGCTCCAGCTCGGCGACGATCGCCCGCTCGGCGTCGTCGAGGCTGATGCCGGAAACCTCGTCCTCGACGCTGCCGACCGTCTCCGGATCCCAGTCGAGCTCGAGCGCCGCGTAGACGGGCTCGAGCGCCGCGCGCAGCAGGGCGGAGTCGCCGACGACCAGCACGCCGCCGGCGTGCGCGCCGCCGCTGATCAACCGCTGGCCGATCCCGGCGAGCTTCGTGCGCCCGCCGGCGTTGACGCTCCACGCCCCCGGGCAGTACTCGCCCGGAACCTCGCCCACCCGGGCGTCGACCCCGAGCCCGCGCAGCGCCCGGGTGACGATCTCGGCCAGGCGCTCGAAGCGCTCGTGGGTCCCCGCCGCCGGCCGCTCGGCCGGGCTCGCCCAGGCGAACGCGAGCGTGCCCTCGTGGAAGGCCGCGGCACGGCCGCCGGCGAGCCTGACGACGGGCTCGAACCCGAGCTCGCGCGCCGCCGCGACCGCGCGCTCGAAGCCGGGTGCGGCCCGGTCCTGCTTCGAGAAGGCGAGCTCGCGGGCGGGACGGTGGACGCGGAAGGTCGCCTCGAGCTCGCCGGCGGCGACCCTGTTCAGGACCGCCTCGGAGACGCCGGTGCCGAACGCCGGGCGGTCGGGGAAGCCCTGCCTGACCAGCCTCAGGCGTGATCTTTGGGAATTATGAGCGTTTCCTTGCAAGAGTGACACCCGTCACACACAAACAGTTGTTCGCCTGCCAACCTGCCGTCCCCACGGATTCAACCCCGGAGGCGGGCGTCCCGGATCTCTCCGACGACGCCCCTCGAGCGTAACCGCCGCCCCGGGGCCGCGAAGCCGCCCGGCCAAACCACCCCGAATCTGATTCGAGGCGATCGACGCCGACCGGGCGCACCGAACGGAGGTGACTTCCGTGTCACGCAAGGCAAAGCTTGTTTCGATCTCGTGCGCGCTCGCGCTCGGTCTCGCGACGACCACCGCCGCCCAGGCGGCCCAACCGGAAATCCAGATGTTGTACAAGCCCGGCGACCGCCTGCAGCAGTCGATCCAGGCGCACAAGGTCGAGCACCGTTACCGCGCCCTGGGGGCGAAGGGCACGCGGCTGGTCGAGAAGGCGCAGCGGCTCGCGCGCCAGCCCGGCCTCGCCGGCGGCGTCTCGCAGTCGACCCTGGACGCGATCGCGTCCTGTGAGTCGGGCGGCGACCCGACCGCGGTCGACTCGTCCGGCACCTACTACGGGCTCTACCAGTTCGACATGGGGACCTGGGCCTCGGTCGGCGGCAGCGGCAGCCCCGCCGCCGCCTCGCCGGAGGAGCAGAGCTACCGCGCCTCGCTGCTCTACAGCCGCGCCGGCTCCTCGCCCTGGCCCGTCTGCGGCTAGCGGCTTCAGACGCCCACCTGGAGTGCCGATGCATTCCAGGTGGGCGTCAACGACTTCGTCCTCGTCCAGGGGATGCGCGACACGCGGGGCGCGCTCGCGCGCTGGAACGCCGACCCGTGGCCGGTGCTGCGGGTATGGGCGGGCGGAGCACTGGTCGTCGCCTCGGTGCTCCTGTTCGCGGTCTGGGCGATCGCCTCGCTCTCGCCGGCCGACCTCACCCGTCTCGGAGTCCCCGGTCTGACCGAGGACCCGAGCATCGGCGACGTCGGCCAGATCCTGTTTCGCAACTCGCTCGTCCTGGCGCTGCACGCGTTCGCCTGCGTCGCCGGCTTCATCGCCGGCAGCTCGCTGCTGATCTCGGCCGAGCGCCGCACGGGCTTCTCGAAGCTCGTGCACGAGAAGGCGCGCCCGATCGCCTTTGCCTGGGTCGGGCTCGTCACCTGCTTCTCGCTGATCACCCAGGCCTATGCGCTCGGGCTCACCGGGGCGCAGCTCGCCGCGCAGCTCGGCGTCTCGCCCGGCGTCCTCGTGCTGACGATCCTCCCGCACGCGATCCCCGAGCTGGTGGCGCTGTTCCTGCCGCTGGCGGCGTGGACGATCGCCAGCCGCCGCAACGAGTGGCACGACCTGCTCGCCGCCACCTTCGCCACGGTCGGGGTCGCGATCCCGGTCCTGGTCGCCGCGGCGACCTGGGAGATCTACGTCTGGCCGCACATCCTCGCGGCCGTCGCCCCGTACGCCTGAATAAAAGCTCGGCTACGCCTTCGCGGGCTCGGCGTCGCCGAGCAGAGCGCGGCGAAAGACGCGCTCCTCCTCGTCGAAGAGAAAGCCCCAGAGGTGGTGGCGCTCGAGCAGCGACTTTCGCTTGGTCTCGAGGATCGCCTGGCGCGGCAGCGAGGCAATCCGCTCGGCGAGCGCGAGCGCCCGCTCGACTACGTTTCCGCTCGCGACCTCGCGGACGATCCCGAGG
>DATBPT010000127.1:0-9809 GCA_036561205.1 Solirubrobacterales bacterium
CCCTCGCCGCCGCCGATGTCGAGTCCCTTCCCCGGCGGAATCTCGTTGAAGAAGGCCAGCTTGGGCTTCTCGGAGTCCCGCGAGATCGCGAGCCCGATCAGGACCGCGAGCACGATCGGGTAGATCACCAGCAGGGCCGTCAGCAGCGGCGAGCGGCGCAGGATCTGCAGGTCCTTGAGCAGCAGCCAGCGCATCAGTGCCCGCGTTCCCTCAGGAAGCTGACGAAGGCGGCCTCGAAATCGGCTCGGTCGGATCCCGGAACGGCGGCGTGCAGCTCGGCCGAGGTGCCGTCGAAGACGCCCTCGCCGTCGGCGAGCACCAGCAGCCGGTCGCCGTAGCGCTCGGCCTCGAGCAGATGGTGGGTCGAGTAGATCACCGTCGTCCCGGAGCCGGCGAGCCCGAGGACGAACTCCCAGAGGCGCTCCCGCTGGCGCGGGTCGAGTCCGGTCGAGGGTTCGTCGAGGAGCAGCACAGCCGGCGCCGAGAGCAGGCCGATGGCGATGTTGACCCGCTGCTGGTTGCCGCCCGAGAGCGTCCCGACCTGGTCGTCGCGACGCTCGCCGAGGCCGGTCTGGCCCAGCATCCCGTCGACCGCGGCGTCGACGTCGGCGACCCGCTCGAGGCGGGCGAACAGGCGCAGGTTCTCGGCCACGGTGAGGCGGCGATAGAGGGCCGCGGCCTGCGGCACCCAGCCGACCTCGCCCGGCACCGAGACCGAGCCCTCGTCGGGCTTGCGGATCCCGGCGAGGATCGTCAGCAGCGTGGTCTTGCCGGCGCCGTTGGGGCCGATCACCGCCAGCAGCTCCCCCGGCCGAGCCTCGAACGAGACCTCGCGCAGGGCGGCGCGATCGCCGAAGCGCTTGCCCAGCCCCCGCACCTCGATCACCGGCGCGCCGTTCGCGCTCGGCCGAGCGCCGGGTGATTCCTGCCCGCTCACCGGCGGAACGCTACGCGACTGCGAGTAGCGTAGGCGCGGGATGAAGGTGCTCTTCGTTGGCGACGTGGTCGGCAAGCCCGGCCGGGCGGGACTCGCTCGCGCGATGCCGGGGCTGCGCGAGCGCCTCGCGCCCGACCTCGTGATCGTCAACGGCGAGAACTCCGCCGGCGGGCTCGGGATCACGAGGAAGACCGGCGACGACCTGTTCGCGATCGGCGCCGACGTGATCACGCTCGGCAACCACGCCTACCGCCATCGCGACGCCTACGAGTACCTCGACCGCACCGACCGCGTCGTCCGCCCGGCGAACTTCATGGCGGGCAGTCCGGGGCACGGCCACGTCGTCGTCGACGTCGGCGGCGTCCGGCTCGGCGTCATCAACCTGATCGGCCAGGTCCAGCTGCGGGCCGCGCGCTCGCCGTTTCCCGAGGTCGACGGGCTGCTCGAGCGCCTCGCCGACGACGCGGACGCCTTCTTCGTCGACTTCCACGCCGAGGTCACCTCGGAGAAGGTGGCGATGGGCTGGCACCTGGACGGTCGCGCGGCCGCGGTCGTCGGCACGCACACCCACGTGCCGACCGCCGACGCGCGGGTGCTACCGAAGGGAACGGCGTTCATCTCCGACGTCGGCATGACCGGCTCCAGGGCAAGCGTGCTCGGGGTGCGCTGGGAGCAGGCGCTGGAGGGCTTTCGCACCCAGATGCCGGTCCGCTTCACGACCGCCGAGGAGGACATCTGGGTGAACGCCGTCCTGATCGAGATCGGCCCGGACGGCCTCGCTCGCTCGATCGAGCAGGTGCTCGAGCCGGCCCCGGACTGAGCGTCGGGTTAGGATCGGCACAACCGAACGAGGAGGCGAGCATGTACGCGCGCGTGGTCAGGTTCACCGATGTCACCCCCGAGCGGATCGCAGAGCTCACGGCCAGGGTCGAGGAGTCCGACGGGCCGCCGCCGGGAGTCAACTCGTCCGGGATGAGGCTGCTCTACGACGCGAACCAGTCGACGGCGATCTTCGTCGGCGACTTCGCCACCGAGCAGGACATGCGCGACGCCGACGCGATCTTCCAGGCCATGGACAGCGCCGAGACGCCCGGCAATCGGGCCTCGATCGACCAGTGCGAGGTCAAGATCGAGCGGGAGATGTGAGCCGCTAGAAGTCGTCCGGCGTGACCGTCGGCTTGGTGGTCCCGTAGAGCCACTGCTGAAAGTAGGTGTCGAGCAGCTGCAGCTCGGCGCCGGTGAAGCCTGAGGCGAGCTTCGCGCGGACGATGAAGTCCGCGGTCGAGATGTTGCCGAAGGCGAGCTCGGACTGAAGCGAGCGGGCGAAGGTGTCGAAGGCGGCGCTGCCGACGATCTCCCGGTAGCCCTCGATCGTCATCGCGCCGCGCGTGTAGACGGGGAAGGGGCTGAACAGCAGCGCCGGGTCGTTGTTGAGCACCGCCGGGGCAACGCTCCAGTCCGAGGACGCTGCGTACGCGTCGTCGAAGTGCTCAGCGGGCGATCTCGAGTCGGCCCCCGATTCGAAGCCGAAGATCCATTGCGAGAGCACGGCCCAGCCCTCGTTGAACCAGATGTCGTTCCAGTGTTCGAGGGTGACCGCGTCGCCCCACCACTGATGTGAGAGCTCGTGGAGGTAGGTGGTGGCGAGGCCGGTCGACGGCGCCGGTCCGGCCGGCAGCGACGAGAAGTGCGACTTGGTCTGCACCTCGAGCGCATATCCGACCGCCGGCAGGTTGTCCCACAGCGACCCGTAGGAGTCCAGCGGATAGGGCCCGTAGTGCGCCCCGAGCGCGTCGATCATCTCCTTGTCGCGGCCGACCAGGGTGTCGATCGCCGTTCGCTGGGCCGGGAGGGCGAGGCTTGCGATCGCGTTGTAGATCGGCAGGCTGCGGCCGGTCAGCGCCTCGGTGATCGGCGGGGGGACGACGAAATCGAAGTTGCCGTTGCTGGCGGTGACCAGGTAGGAAGCGGTCGGGTCGTCCTCGCTCCAGGTCCATGTGGTCGAGCCGCCGCTGGTCGTCTGGCTCTCGAGCTCTCCGACCCCGACCGCCACCTGCCCCGCGGGAACCGTTATCCGGGTCTCATAGGTGGCCTTGTCGGAGGGGTGGTTGTTGGACGGAAACCAGGCCTGCGAGCCCATCGGCTCGCCGACGACGAAGTGGTTGCAGGTCGAGGGGGCGGGGCAGCCGGGGCTCGGGACCCACCCCTCCAGGCCCCCGTCGGGGTCGGTGATCACCTGCGGCGAGCCGTGGTAGGTGACGGTGAGGTTGAACTCGGAGTTGTCAGGGATCCCGGTGGCTGGCGTGACCACGAGCTTCATCGGCTGCGTGCCGCCGCCGCTGATCGCAGGCGTGGCGTCGACCTGCGTGAAGCCCGCGGCGACGCCGTCGACCTTGACCGAGTCGACCGGCAGGTCCTGGAAATCGAGGCTGAGCTCGGAGAGGCCCTGGGTCGCGCGGGCGTTGATCGTCACCGTCGCAGTGGTGAACAGGTTCGGGACCGGGTCGTAGTCGAGGTCGATCTCGTAGCTGCGAGCGTCGTAGCCGCCGTTGCCGAGCTGCGGCAGCAGCGGATCGCCGAGCGTGCGGGCGCCGGGGGTGAACGCCGAGGCCGCAACCGTGAGCGGGCGGCGCCTGCAGACCGGCTTCCCGCGCGGACCGTGGCGCTTCGTACAGACCACCAGCGTGTAGAGGTCGTCGGTCAGCCGCTCGGGCATCCGGGCCTTGACCCTGAACCGCGACCGCCGGTGTCCTCTCACGGAGACCCTGGTCGAACCCAGCCGAGCGATCGCCGCCTCGCCCTGGTCGAGCCCGTCGACGTGCGCAATCACTCGAGCGCGGGCACGGCCGCTGCCCCGGTTGCGGACCCGGCCGGCGATCTCGAACGATCCACCGCGGGTGGTTTGCGCCGGCGCCTGGATCCTCGCGAGCGAGAGCCGGCGGCTGGCATCGGCGCCCGCCGGCAGGGAGAGCACGAGGATCACGGTTGCGGTAGTGGCGATGATCCCGAGCCTGCTCAAGCGGCAAGGATCTCAGAGGCGGCCGGGTCGTGAGCGGCGCGTTCCTCGCCGACGGCGAGCAGGGCGATCGCCAGGGCGCCGAAGAACCACGGGATGTAGAGGTAGAACCAGTGGTCGGCCGAGATCTGCAGCGCGATCAGCACCGCGGCCGAGAGCGCCGCTACGCGCGGCAGGGTCCGCCGCCGGGGCACGAACGCGAGCGCCGCCGCCAGCACTCCCGAGGCGGCGAAGAGCGCCGTCTGCAGCCACTGAACTCCGTCGACCTGGCCCCAGATGCTGAACGGCGAGGTGCGGTCGATCTGGCTGACGACGGTGCGGTCGAAGAACGTCGGCAGGCCGGCGTCGATCGCCGGGTAGGCGAGCATCAGCGCGGCCACGGCGGCGAAAGCGAGGGTGAAGATCGCCGCCGGGCGCAGTCCGGCGAGTCGGCTCCTCAACCCACGTCGGCCCGGCCCGGTGGCCCACAGCCCGCGAAAGCCCGCCGCGTACAGCGGCGCCAGCGCCAGCGGCGCGAACTTGGTCATCACGGCCAGGGCCAGCAACGCCCCTCGTGCCAGTGGCCGGGCGAAGAGGGCCAGCGACCAGACGAGGAGCGCGGCGACCAGGGAGTCGTTGGAGTTCGACTGCAGGGCGAAGTCGGTGTACGGGTAGGCGACCCAGGCGAATGCGAGCAGGACGCCGAGCTCGCGACCGCGCCGCCGGTCCGGACGCAGGCGGACGCCGACGAAGAACAGGCCCAGCAGCGTCGCCAGATCGAAGGCGATCGCGGCGCCATGCGAGGCCGGGAGCTCGTCCCAGTCCCCGCTCCAGGGCAGCGCGAGCTCGAAGGGAACGTAGGCGAAGTAGTTGACGGGCCCGTAGGTGTCGCCGAAGCGATTGTCTTCCGGGAACTCGTCCTCGCCCCAGATCTGCTCGCCGTGGGTGAGCCGGTCGGCGCCGATCGTGCCGGCATAGCCGACGTCGATGACGCCGGAGTCGGCGATGTTGATCGTCAGCCTGAAGACGATCAGGACCAGCGCCGCGATTCCGAGCCAGCGCACCGGCAGCGAGGGCCGCAATCCCTCGCCACCGCGAAAGCCGACCCAGAGCATGCGCACCAGCAGGTAGACGAGCGGCGGATAGACGAGCGGCGCCGAGACGCCGATCGTGCCGCGGTTGAAGAAGTAGTGGGAGATCCCGAACGAGAGCAGCACCAGCAGGTCCAGGTGGGCGATCCTCCCCGGGCGGCGGAAATCGAACAGGCCGAGAAAAAACATCAGCGCCAGCGGGATCCAGACGTAGGGGGCGTTGAGCAGGTGGCCGAACTGGCCCTCGTAGCCGCGCGCCATCGGCCAGGCGACCTGATAGCCCGTCCAGGACTCGGTGATCGCGCCGCTGTGCCCGTCGACCTTCACCTGCACGACCTCGTTGTCGCCGTCCTTGTAGCCGACCTGCCAGACCCCGTCGTCGTTGACCTGGATCGCCGTCGTCAGCGCTCCGTACCGGGCGGTCTGCTCGGCGACCTTGGGGTCACCGTTGGCGATCTCGACCGCCTCGGCGGCCGAGACCTGGAAGTCCTCGGGCGTCGGCGGCAGGTACTCGGGTTCGGCCGGGGTGGCGAGGGTCGAGCCGGGCAGGGCCTCGCCTTGTGCGGCGGCCGCCGAGGCCGGAATCAGGAGGCAAGCGGCGGCCGCAAGCGTTACTGCTAGGAGTCGAACGTCCACAGTTTGTTGCCGACGAAGTTCACCGGCATCGTCAGGGCGACCGCGAGCGCCTGGGCCGGCAACTCGGCGAGCTCGAGGCCGGTGACGAAGAGCTCGAGCAGCACCAGGTTGAGGCCGAGGCCGAGCACGCTGACGGCGAAGAAGCGGGCCGCCTGAAAGCCGGCGTGGCCGTCGCCGGCGCCGAACGTCCAGTGGCGGTTCCACCAGAAGTTGTTGATCACGGCTACGCAGAAGGCGCCGACCGCGGCCGGGATGTGGTGAACGTCGAGCGCGCCGGTGAGCAGGGCGAAGACGACCAGGTTGACGGCGTAGCCGGAGCCGCCGACGAGCCCGAACTTGAACAGCTGCATCCAGTTGCCCGGCTTGCGGGTGCCGAGGTGGATTCGACGCAGCAAGCCGGAGCCGGGGTCGGCGGCCGGTAGCGCGCGGTCGGGCGCCGACATCAGCCCGCGACCCCGGTCTTGGTCCCGCGGCTGAGTCGCGGGCCGTCGGCGCGGCGGTCGAGGCCGAAGTGGCCACGGACGAGCCCGGCGACATCGCGGATCGCCCACTGCGAGCGCAGCGACTCGATCCCCGGCTCCAGCCCGCAGAGCAGCAGCGGCCCGAGCGAGTCGCCCGCCTCGAGCGAGCCGTGGCTGCCGCCCGGGCAATGGCTGACTCCGCCCCAGTCGACGAACTCGTAGCCGGGCTCGGCGGAGATCAGGATCTCGCCGGCGTGCGGCGCCACCAGCGCGGCCCAGAGACGCGCGAGCGCGTCCGGGTAGGTGGCCGAGTCGAAGCGGCCATCGGCGACCGCGCCGGCGAGCGCGCCCGGGTCCCCGGTCAGCGCCCAACCGGTGCCGCGGCGGTCGCGCAGCTCGGATCCCGGTCGGAACCGCAGCGACGCGCCGCCGCGTTCGATCACCGCCTCGGCCGCTGCGGGCGGCGGCCCGTCGGCGCCGTGGCGCTGCACCGGTGCCCCGTCGAGCTCGAGCCAGGCGAACAGGTCGACGCCGTCGAGCTCGCGAAGGCGCTCGCGCACGCCCGCGTGGGCGCGTTCGGCGGCGCGGCCGTCAGAGAGCACGTAGATGCCCGCCGCGCGTGAGCTCGGGCAGACGGCGAGCTCGGCCGCCTCGGGCTCGCTCTGGTTCGGTTGCAGCACCCGCCAGTCGGAGCCCAGCGTCTCGGCGAGCGGCAGCGGATGCTCGACCGCCGTCTGGGCGTGGTCGGCAACGACGATCACCGCGTGGCCGGCGAGGAAGCGCTCGAGGCCGCCGGCGGCCTCGACGAGTTCGGCGAAGGCGGCATCGGCGCGGACGATCGACTCGGCCTGCGCCTCGGGGCCGAACTTGTGCGAGTGGTAGTCGTTGTCGGGCAGCGAAAAGAGCAGGAAGTCGTAGAGGTCGCCCGCGACCAGCTCGCGCCCGCAGCAGGCCGAGTATTCGTCGCGAGTGCCGGGGCGGGCCAGCGTCGGCTTGCAGGGCACGCGGCGGCTGGTGTAGAGCTCGCCGTAGAAGAGCTCGTCGGGACCCCAGGTCGCGTGACGGAAGGTGGCCGCCAGGGCGACGCGGCGCAGCAGTCCCTCCAGACCCATCTCGTGGCGAGTGCGCCCGCGGTAGATCAGGAACGGGGTGCAGGCGGTGCGCACGCCGTGGTCGCCGAGGGTCTCGAACACGGTCTCCACCTCGTCGGAGAGGTGCGCCATGTTCATGTTGTAGACGGTGTCGTAGAGCGAGCGGAAGAGTCCGAAGGCGCGCGTGGCCTCGAACGAGCTCCCGTACTCGACGTAGCGGCGCTCGGCTCGGTGGTACCAGTTCATGCCGCTGATCCAGTGGCGGTCCGGGGCCTGCCCGGTGGTCATCTCGGAAGTGCAGACCGGGGTCACCGAGGGAAACGAGGAGACGCAGTCGCGGATCAGGGTGCCGCGCTCGAGCAGGGCGGCGAAGGTCGGCGCGCTGCCGTCGGCGGCCGCCTGCTCGAGGATGTCGGTGCGAAGCGAGTCGACGACGCAGAGGACGAGCTTGCGGGCACTCACCGCAGCGTCCGCAGGCCTTCGTACTTGCGCGCCGCGCGGCCGCGCCGGGCGAGGCCGAGGTAGGCGATCGCGGCCACCGCGAGCAGCCCGAGCGGCTGCAGGAGCACCGAGAGGCCCGCCGTGGCCAGGGCGGCGAGGCCGATCAGCGCGGCGATGAAGCCGCCCCCCTGGGCCCGTGCGGCGGCGCCCGCGGCAAAGTCGCTGACGACGAAGAAGGAGCAGGCGGCGATCACCGCGCCGACGGGCCAGCCGGGCCACGCCGGATGATCCTCGGCGGCCAGCGAGGCGCCGAACAGCAGCGCGCCGCCGATCACGGCGGCGGTCAGGAGCACGTTGCCGAACGTCCCCCGGCGCCCGGGCGCGCCGGCGAGCGCGCCGGCGGCGACCGCGAGTCCGGCGCCCTGGCAAGCTGCGAGGAAGAAATGCATCGGCGCAGCAGGGTACCGAGGCGGTGAGCGGGGCAGGTCATGGTCCGTGGGCTCTGCGCGAGCCCACGGATGCCGATCGCCGCGCCTATGCCGACGCCTCGACGACGCCGTTCTGGCTCGACTCCCCGCAGCGACCCGATCTGCGACCGCCGCTCGGGGGCGGGGCCGAGACCGAGCTGGCGATCGTCGGCGGCGGGCTCAGCGGGCTCTGGGCCGCGGTGCTGGCGAAGGAGCGCGATCCGGGGCGCGAAGTGATCGTCGTCGACGCCGGTGAGCTCGCCAACGCGGCGAGCGGCCGCAACGGTGGATTCCTCTCCTCGTTCCTCACCCACGGGATCGACAACGGGCTCGCCCGCTTCCCCGAGGAGATGGCGACGCTCGAGCGTCTGGGGCTCGAGAACTTCGCCGCGACGCTTGTCGATCTCGATCGGCACGGGATCGACTGCGACCTGGATCCGAGCGGCGACCTCGAGGTGGCGGTTGAGCCGCACGAGGTCGCTGAGCTCGCGGGCCATGCCGAAACCCTGCGGCGGTTCGGGCACACGGCCGAGGTCCTCGACCGCGACCAGGTGCGAGCAGAGGTGGCCTCGCCGCTGCTCCTCGGCGGTGTGTGGCGGCGCTCGGGCTGTGCGGTGGTCGACCCGGCAAAGCTCTGCTGGGGACTCGCCTGCCGCGCGGAGGAGCTCGGCGTCCGCATCCACGAGCAGACGCCGGTCCGGCGGGTCACGCGAGCGGGCCGAGGGGTCGGCCTGATCACGCCTGACGGCGATCTGCAGGCGGACAATGCGCTGCTCGCGACCAGCGCCTTCCCGGGCCTGCTGGGCGAGATCCGCCGCCGCGTGGTCCCGGTCTGGGACTACGTCCTCGTCACCGAGCCGCTGAGCACGGAGCAGCGAGCCGCTGTCGGGTGGGCGAACGGCCAGGGGCTCGGCGACATGGCGAATCGCTTCCACTACTCGCGCCCGACCGCCGACGGGCGCATCCTCTGGGGCGGCTTCGACGCTATCTACTACTACGCCGGCGGCATCGGGGCCGCGCGGGAGCTGCGCGAACGCAGCTTTGCCGACATCGCCGGCCACTTCTTCACCGTTTTTCCCCAGCTCGAGGGGATCCGCTTCAGCCACCGCTGGGGCGGGGCGATCGATACCTGCAGCCGCTTCTTCGCCTTCCAGGGCACGGCGCTCGACGGTCGCGTCGCCTACACGGTCGGCCACACGGGGCTCGGCGTCGGCGCCAGCCGCTTCGGCGCCGGCGTCGCCCTCGACCTGCTCGACGGCCGCGAGACCGAGGCGACGCGGCTGCAGGCGATCCGCTCGAAACCGTTTCCGTTTCCCCCCGAGCCGCTGCGCTGGGCGGCGATCGAGCTCACCCGCAACCGACTCGCCGCCGCCGACCGCCGAGCCGGCCGGCGTGGCATCTGGCTGCGCACGCTCGACCGGCTCGGGCTCGGCTTCGATTCCTAAGAGGGGTCTGACCCCCTTTAGGTTCCGGCGCCGGCGTAGCGCAGCGAGCCGGGGGTGTCGAGGAGCTCGCCGGTCTCGACCAGGGTCTTGAGCCCGGAGAGGATCATCGGCCAGCCGCCGTAGAGCTCGCTGTTCGCGGTCTCGGCGAGCTCATCGTGGGTGACCGTGAGCCGGCACGAGGTGCCGACCGGCTCGATCTCCCAGGTGACGCGGGATTGGCCCTCGGCCTTGACCTCGTCGCTCCA
>DATBPT010000128.1:0-7246 GCA_036561205.1 Solirubrobacterales bacterium
TCGCGCCGGTACCAGAAGCTGATCAGCGCGTAGGAGGCGAAGCCGACGAACGCCCAGCCGACGATCAAAAGGACGAAGTTGCCGGCCAGAACCAGCAGCAGCATCGAGAAGACGAAGAAGTTGAGGTAGCTGAAGAAGCGCGCGTAGCCGCGGTCTGAGCCCATGTAGGCGAGCGAGTAGAGGTGGATCAGGGTCGAGACCCCGGTCACCACCAGGCACATGTAGACCGACAGCGGGTCGATCAGGATGTTGAGTTGGATGTCGAGCCCGGCGGCCGAGGCGTAGCTGTAGAGCGAGTCGGTGAGCTGGCGTTCCTCGACCGGGTGATCGAGCAACGCCAGCAGGGCGCCGATCGAGCAGACGAAGGCAAGCGCGATCGAGGCGGTGCCGATCCAGGCCGGGGTCCTGCCCGGCATCGCCGCGCGGCCGAAGGCGATCACCATGCTGCCGCCGAGCGGGAAGGCGAGCACGAGCCATCCCCAGGTCGTCGCACTCATCCGCGCAGCTCCCGGATCTCGTCGACGTCGAGCGTCATCTTGCGCCGGAACATGGCGACGATCAGGCCGAGCCCGACGACCACCTCGCAGGCGGCGACGACCATGACCACGAGCGCGAAGATCTGACCCTCTTCGTTGCCGTTGGAGCGCGAGAAGGCGACCAGGGCGAGGTTGCCCGCGTTCAGCATCAGCTCGAGGCAGAGCAGGATCACCAGCGGGCTGCGCCGGATCAGCACCCCGCAGGCGCCGGTGGCGAACAGCAGCGCGGAGAGGACGAGGTACCAGGAGACGTCCATCAGCCCGCCACCTCCGCCTGATCGCGGCGCTTGCGCCCGGCGAGCACGATCGCGCCGACGGCGGCGATCAGGAGCAGCATCGAGGCGGCCTCGAAGGCGACCAGGAAGCGCTCCAGGAACAGGCGGCCGATCGAGCCCGGCGAGCCGAAGCCGGCGGGGATCGTCGGGCCCTCGGTCTCGATCGAGGCGAGCGAGGTGCCGATCACCGCGATCGAGACCTCGACGAACAGGGCCGCGGCGAGCAGCGGGGCGATCAGCCGCTGCCCGGGGATCGGCTCCCAGATCGGCTCCTCGCCGCCGCCCACGTAGGAGGCGACGAACAGGTAGAGGACCATGACCGCGCCGGCATAGACGACGATCTGCGCCGCGGCGAGGAACTCGGCGTGCAGGAGCAGGAACAGCCCGGCGAGCGAGACCAGGTGGACGATCAGCGCCAGGACGCTGTAGAAGGGATTGCGCAGCGCGATCACGGCGATCGCCCCGCCGAGGGCTCCGATTGCGCCGGCGAAGAACGCCACCTGAACCACTACGCGGCCACCTCCTCGCCTTCGGCTCCGGGGGTGCCGCGGTTTGCGGCAGGCCGCTGGATAGGCTGATCGCAATCGGGTCGCCCGAGGGTGGACGACCCCCGAACAGAGGAGAGCCGATGAACATGTACGCGATCCTGCGCCGCAGCGGCTGGAAGTCGGGCGGCGACCTGGAGGAGGCGGCCGCCCGGTCGACGAAGGTCGGCGACGAGGAGATGGCCGACGACATCCGCTGGATCCGCAGCTACGTGCTCGAGGAGGGCGGCGGCACGGTGGGCACCGTCTGCATCTACCAGGCGACGAGCCCGGAGGCGATCCGCGACCACGCCGGCAGGGCGGACCTGCCCGTCGACGAGATCATCCCGATCGCCGACACGGTGATCGTCAGGCCCGATCCGGAGTAGCGCCCCCAACTACTCCCCTTCCCGGCGCAGCGGCGTGCGCTCGATCGGCTCCGCGAGCAGCATCTCCTTGGTGAAGATCAGGTCGCCGCGGTCGTAGTCGGCCAGCTCGTACTCGTGGCCCATCGTGATCGCGTCGAACGGGCAGGCGACCTCGCAATAGCCGCAGAAGATGCAGCGGGCGAGGTTGATCTCGTAGATCGCGGCATAGCGCTCACCGGCGGAGACCCGGTCCGCCGGGTCGTTCTCGGCGGCGACCACGCGGATGCAGTCGGCCGGGCAGGCAGCCGCGCAGAGCGAGCAGCCGACGCATTTCTCGAGCCCCGTGTCCTCGAACTTGTGCAGCTTGTGGCGGCCGCGGAAGCGCGGGTAGACGGGGGTCTTCTCCTCCGGGTACTGGATCGTCAGCGGGCCCTCGATCAGCCGCGCCATCGTCGTTTTCAGGCCGCGCAGGGTCTCGCCGAAGGCGCGATAGGCGCCCTTGGCGCCGCCCGGCTCCGGCCCGCGCTGCACCGAGACCACCTCGTCGGCGTCCTTCAGGTACGGGAACTCGTCGCTCATATCAGCCGCCTCAACAGCGGCGGGATTCGGCTACGCCTCATAGAACCACCACCAGTACCGCGGTCACCAATACGTTCAGCGTCGCCAGCGGCAGCAGGACCTTCCACCCGAGCGACATCAGCTGGTCGTAGCGCAACCGCGGCAGCGTTGCGCGGATCCAGATGAAGAACATGATCAGGGTGAGGATCTTCGCGATCATCCAGATCGGGTCGAGCCAGGCCGGGCCCGGGCCCATCCAGCCGCCGAGGAAGAAGGCCACGGCGATCCCCGAGATCACGAACATCTCCAGGTACTCGGCGAGCAGGAAGGAGGCGAAGCGGGTGCCTCCGTACTCGGTCTGGAAGCCCTGGACGAGCTCGGCGTCCGCCTCCGGGAGGTCGAACGGGGCCCGGTTGGTCTCGGCGAAGCCGGCGACCATGAAGATCAGGAAGCCGACGATCTGGGGGACGACGTACCAGATCTCGCCCTGGGCCTCGACGATCGAGACCAGCGACAACGAGCCCGCCATCATGATCGCGCCGAGCAGCGCCAGCCCCATCGCGACCTCGTAGGAGATCAGCTGCGCGGCGGCGCGCATCGCGCCCAGGAAGCTGTACTTGGAGCCCGACGACCAGCCCGAGAGCAGCAGGCCGTAAAACGAGATCGAGCCGAAGGCGAAGAAGTAGAGGACCCCGATCGGGACGTCGATGCCATAGAGGCCGACGCCGTCCTGGACGTCGCCGAACGGCAGGATCGCGATCGTCGTGATCCCGGAGAAGATCACCAGCGCCGGGCCGAGCGCGAACAGGAACGGGATCGCGGCGTCCGGCCGGAACATCTGCTTGCCGGCGAGCTTGAGGATGTCGGCCAGCGGCTGCATCAGCCCGTGAGGCCCGACCCGGTTGGGGCCGTAGCGGTGCTGGAAGCGGCCGATCAGCTTGCGCTCGACCACGGTCAGCACCGGGACGATCATGAAGACGACGAGGAAGATCACGATCGACTTCACGATCATGATCCAGGTCGCCTCGGCGAAGGTCGTATCGGCGAGCGGGATCATGCCTTCTCGATCTCCACGGTTTCGGCGCCGTGCAACAGGTTGGCGTTCTCGCTCGCGGTGCCGAGGATCAGGAAGGCGGCGCCGGGCCGGACCCGCTCGCGCAGGGCGACCCGGGCCCGCAGGCTCGACCCGTTCGAGCGCACCTCGACCTCGTCGCCGTCATCGACGCCGAGGCGCTCGCCGTCGGCCACCGCGAGCTCCACCCGCTGTTCGGGGGCCAGGAAGCGCAGCGCCGGGTTGCGGTCGGTGACCTCGCCGGCCCAGAGGTCGCGGAACGTCCCCAGGCGCAGGGCGCCGTCGGGTACCGGACCGTGGGCGTCCGCGGGCCCAACCGCCGGCCCCGCCTCCGGAGCGCTGTAAGCGGCCGCCTGCTCGCGGGTCTGCCAGCGGACGCCGGTGCCGCCGATCTCGTCGGGGGTGAGGCCGGCGTAGAACGGAACCTCTGCGGCAATTGCCTCGAGCGCCTCGGAGGCGGCGTCGATGCCGGTCTCGTCGCCGAGGGTGGCGGCGAGCTCGGCGAGCACCTGCCAGATCGGGCGCACCAGGTTCGGGCGGGGGACCGCGGGGCGCAGGCGCTGCAGGCGCCCGTCGGGGTGGGTGACCGTGCCCTCCTTCTCGGCGTAGGCCTCGGCCGGGAGGACGATGTCCGCCGCCTTGGTCGAGGCGTCGTCGAAGAGCGAGATCGAGACCACGGTGCGGGCCTGGTTCAGGGCCTTGGCCCAGCCGGCGCCGTCCGGGAGGTCGCGGATCGGGTCGGCGTGCACGAGGATGATCCCGTCGAGCTCGCCGTCCAGAAGGCCCTGCTTGATCTGCTCGAGGTTGCGGCCCGGGTCCGCGGGGGCGAACCCGGGGCCGGCGCCGGGCAAACAGCCGACCTCGCGCGCGCCGCGGGCGTTCGATCCCTCCGGGACGGAGAAGGTGCCGCCTCCGCCGGCCGCGCAATCGAGCTCGTGGAGACAGTTGCGCAACGCCTCGAGCGCCGCCACGCCGCCGCTCCCGCGACCGAGGCCCTCGCCCCAGATCACCAACGACTTTCCGGGCCGCAGCTCGCCGGCGATCCGCTCGGCGTCGGCCTGGTACGGGCCCTCGGGCGCCGGGTCGGGGCCGAGCTCGGCCTCGAGTGCGGCAAGGAACGCGGCCGCCTCGCCGGGGGCGTAGCGGGCGGTCTCCTCGGCGCCACCGTCGAGGGCCGTGGGCCGGTCGGAGGCGATCACCAGCCTCGTGTTCGAGTGGCGGACCGCCTTGCGCAGGCGCAGGTCGAGGATCGGCATCGAGTTGAGTGGGTCGGCGCCGACCACCAGCACCGACTCGGCTTCGTCGATGTCGGCGATCGAAGCGCTCAGCTGGGGCGCCGAGAGCGCCGCCAGGATCCCGGGCTCGAGCTCGTCGATCGAGGTCACGTGCGGGGAGCCGAGCGCCTCGCGGACGAGCCGCTGGACCAGGTAGGCCTCCTCGTTGGACGCCTGGCCGCCGACGATCGCGGCGACCTTGCCGCGGCCGGGCGCGAGCTTTGCCGCGGCCACCTCGAGCGCCTGCTCCCAGCCGGCCCGGTTGCCGCTCAGCCGCGGCTCGGTGATCCGCTCCTCGGAGGCGATCATCTGAAAGCCGAAGCGGCCCTTGTCACAGAGCCAGCCGTTGTCGACCTCGTGGTTGTCGCGGGCGAGCACGCGCTCCACCTGCTCGTCGCGGACCGTGAACTTGACGTTGCACTGGCTCGGGCACAGGGTGCAGATCGATCCAGCGTCCTCGATGTCCCAGGGCCGGGCGCGGAAGCGGTAGGCCTCGGCGGTCAGCGCGCCCACCGGGCAGAGCTCGATGATGTTGCCGTGGAAGGGGGCGATGTAGGGGCGGTCGGCGAAGGTGCCGACGTAGCTCGAGGAGCCGCGCTCGAGCAGCTGCAGCTGCTCGTCCTCGGCGACCTCCTGGCTGAAGCGGACGCAGCGGTAGCAGAGGATGCAGCGCTCGCGGTCGATGCGGACCAGCGGTGAGAGCGGCACCGGCTTGCGGAAGTGGCGCTTCGGGTCGCTGACGCGGCTGCGCCCCGGCCCCCAGCCCATGGCGATGTCCTGCAGCGGGCACTCGCCGCCCTTGTCGCAGACCGGGCAGTCGAGCGGGTGGTTGACGAGCAGGAACTCGACCACGGCGTTCTGGGCCTCGATCACGCGGTCGGTGCGGGTGTAGACGACCATCCCGTCGCGAACCGGGGTCGAGCAGGCCGTCTGCAGCTTCGGGATCCCCTCGATCTCGACCAGGCACATGCGACAGGCACCGACCGGCCCGCCGAGCTTGGGCTCGTAACAGAAGACCGGGATCTCGACGTCGCCGCCCTTGGCCGCGTCGACGAGCATCTCGCCCTCGGGCGCCGCGACCTCGACGCCGTCGACGACCAGGGTGATCGGCGGACGCTCGGCGCTCACATCAGCCTCCACTCACGGCCGTCGTCAACGGCCGGTCGACCGGCGAGGCGTCGAACTCGCCGGCGCCCGGCTCGCGTGCCGCCTCGATCGCCTGCTCGAACTCGGGCCGGAACTTGGCCACCATCGCGCCCACCGGCATCGCCATCGAGTCGCCGAGCACACAGAGGCAGTGGCCGATGATGTTCTCCTGCACCGAGGCGACGATGTCGAGGTCCATCGGCGTCGCCTCGCCGCGGGTGATCCGCTCGAGCATCTTCACGGTCCAGTTGGTGCCCTCGCGACAGGGAGTGCACTTACCGCACGATTCGTGGTGGTAGAAGCGGGCCGTCCGCAGCGCCAGCTCGGGAATCGAGACGGTGTCGTCGCAGACGATGATCGACCCCGAGCCGAGCATCGAGCCGGCGTCGGCCATGGCCTCGAAGGTGTAGGGGACGTCGAGCTCGGCCTCGGTCAGCACCGGCGACGAGGAGCCGCCGGGGAACCATGCCTTCACCCGCCGGCCCTCGGCCGGGCCGCCGGCGAGGTCGTAGATGAGCTCGCGGGACGGGATCCCGAGCTCGATCTCGTAGTTGCCCGGGCGCTGGACGCAGCCGGAGACCGAGACCACCTTGGTTCCCGGCGACTGCTCGGAGCCGAAGCTCTTGAACCAGTTGGAGCCGTTGTTGACGATGTGCGGCAGGTTGGAGAGCGTCTCGACGTTGTTGATCAGGGTCGGGCCGCCGTACAGCCCCTCGATCGCCGGGAACGGCGGCTTCAGCCTCGGGTTGCCGCGCTTGCCCTCGAGCGCGTCGAGCAGCGCCGTCTCCTCGCCGCAGATGTAGGCGCCGGCGCCGCGGTGGACGACGAGCTCGATCTTGGCCTGCGAGCCGAGCACGTTCGGGCCCAGGTAGTTGGCCTCGTAGGCCTCGGCGACGGCGCGGTCGAGCACGTCGGCGACCTCCCAGTACTCGCCGCGGATGAAGATGAAGGCGTAGGTCGCGCCGACGGCCAGCGACGCGATCGCCACCCCCTCGATCAGCTGGTGGGGGTTCTTCTGCATCAGCTCGCGGTCCTTGAAGGCGCCGGGCTCGGATTCGTCGGCGTTGCAGCAGACGTACTTGCGCATCTCGCCGCGGGGCAGGAAGGAGCCCTTCTTGCCCATCGAGAAGCCGGCGCCGCCGCGACCGCGCAGGCCCGACTCCTCGAAGGTCCCGATCAGGTCCGCGGGCTCGAGCTCGAGGCAGGCCCGCTCGAGCGCCTTGTAGCCACCGTGGCTCCGATAGCCCTCGAGCGTCGCGAGCCCGGGCTCGTCGATGTGGCGAAACAGCATCCTGGTCTCAGTACCACCACTCACGTTCCGCTCGCCTCCTCGGCTTCGCCTCCGGGGGCGACCGGGTCAGCCGGCGACCGCGGGTCGGGCTCGGGCTCGGGGCCGCCGGCGGCGCCGCGCCTGGATAGCGCCCGGTCGGGCACCGGCTCCTGTCCGGCTCGCACCGCCTCGATCGCCGCCAGCGCGTCCTCGCCGCTCAGCG
>DATBPT010000129.1:0-9458 GCA_036561205.1 Solirubrobacterales bacterium
AGGCGGCGCTCGCGATCGAGCTCGAGATCGAGCAGGTGCGCCAGGTCCGCCGCTGGCGCGATCTCGTCGGGGTGCCGGCCGGCGCGGTGCTCGAGGCGCGGATCGACGGCCGGGTGAGCGAGTTCGTGCCGAGGCTGGCCCGGCTCCGTCCGACGGACCGAGCCGGCGAGCCGATCGCCGCGATCGGCGCGATCCAGATCCTGGCCACCGACGAGATCGACGCCGAGCAGACGACGGCGCGGATCGAGGCCGAGCGCGAACGCCTCCGGGGTGAGATCGACCGCCTCGAGCGCAAGCTCGGCAACGACGGGTTCGTCGCCAAGGCACCGCCCGAGGTGGTCGAGGCCGAGCGCGAGAAGCTCGCCGGCTACTCGGCCGAGCTCGACGAGCTGGGATAGCCCTGGCCTGGACGGCTGAACAGGGGGAGGCCTACCTGGGCTCCTTGCAGCCGCTCGGGATGCGGTTCGGGCTCGAGCGGATCCAACGGCTGGTCTCGGTGCTCGGCATGCCTCAGCACCGCTTCGCCTCGGTCCACGTTGTCGGCACGAACGGCAAGTCGTCGGTGACCGAGATCACGGCGGCGCTGCTGGACGCGCACGGAACCCGAGCCGGCGCCTACCTCTCGCCCCACGACGAGCGCT
The DNA here is from genome assembly GCA_036561205.1 of Solirubrobacterales bacterium. GTDB lineage: Bacteria > Actinomycetota > Thermoleophilia > Solirubrobacterales > 70-9 > WHSW01. Next base: position 642 of record DATBPT010000129.1, read on the forward strand.
GGCGCGAGCGAATCCGGATCGGCGGCGCCGAGCTCGACCCGGACGCGTTCGGAGCCGCGGTCGAGCGCGTGGCCCAGTCGGTCGAGGTCGTCAACCGCAGCCTCGACGAGGGCGAGTCGGTGACCCAGTTCGAGGCCGACACGGCGACCGCGTTCGTCGCCCTCGCCGCAGCCGGGGTCGAGGCCGGCGTGATCGAGGCCGGGCTCGGCGGCCGCCTCGACGCCACCAACGTGCTCCCGTCCCGGGTCACCGTGCTGACCTCGGTCGGGCTCGAGCACACCGAGTACCTGGGCGAGACCGAGGTCGAGATCGCGGCCGAGAAGCTCGCCGTGCTCCGCGACCACACGACCCTGGTGATCGGGCCGCTGGCCCCCGAGGTCGAGGAGCTGGCGCGCAGGGTGGCGACCGAGCGCAGCGCCGAGGTGGTCAGCGTCCGCGGCCTCTCCTCCGCGGTCGAGCTGCCCGTCGCCGCTCCCTATCTGCGCCGCAACTTCGCCGTCGCCCTCGCCGCGGCCGAGGGTCTCCTCGGCTCGCTCGAGCCCGAGCGCGTGCTGGCCGTGGCCGCCGGGCTCGAGCTTCACGGGCGGATGGAGGTCGTCGAGGGCGATCCTCCCGTGCTGCTCGACGCCGCCCATAATCCGGCCGGCGCCGCGGCGCTGGCCGAGGCGCTGCCCGAGGTAGCGGGCGGACGGCCTGTGATCGCCTGCGTCGCGGTGCTCGCCGACAAGGACGCGGCAGGCGTGGTCGCGGCGCTGGCTCCCGTCCTCGCGGGCGTCGTGGCGACCGAGATTCCGGCTCAGCGGCTGGCCGAGGCCGGGAGGCCGGGGGCCAAGTCGCTATCGGCGTCGCGACTGGCGGAAGTGGCGCGCGAAGCCGGGATCGGCTGGGTGGAGGAGGCTGAGGATCCGGCCGCGGCGGTGGCCCGGGCGCGAGAGGTCGCCGACCAGCAGGGAGGAGCGGCGCTGGTCACCGGGTCCCATTACCTGCTCCGCTACACGGGCAGGTAGCTCAGCCTCGCTTCAGCCGCTTGCGGAACTCCTTCACGTCGCGCTTGAGCCAGTCCGTGTGGTCATTGACCCAGCCCTCGAGGTCCTTGAAGTAGCGGTCGTCGTTGGCCATCGAATGTCCGATCACCTCGCCGGTCGGGATCTCGTAGCGGGCCTGGAGCCAGCGCACCAGCCGCAGGGCGGAGCCGATCTGCTTGCGACGGCCGAGGATCTGCTGATCGGCCCAGTGTGATCCCGCGCCGGTCGACTGGACCATCTCGATCCCGATCGCGACATGGTTGAGGCCGATCGTGTGCCGGCAGCGGATCGAAGGCGGCACGAGCTCGTCGATCGTCCCGTCCTGCTCGATCACGTACTGAGAGCAGACCCCGGGCGGCTCGCCGAGGCTGGGCGCGTTGGAGTCGAAGGTACTCCAGACGGAGGCGTAGCTGTCGGTTGCGGTGAAGTGGAGGACGATCACCTTCGGGTCGATCAGTCGCCACTCGCGCTCGCCGTAGTGACGGCGCGAGTAGGCCGCCATCTGCGACTTGCGCGCGCCGCCGTAGGAAATGTGATCGGCGGTGATCGTGGGCTTGGGCGGGCCGCCGCGCGGCACCGGGCCCGGCCAGGCAGCGGCGCTCGAGGCGACCGTCGTGACGATGGTCGCCAGCGCCCAGATCAGGGGCCAGGGTCGCAAGCGCGGCTGTTTCCGATTACCTTCTGTCTCCATTGGATAGGAGCGCGCGTTCAGAGCTTCTCCACATGATGGGGCTGGTCGCGGCCGTAGTCGCGATCGTAATCCTGGTCTTCTTCGGGCTGGGCTACCTGTTCGGGCGACTATTCCTCTGACCCCGGCTGTCTAGACTGCCCAACCTCCTATGACCGTAGCGCTATTCGGCATCACCAACGACGGCCTCAACCTGGCCGTCAACCTCCTGATCCTGTTCCTGGTCGTGCTCTGGCTCGCCCTGGTCGCCTGGACGTACTTCGACGCCCGGCGGCGGATCCAGGATCCGGTCCTGGTCGCCTGCGCCACCGCGGCCTCGCTGTTCCCGTTCGTGGGCACGATCGTCTACTCGATCCTGCGCCCGCCGGAGTTCCTCGCCGACAAACGCGAACGCGAGCTCGAGATGCGCGCCTCGGAGCTACGCGTGCGCCAGCTGGAGGAGGCGTCGTGCCCGAACTGCGAGCACCCGGTCGAGCGCACCTTCCTGCGCTGCCCCAACTGCCGGGCGCGGATCAAGGACCCGTGCGAGTCCTGCGGCAAGCCGATCGACCCGCGCTGGTCGATCTGCCCCTACTGCGAGACGCCGCAGCGTCGCGCGGCTCCGCCCGAGCGCCGGCCGCCGTCGAAGCGGCGCTCGAAGCAGCCCGCCGAAGGCGGCTCCGAAGCGCCGCCGAAGTCGCGCCGGTCGAGCTCGCGCTCGAGCGCCGGCGCGCGCTCCGCCGCACGCACCGGCTCGGGCTCGCGCTCGAGCTCGAGCGCGCGGGCGGCCTCCGGCTCCAATGCCGGCCCGGAGCCCGAGGCGAGCCCTGATCCCAAGCCGAGTGCCGGCGGAGAGCCTCAGCGCAACGCTTCCAGCGGCGGCGTCGGCCGTTCCTCGCGCACTCAGAGTCGCCCCAGCCGCGCGCCCGAAAAGACCGGCGAGTAGCTCAGCGGCGCTTCTTGTAGGCTGCCGCGGCCATGGACCCCTCGCGGACGCTGATCCTGATCAAGCCCGACGCCTTCGAGCGCGGGCTCACCGGCGAGATCCTCGCCCGCTTCGAGCGCAAGGGCCTGAAGATCACCCGGCTGCGCCTGCTGACCGCAGACGAGCAGATCGCCAACGCCCACTACGCCGAGCACGTCGAGAAGCCGTTCTTCGGCGAGCTGGTCTCGTTCATCACCGGCGGTCCCCTGGTCGCCGCGGTGCTCGAGGGTCACGAGGCCGTCGTCGCGGCGCGCCAGCTGATCGGTGCCACCAATCCGATCGAGGCAGCGACCGGGTCGATTCGCGGCGACTACGGGCTCGAGGTGACCTTCAACCTCGTTCACGGCTCCGACTCCGATGAGTCCGCCGAGCGCGAGATCGGGATCTGGTTCGGCGACTGATCGCCTGATCCTCGCCTCCGCGTCCCCGCGCCGGCGAGAGATCCTCGAACGCCTGCGGATCGGCTTCGAGGCAGTCGTCCCCGAGGTCGAGGAGCTGCGCGAAGGCGAGCCGCGGACGGTCGTGCTCGAGAACGCGCGCCGCAAGGCGCGCGCCGGGCTCGAGCTCTCCGGGGCGGGCGTCGGGGCGGTCGTGCTCGGGGTCGACACCGACGTCGTCCTCGACCGGCGGTTGCTCGGCAAGGCCGCCGACGAGGATGGGGCCCGCGAGCGGCTGCGGGCGCTCTCCGGGCGTACGCACGAGGTGCTCAGCGGCGTCGTCGCCCTCGCGACCTCGATCGAGGCCGAGGTGCCGGTCGAGCGCTCGGCGGTCGCGGTCACCGAGGTCACCTTCGAGGAGCTCGATCCGGCCACGATCGAGCTCTACCTGGAGTCCGGGGAGTGGCACGATCGCGCCGGCGCCTACGCGATCCAGGGGCTTGGTTCGATCCTGATCAGCTCGATCAGCGGCGACTTCTCGAACGTCGTCGGACTTCCGGTGCCGACCTTGCTCGAGCTGATTCCGGGCCTGCGCGACTAGAAACAGGGCTTTCTCGCTGCAACCTGCGGGACTCTTCCCAAAACCCTAAGGCGAACAATTACCCTTAGGGTTTTTCAGAGGGCTCGATTGCGGCTTGAGGCCTGCAAATCAAGCGCTACACTCGGGCACAGGCCACGGCTTCAGTCCGCCTGCCGGGCCGATCTCGTTATGGGAATTTTCGGCAACCTCACCGGGTTCGGCGGCCGCGACATGGCGGTGGACCTGGGCACCGCCAACACGCTCGTCTACGTCCGGGGGCGCGGCATCGTCCTCTCCGAGCCCTCGGTGGTCGCGGTCGACTCGGTCACCGGCGAGGTGCATGCGGTCGGCGTCGACGCGAAGCGGATGCTCGGCCGCACGCCCGGAAACATCACCGCGATCCGGCCGCTCAAGGACGGGGTGATCGCCGACTTCGACGTCACCGAGGAGATGCTGCGCCACTTCATCCAGCGCGTGCACCAGAACCGCTTCGCACACCCGCGGGTCGTCGTCTGTGTTCCATCCGGTGTGACCGGGGTCGAGAAGCGGGCGGTCGAGGAGGCGTGCCTGTCGGCCGGCGCCCGGCAGGCATACCTGATCGAGGAGCCGATGGCGGCGGCGATCGGCGCCGGGCTTCCGGTCGCCGAGCCGACCGGATCGATGATCCTCGACATCGGCGGGGGAACGAGCGAGGTCGCCGTGATCTCGCTCGGCGGGATCGTCGTCTCGGAGTCGATCCGGGTCGGCGGCGACGAGATGGACGACGCGATCGTCGCCCACTGCAAGCACGCCCACAAGCTTCTGATCGGCCAGCAGACGGCCGAGGAGGTGAAGCTTGCGGTCGGCTCCGCGGCGCCGCTTCCCGAGCTGGCGACGACCGAGATCCGCGGCCGCGATCTGGTCACCGGGCTGCCGAAGACGATCGAGCTGAGCTCGTCGGAGATCCAGGTGGCGCTCGAGGAGCCGGTGAGCCAGATCGTCGCAGCGGTCAAGGAGACGCTCGACCGCACGCCCCCCGAGCTCGCCGGCGACATCATGGACCGCGGCATCACCCTGGCCGGGGGCGGGGCGCTGCTGCGGGGGATCGACGAGCGCATGCGCGCGGAGTGTCAGATGCCCTGTCAGTTGACCGAATCGCCGCTCACCTGCGTCGCCGTCGGCTCCGGTCGCTCGCTGGAGGAGTTCGAGGTCATCCACCGGATGAATCGGACCACGGGCCGGCGGCGCGTCGGGGCGATCGCCTGATGTACCGCAAGCAGGTGAGACGGCGCCGGGCGGTCCTGGTGGCCCTGATCGTGCTCTCGCTGGTGCTGCTGTCGAGCCACTTCTCCGAGGCCGAGAGCGGGCCCCTGCATACGATCCAGCGCGGCGTGGCGACGGTCTTCGCGCCGGTCGGCGAGGTCGCCGAGCGGGCGCTGAAGCCGGCCCGCGACCTGATCAACTGGTTCGACGAGACCTTCGACGCGCGCGGCCAGAACGACGAGCTCAAGGCCGAGGTGGCGAAGCTGCGCGCCCAGGTGGTCGCCTCGGAGGCCGCCGAGGGCGACAACGAGCAGTTCCGCAAGCTGCTCGGCCTGGTGCAGAGGAACCCCGGCCTCGGCGAGTACGACCTGGTCACCGGGCGGGTGATCGAGCGCTCGCCGACCGTCTGGTTCTCCGACGTCACCATCGACCACGGTTCGAGCTCGGGGATCGAGCGCAACGACGCGGTCGTCAACGGCGACGGTTTGGTCGGGCGGATCACCGACGTCACCGCGGGGACCGCCCAGGTCCAGCTGATCACCGATCACGACAACGCGGTCTCGGCCGAGGTCCTGCCGTCCGGGCCAACCGGGATCGTCGAGCCCGAGGTCGGTGATCCCGAGGACCTGCTGCTCGACTTCATCAACAACGACGAGACGATCCAGGTGAACCAGACCCTGGCCACCGCCGGCTGGTCCAACGGCGTCGTCTCCTCCGCCTACCCGCCCGGGATCCCGGTCGGTCGTGTGAGCCAGGCCGAGGCGGGCGAGCAGCAGCAGTTCCAGCGCATCCACGTCGAGCCCTTCGCCGACCTGCGCCAGCTCGAGTACGTGCAGGTGCTGACCGGCGGCCCCGAGCGCCCCGGGGTGCCCGGATGATCGTCACCCCGAGAATCGCCCTGCGGGTCGCGCTGATCGTGATCGTCGCCGTGATCCTCCAGGTCTCCTTCTTCTCCTACCTCTCGATCCTCGGGGCGACGCCCTACGTCGTCCCCGTGGTCGTGATCTCGCTCGGCCTCCTCGGCGGCGGTGTGGTCGGCGCCGTCTGCGGTTTCTTCGCCGGGGTGTTGATCGACTCGCTGTTGCTGCAGACGCTCGGCGTCTCTTCCCTGGTCCTGCTCTCGATCGGTTACCTCGCCGGCCGCTACCGCGAGGGCTTCGAGATCCGCAACGGGTTCGTTCCGGCCCTGCTCGCGGGCGGCTTTACGCTGCTCGGCGCCGCCGGCTTCGCGGCGATCGAGCTGATGCTCGGCGTCGACGCGCCGGTCAGCCTGCTCGTCGTGCGCGAGATCCTGCTCCAGGGGCTGTTCGCGGTCGTGCTCGCGTTCGCCGTCTACCCGCTCGTACGCCGGGCCCTGGGCGCCGCGCTGATCGACTACAAGCCCTCGAGCCGGCTGCTCTCGGCGGGCCGCCTGCGCCGCCGCTCGACCCAGCGCAAGCGCAGCGTCGAGCACGCGGCGCCGCGCCGGCCGGCGCGGCGGCCGCCGGCGATCCACGGAGGAGCGCGCTGATGGGCAGCGAGTGGCGCGGGCCCCAGGCGACCAACAACCTGCCGCTGCGGGTGGCGATCCTCGGCGGCATCGGACTGGTCGCCTTCGCGATCATCTTCCTGCGCCTCTGGTACCTCGAGGTGCTCTCGGGCGATCAATACCTGGCCGAGGCCCAGAACAACCAGGTGCGCGAGTTCACCGTCCAGGCGCCGCGCGGCAAGGTGTTCGATCGCCACGGGCAGGTCCTGGTCGACAACCGGACCGCGCTCGAGCTCCAGGTCAAGGCAACCGACCTGCCGAACAGCGTCGCGAGGCGGGCGCGGGTGTTCGCCCGGGTCGGTGAGGTCGCCGGCCTGCGCCCGCACCAGATCCGCAACAAGATCCGCGCCGAGGCGAAGGAGTGCGCGGCCTGTCCGGCGACCCTGCGCCGCGACGTTGCCTACGACACCGTCTACTACCTGCGCGAGAACCAGGAGCGCTTCCCGGGGATCTCGGTCGAGCGCGTCTACGTGCGCCAGTACCCGCAGGGCTCGCTCGCGGCCCACCTGCTCGGCTACGCGGGGGAGGTCGACTCGACCCAGCTCGACGACCCGCGCTACGAGGCGCTGCAGCCCGGCGACCAGGTCGGCAAGGCCGGGGTCGAGTCCGCCTACGACAGCCTTCTGCGCGGCACCAACGGCGAGAGCAGGGTCCAGGTCGACGCCGCGGGCCAGCCGACCGGCGGCCGGCTCTCCGAGCGCGAGTCCCAGACCGGCAACGACCTGGTGCTGACGATCGACGACGCCGTGCAGAGCGCCGGCGAGAACGCGATCGGGTCGATCGGGCTGCCGGGCGGCTTCGTGGCGATGAACATCCACAACGGCCAGCTCTACGGCCTCGGCTCCAGCCCCAGCTACGACCCCTCGATCTTCGCCAAGCCGCGGGTTCCTCCGTCGGTCTACAAGGCGCTCACCAGCGAGGACCTCGGCGCGCCGCTGTTCGATCGCGCCACCAGCGGCGCCTATCCGACCGGCTCGATCTTCAAGCCGATCACGGCGCTGGCGGCGCTCGACTCGGGCGCCATCGACCTGACCCAGATCATCAATGACACCGGCGACTTCCCGCTCGGCGACGGCCAGGTGCTCCACAACGCCGGCGATGCCGTCAACGGCCCGATCGACCTGCGCCAGGCGCTCAAGGTGAGCTCCGACGTCTTCTTCTACACGCTCGGCTACCGGATGGACCGCGACAACGACCATGGCGACGGGGGACCGCTGCAGCAGTGGGCGCGGGCGCTCGGGATCGGTCAGGCGACCGGGCTCGACGCCGGCGGCGAGACGCCGGGACTGCTGCCCACTCCCGCCTGGCGAAACGCCCTCTATCGCAGGTCGCAGGAGCCCGGCTCGCCGGGCGGCAGCGATGTGGTCCCGGACGACTTCTACAAGTACGGCGGTCAGGACCGGCCGTGGACGGTGGGCGACAACGTCAACCTCGCGGTCGGCCAGGGTGACCTGCAGGCCGATCCGCTGCAGATGGCGGTTGCCTACGCGGCGCTCGCCAACGGCGGTGACATCGTTCGCCCCCATGTCGGCCTCCGCGTCGACGATCCGCAGGGCCGCGCGATCCAGGAGATCGCCCCGGCGATTCGCGATCACGTCGACATCGACCCGGCCGCGCAGAGGACGATTCTCGACGGCCTCCATGGGGCCGCGATGGAGCCCGGCGGAACCTCATACTCGGTCTTCGGCGGCTATCCGATCGACATCGCCGGCAAGACCGGGACCGCGGAGCGCGGCGTCGGCGAAGCCGACCAGTCGTGGTACATGGCGCTCGCCCCCTACGACGACCCCAAGTACGTGGTCGCGGTGACGATCGAGCACGGCGGTTTCGGCGTCGACACGGCAGCGCCCGTGGCCCGCCAGATCCTCGACCGGCTGCTCAAGGTCAACGAGTCCCAGGTCGACGAAGTCAGCTCGGACGGGCCGGTCGAGTGATGGAGGCCTACCGCCGCCCGCGCCCGCAGACCTTCGACCGCCCGCGCGCGAGCCTGATCGATCGCGCCGGCTTCGGCCGGCTCGATCCGATCCTGCTCTTCGCCGGACTGGCGCTGATCGCGTTCAGCATCTACACGCTCGGCGTCGCCACGAGCGAGGACGTGCCCGGCAACCCCTACTACTACGTCGTCCGCCAGTCGATCTACGCGGTGGTCGGGATCGCGCTCATGTTCGGGATCGCGAGAATCGACTATTCGCGGTTCCGCGAGCTGCGGGTCGGCATCTACACCGGGATGATCAGCCTGATCATCCTCGTGCTGCTGCTGGGCGAGGCGACCAGGGGCTCGCGGCGCTGGATCGAGCTTCCGTTCTTCACCTTCCAGCCCTCAGAGCTCGGCAAGGTCCTGCTCGTGATCACGCTGGCAGCGTTCGTGATCGATCGCTCGCGGCGGGTCTCGGAGCGCCAGCGAACGATCAGG
>DATBPT010000130.1:0-35402 GCA_036561205.1 Solirubrobacterales bacterium
GTAGGTGATCGGGAAGACGAAGAGGATCCGGATCGCGATCACGGTCGCCGCGACCAGGGCGCCGTCGCGGATCAACTCGCCCGTGTCGAGGTCCGAGATCCCGTCGATCACGGTCGGCAGCTGCAGGCCGACGAGCACGAACAGCGCCGAGTTGAGCAGGAAGGTGAGGATCTGAAACACGGCGACCCCCTGGATCCGCGTCGTCGGCGAGGTCAGCCGCGACGTCAGCCGGCCCATATAGATGCCGACGGTGACCGCGGCCAGAACTCCCGAAACGCCGATCGCCTCCGCGGGCAGGTAGGCGAAGTAGGCCGAGAAGAGGGCGATCGTGACCTCGACCGGCGGGTTGTCGAGCCGTCGGCGCACGGCGGCGATCAGCGCCCCGACCGCGATCCCGACCGCGATTCCGCCGACCACCGTGAGCACGAACTCGCCGCTCGCCTCGATCAGGCTGAAGCTGCCGGTTACGACCGCGGCGACGGCGAACTTGTAGGCGACCAGCGCGGTCGCGTCGTTGACAAGGCTCTCGCCCTCGACGATGGTCACGATCCGGCCCGGGACGCCGAGGCGGCGGGCGATCGCGGTCGCCGCCACCGGGTCGGTCGGGGAGACGATCGCGCCGAGCACGAAGGCCTCCGCCCAGCCGAAGTCGAGCGCCTCGTGGGCGACGACGGCGACCGCGACCATCGTCGCGAGGACGAGGCCGACGGCGAGGATCGAGATCGGACCCACGTTTCGCCGCAACTCGCGCAGCGGCGTGAAGAAGGCAGCCGCGTAGAGCAGCGGAGGCAGGATCACGAGCAAAACCACGTCCGGGTCGAGCTCGACCTCGGGGATCCCCGGGATCGCCGCCAGCCCGAGCCCGCCGAGCACGAGCAGGATCGGGTACGGGGTCCGCGTCCACTGAGCGGCGATCAGCAGCAGCGTGACCGCGGCGAGGATGCTGAGCAGCGCGAGCTCGGTCGACACGCCGATAGTTGTAGCTGAGGGGCCCTAGGATCAGGCCGATGGAGGTCCGCGTCACAGACAACCAGGCCGAGCACCGCTACGAGGTCCACTCCGGCGGCAGGCTCGCCGGCTTCGTTACCTATCGCGAGGAGCCGGGGCGGATCTCCTTCACCCACACCGAGATCGACGACGAATTCGAGGGCCAAGGCCTCGGCTCGACTCTGGTCTCAGAGGCGCTCGACGACGCGCGCAAGCGCGGCCTCAGCGTGCTGCCGTTCTGCCCCTTCGTCAACGCCTACATCAAGCGCCACCACGAGTACGTCGACCTGGTGCCCGAGTCCGACCGCAAGCGCTTCGGGCTCGACTGAGCTCTGACCGACCCCCGGGGGGCAGGCGAATGGGGTCCGGGGTTGTAGCCGCCGTGACCGCCTCCGCCCATCCGTACCGCTTCCGCCGGCTCCCCACCGCGGAGGTTGCTTCCAGGCGGGTGCCGGTGGCGGTCACCCTCCTCTCACGCCTGCTCGGGCTCGCCCTGCTGAGTCCCGGGCGGGCGGGAGAGGGCTTGCTGATTCCGCGCTGTCGCAGCGTCCACACCTTCGGCATGCGATTCGCGATCGACGTCGTCTTCCTCGATCGCTCGCGGGCGCCGCTGGCGATCCGCAGCGCGGTGCCGCGAAACCGCATCGTTCGCGAGCTCGGCGCCGCCGCCGTGCTCGAGCTCCCGAGGCCGAACCCCGGGCCGCCGCGCTGATGCTGCCCGAGATCGAGAGCGGCCCGACGGTGGTCGTCTGCGAGGACGATGTGCCCACCCTGGAGCTGCTCTGCGACCACCTCGCCGCCGACCGGTTCGAGCCGCTGGCGGCGCCGAGCGCGGCGGATGCGCTGCGGCTGTGCCACTTCAAGCAGCCGGAGCTGCTGCTCCTCGACCTCAACCTCCCCGACGCGTCGGGCCTCGACGTCCTGCGGTTGATCCGCGCCAGCGAGGGGGCCACCGGCAGCTATGACCCCGAGCTCGCGGTGCTCGTGCTCAGCGGGCGCTCGTCCGACGCCGACCGCCTGCGCGGGCTCGAGTGCGGCGCCGACGACTACGTCGTCAAGCCGTTTCAGATCCAGGAGGTGGTGGCGCGGATGCGGGCGGTCCTGCGCCGCCGCGACGGACGCCGCGCCGGCCCGCTGCGGGTCGGCGAGATCGTCGTCGACCCGTCGCGCCGCGAGGTCCGGGTCGCGGGCGAGCTGGTCCGGTTGGCGAACAAGGAGTTCAGCCTCCTGCGCGCGTTGGCATCGGAGCCGACCCGGGTTTTCACCAAGGCCGAGCTGCTGCGCGACGTCTGGGGCTATCGCTCGCTCGGGCGGACCCGGACGCTCGACTCGCACGCCAGCCGCCTGCGCCGCAAGCTCGACCCGCAGTCGGGCCGCTACGTGGTCAACTGCTGGGGCGTCGGCTACCGGCTGATCGACGCCCCCGAGACCGAGGATGCTCGACTCGATCGGTGAGGGATTGGTGCTCGCCTGCCCGCTGGCGATCACCTGCGCGACCGTGGTCGTCGCCGATCGGGTCCGCGAGCGCCGGCGGCGAGAACTGCTCAACCGCGCCCTGCACGAGCTCCGGCGCCCGCTGCAGGCGCTGGTCCTGCAGGCCCGGCGCGGTTCCTCGCCCGAGCATCGCGGCCGCGACCAGCTCGAGCAGGCGCTCGAGGCGCTCGCCGGCGTCGACCGCGAGCTCAACGGCGAGCCGCCGCCGCGCCGCGCGGCGCTCGTCGACGCCCGCACGCTGGCGGCCGACGCGGTCGGTCGCTGGCGCGGACCGGCGGCGCTCGACGGCCGCTGGATAGAGCTCGCCTGGAATGCGAACGGCTCGCGTCTGGTCTGCGACGAGGCGGCGATCGCCGCGGCGCTCGACAACCTGATCGCCAACGCGCTCGAGCATGGCAGCGGCCCGATCCGGATCGACGGCAGCGAGCGTGCCGGGAGGCTGCGGCTGACGGTCGCCGACGGGGTCGATGCCGGCGGCCGGGCGATCGGGAGCGATCCGCGCGAGCGCCCGCGGATTCGCCATCGCCATCAGGCCGGAAGCCGACGCGGGCACGGGCTCCGGATCGTCGCCGAGGTAGCCGCCGCCCATGGTGGGCGCTTCGCCGCCTGCGCCCACGAACGCGGCGCCAGCGCGGTGCTCGAGCTCCCCCTGGCCGGGTCGAAGGCCCGATCCCCGGGAGTCTGAATCGATGGGCCGCCGTGGCCGCGCCGTCGGCTTCGCGGCGGCGGCCGCGATCTGCGCCGGCCTGGCCGCCGGCGTGACCGCGGGCGCTCCGGCCGGCGAGCCCGACTACGGCGAACTGCGCGAGGTCGTCGTCGCCGCCGAGGCGCTGCCGGCCAGGCGCGCCCTCGGCCGCGCGGCGATCGGCGAGACGCTCGAGATCCGCCGGGTTCCGGAGCGCTTCCTGCCCCCGGACGCGCTCACCAGCCCTGCGCAGGCGCTCGGGCGCCGGCCCGCGACCACGGTCCCGGCGGGCGGCTATCTGCTCGCCTCGCAGTTCGAGCCGCCGGGCGCCGAGCGTGAGCCGCGGGCGCCCGAGCTCACCGGCGGCCGGCGGCCGGTCGAGATCACGGTCGAGGGCGCCGGCGCCCTCGCGGCGGCGGCCGGCGGTCCCAGCCGGCGCGTCGACGTCGTCGTCACCTCCGAGTCGAGCCCGGGCGGTGGTGCCGGGCGAACCTTCGTCGCCGCCGCGGCCGTCGGCCTGCTCGACCTGCGGCCGGTGAGCGGCGCGGGCACCGAGGACGTGCTCCCCGGGCCGCCGAGCGAGGCCTGGATCGCGACCCTGGCCCTGACCCGCGGTCAGGCGCTGCGCCTGATCCATGCCCAGAGCTTCGCCCGCGAGGTGCGGCTGATCCGAAGCTGAGCCGGCGACTAGGCTGACCTCGATGAGCGGGCCGGGGAAGCGGATCGGGCTCGGATTGCTCGTGGCGGTGGCCTCGATCGCGGCCGGCGGCTGTGGCGGGCCGGACGCCGGCGAGCCCCCGGCCAGCCCCTTCGCCGCGGCGCTGGCGAGCATCGGCGGCGGCGGCGCCAACGGCTCGCTCGGGGTCGGCTGGACCGACCCGAAGCCGCTGCAGTCGCTCGGCGCGCCGGGCACGCAGCTGATCGCCGGCGCGCTGGGCCCCAACGCCGGCAGCGTGATCGAGGCCGCGCCGGCGATCGAGCGCCGCTTCGGCTTCGACCCGCTCGATGCCGAGCGCCTGGTCTCGGTCGGGGGCTCGTACGCGTTCGGGCTGCGGCTCGACGGGGTCGACGCCCGCGGTCTCGAGTCGAAGCTGATTGCAGCGGGCGGCCGCACTCGCGCTTCCGGCGAGGCCGAGTTGCTCGACATTGGCGGCTACGCGTCGGTGCCCGGCCCGCTGCTCGACATCGGCGTCAACGGGCTCGGCGCCAGCGATGCCTTCGGCGACGATCGCGCAGTACTGGCGATCTCCGAGACGGCCCGGGCGGCGCTGCTCGGACGCGGCGAGCGGCTGCTGGAGGAACCGACCTACGCCGCCGCCGCCGATTGCCTCGGCGACGTGCTCGCCGTCCGGCTGATCCCTGCCAAGCTGCTGCTCTCGACCGAGCTCGGCGTCGCCGCGGTTGGGCTCGGAGTCGGCGCCGGCGAGGAGGTCCTCTGCGTGCTTGGCGGCAGCGGCGAGCGTGCCGCCGAGGTCGCCGCTTCGCTGCGCGAGTCGCTGGCCCCGCAGGCGCGCGACCCGCGCACCGGTGAGCGAATCGGCGACTCGGTTGCCGCCCGCCAGGTCTCGGTCGGCTCCTACGCCGGGGTCGAGGTGGTGCGGGTCGAGCTCACGCCGGCCGCTGGCGCGGGCGCGGGCTTCGTCTTCGCCGCCGCCGCTCGCGGCAGCATCGCCGACCTGATCAACGCGCGCTGAGCGTAGCCTCGAAGGCGGCGTGGGCCTCGTCGCCGTGGACGCAGAAAACGACTCGCTCGAGGCCGCTTCCGGCCGCGAGATGGCGGCGGACCTGCTCGACCTCGATCCGCGCCGCCTCGGCGAGCGGGAAGCCGCCGACCCCGGTGCCGAAGGCGACGAGCGCGAAGGAGCGGGCGCCGAGCTCGTCCGCCACTCGCAGGGCGCTGGCGGTCGCGTCGCGGATGATCTCGGCCGAGGTTGGCCCGCCGAGGCGCATCGTCGCGGCGTGGACCACCCAGCGGCAGGGCAGCTCCCCGGCGCCGGTGGCGACCGCCTCGCCGAGCCCGATCGGCGCCAGCTCGTCGCTCTCGGCCTGGATCGCCGGGCCTCCGGCGCGCGAGATCGCCCCGGCGACGCCGCCGCCGTGGCGCAGCTCGGTGTTGGCGGCGTTGGCGATCGCGTCCAGCTCGAGTCCGGTGATGTCTGCGTCGATCACCTCGATCGCGGTCACGGCCCCAGCCTACGCGAGGGCGGCGGCGATGCTGAGCAGGCCGGCGAGGGCGGCGGCGCCGAGGGCCGCGCGGTGGTGGGAGTCGTCGTCGAGGCGGCGAAAGACGGCGGCGCCGAAGCGATGGCCGATCAGCAGCGCCGGCACGCAAGCCAGCGCGACCCAGCCGTCGGGTAGGGCGCGATCGGCGCCGGAGGCGACCAGGACCACCGGGGTCGCGAGCAGGCTGAGGCCGAGCAGCGCCGCGCCAAGCGAGTCGCGCAGGTCGCCGCCGCGGAGGCCCAGCCGGGTGAGCACGAGGACGACGGCCGGGCCGTTGACGCTGACCGAGGTGGTCAACGCTCCCGCCGCCAGGCCGCCGCCGACCTCGAGCACCGGGGCGCGAGTCTCGCTCGCGGCGGGACGCGGCCCCAGCGCCTGCACGGCGGCGCCGGCGAGCACGAAGACGCCGACCAGGAGCTGGAGCAGATCGCGGTCGGCGCGGGTCACGACCCAGGCGCCGAGCAGCATCCCGGGAACCGCCGCGGCGACGAGGATCGTGACCTCGCGCCGCGCGACGCGGACCTGTCGCCGTTCGCCGAACAGGACCAGGCAGTTGATCGCGATCGCCAGCAGCAGCACCAGGGTCACTGCCTGCTCCGGGGAGAAGGCGGCGAAGGCGGCCGGAGCGACGAAGAAGGCGAAGCCGAAGCCGATCGCGGCCTGGACCGAGATCCCGACCACGACCGCCGCCACGAGCAGCAGATCGAGGGCACTCACGCGGGGAGGATATCCATGCTACGATTCATACCCCTGGGGGGTATAGGAGAAAAGCTTGGAAGCGACGACAGCCGACCACACCGCCGATCACCACGAGATGCCGACCGAGGGCAGGGCGCTGACCGGGCTGGCGATCAGCGCCACCCTGCACTGCCTCACCGGCTGCGCGATCGGCGAGATCACCGGGATGGCGATCGGCACCGCCGCCGGATTCACCAACGGTGCCACCGTGGCGCTCTCGATCGCGCTCGCCTTCGTCTTCGGCTACGGGCTCACGAGCCTGCCGCTGCTGCGGGCGGGGCTTCCGCTGCGGCGGGTCGCCGGGGTCGCGTTCGCCTCCGACACGCTCAGCATCACGAGCATGGAGATCATCGACAACGTGATCATCCTTGCCGTGCCCGGGGCATTGGCGGCGGGCCTGGACTCGCTGCTGTTCTGGGGCAGCCTCAGCTTCTCGCTCGCCGTCGCCGCGGTGCTCACGGTGCCCGTGAACCGCTGGCTGCTGGCGCGTGGCAAGGGCCACTGCGCCGTCCACGAGACCGGAATCCACGGCGGCCCGCCGATCGCCCTGATCGGCGCGCTGACCGTGTTCGGCTTCGTCTTCGGCGCCGCCGTCCTGATCGGCGAGCTGATCTCCGGCTAGGCGGGGAGAATCGGGCCCGCCGGGGGCCTCAACGGGGTATCACCACCCCCGACGACCACGCCCGCGCCCTCGCCGGCGAGCTCCGCCTGCGGCTGGTCGAGCGCCGCCGCGCCGAGGCCACCGCGGGCGAGAGGGCGGTCGAGCTCGAGTCCAGCGTTCGCGCGCTCGTCGACGAGGACGCGGCGCCGCTGTCGGCGGCCAGGCGCGAGCAGATCGCCGACCTGATCCTGCGCGACACGGTCGGACTCGGGCCGCTCGAGGAGCTGCTCGCCGACGACGAGGTCGAGGAGGTGATGGTCAACGGCCACGAGTCCGTCTACGTCGAGCGCCGGGGAAGGATCGAGCGCAGCGAGATCCGGTTCGAGTCGGAGCAATCGCTGCGCGACGCGATCGAGCGCATCCTCGCCCCGGCCGGCCGCCGAGTCGACGAACTCAGCCCGATGGCGGACGCGCGGCTCGCGGACGGGTCTCGGGTCAACGTTGTGATCCCGCCGCTCGCGGTCGACGGCCCGGCGCTCTCGGTGCGCCGGTTCACCGCCGTGCGGCCCGACCCCGAGCAGATGGTCGCCGGCGGCACCCTGACCGCCGAGCTCTGCGAACTGCTGGCCGAGGCGGTGGCGGCACGCCGCAGCGTGCTGATCTCGGGCGGCACCGGCAGCGGCAAGACGACGCTGCTGAACGCGCTCTCGGCGTGGATCTCGCCCGCGGACCGGGTGGTGACGATCGAGGACGCGGCGGAGCTGCGCCTGCGCCAGCCGCACGTCGTCCGGCTCGAGAGCCGGCCGCAGTCGGTCGAGGGCAGCGGCGGGGTGACGATCCGCGACCTGCTTCGAAATGCGCTGCGGATGCGGCCCGACCGGATCGTGATCGGCGAGGTCCGGGGACCCGAGGCTCTGGATCTGCTGACCGCGCTCAACACGGGCCACGACGGCGCCCTCTCGACGGTGCACGCGAACTCGCCCGAGGACGCACTTCGGCGGCTCGAGACGCTGGCGTTGATGGCGGGCGTCGGGCTCCCGCACGAGGCGATCCGCGAGCAGCTCGCCCGCGGCGTCGACCTGGTCGTCCAGATGGAGCGGAGCGACGGCGGGGCGCGGCGGGTGACCGAGGTCGCCGAGGTCCTGCGCGCGGCGGCCGGCGTCGGCGTGCGCGAGATCTGGAGGCGCGAATGAGCGCGGCGGCGGTAATCCGGGTGCTCGCCGCTTCGCTCGCCGGCGGGCTCGCGGCCGTCGCCCTGCGCGAGGCCGCGCTCGCCGCTCCCGGCGCCGGCCGCTGGCTGGCCGAGGCGGTCGAGCCGTTGCGCCGAGCCGGCCGTGACGGCGATCTGCCGACCGAGCTCGAGCGCCGACGTCTGGCGCTCCTGGGAACCGTCGGCATCTTCGCCACCGCCTTGGTCGTGCTCGGCCCCGGGCCGGCGCCGTTTGCGGCCGCCGCCGGTCCCGCCGCCGCGGGCTGGGCGGTGTCCCGGCGGCGGGCCGCCTATCGGCGGGCGGTCGAGCACGGCCTGGCAGAGGTCGCGGTGGCGGTCGCCGATGCGCTCTCCGTCGGCCGCTCGCCGCGCGCCGCGCTCGCCGCAGCCGCGGCGTCGCTCGAGGGCCCGCCGGCGCGGGAGATGGAGAGGGTTCGCGCCGAGCTCGCGCTCGGGGCTCCGACCCGCGACGCGCTGCAGGCGTTGCGCCGCAGGGTCGATTCTCCGCGAGTCGACTCGTTTGCCGCCGCGCTGCTCTCACAGCAGCTCGCCGGCGGCGATCTGGCGACCCTGCTGCGCCGCTTTGCCGCCGCGGCGGCGGATCGCGACCGGACGGCGGCGGATGCCCGTTCGGCGACCGCGCAGGCCCGCTTCACCGGCCTGCTCGTGGTCGCGATGCCGGTCGGCGCGGCGTTACTGGCGGAGCTGCTCGCCCCGGGCTTCGTCGGCGGCCTGATCTCGAACCCGGCCTCGGCGACGATGCTGGCGCTGGCCGCAGGGTTGCAGCTCGCCGGCTTCGCCGCGATCCGCAGGCTGAGCCGGGTGGCGGAGCGATGACGGGAGTGCTCGCGGCCGCGGCCGTGCTACTGGTCTTCGCCTCCGCCTGGGAGCTGGCGGGAAGCGTCGGGGACCGGATCGGCGCCCGGGCACGGGCGGCGCTGGCGACGCTCTCCGGTGGCCGGGCGGAATCGCTTGCCGGGGCGGCCGAACGGCTCGGGCTGCCGCAGCGCCTGGAGCGCGCCGGGCTCGCCGGGCGCCTCGAGCCGCGGGCAGTGGTCGCGGCGAAGGTCGCCGGCTGCGGTTTCGGTGCCCTGGTTGCGATCGCCGTGGCCCCGGCCGTCGGTACCCGGCTCGGGGTGGCGGTCGTCGGCATCCTCGTCGTCGCCGGCTTCCTCGCCCCGGACGCGATCCTCGAGCGCAGCGCCCGCCGCCGCCGCGCGGGCTTCGTCGCCGCGCTTCCCGACGCGCTCGACATGCTCGCCGTCGGTGCCGCCTCCGGCCGTGACCCGGCGACGGGCCTCGCCGAGATCGCCCGGGGGACCAGCGGACCGCTGGCGAGCGAGCTCGCCCGCTCGGTGATCGAGGTCGAGTGCGGCAGGCCGCTGGGCGGAGCGGTCGCGGAGCTTCGCCGCCGCGTCCCCGGGACCGAGGTCGGCGCCCTGGCCGCGGCCCTGGAGCGCTCGCGCACCTACGGCTCGCCGCTGGCCGAGCAGCTGCACCTGCAGGCGACCTCGTTGCGGCGCGATGCGCGTCGCCGGGTCGAGGACCGCGCCGCGCGCTCGGCACCGAAGATCCAGCTCGTGGTCGCGCTCGTGCTCGTGCCCTCGGTCCTGCTGACGATCGTCGCCGCGATCGTCGCCAACTCGGATGCGCTCCTCGGATCCTTCTAGTTCGCTTATCCTGGCCGAGATGCTGATCGTGATCGGGAGGGTCGCCTGCGCGGCCGGCAAGCGCGACGAGCTGGTGGAGGCGATGCGCGAGATGCAGACCGAGTCGCGGAAGGAGCCGGGCGCGCTTCGCTACGGCTTCTTCACCTCGATCGAGAACCCGGACGAGTTCATAGCGGTCGAGGAGTGGGAGTCCAGGGAGGCGCTGCAGGCGCACTTCGCCGCCCCCAGCGTCGCCGGCTTCGGCGCCAAGCTCGGCGGCCTGATCGCCGGCACCCCGGAGGTGGCGATCCACCACATCGAGCGGACGACGGATTTCCCGAACCTGGACTAGGAATAGACTCGCGGCGATGGCGGCTGCAGCAAGAAAACGCGCCCTGCGGGGCGGGATCGACCTCGGCGGGACCAAGATCCAGGCCGCGATCGTCAGCCCCGCCGGCAAGGTCTCCGGAGAGGCGCGGCGACCGACGCCGACCGAGGGCGGTCCCAAGGACGTCGCCGAGGAGATGGGCCACGCGCTGGTCGAGGCGGCCGACGCCGCCGGCGTGCAGACCGACTCGCTGGCCGGGATCGGGGTCGGCTCTCCGGGCGACTCCAACGAGGAGACCGGCGAGGTCTCGGAGGCCAGCAATCTGCCTGGCTGGGCAGACGCGAGCTTCCCTCTCGGGGCGACGCTCTCGGAGGCGCTGGGCGCCCCGGTCCGGATCGCCAACGACGTCGATGTCGCCACCAACGCCGAGTTCAAGCTCGGCGCCGGTAAGCCGTATCAGTCGATCCTCGGGGTTTTCTGGGGCACCGGGGTCGGCGGCGGGCTGATCCTCGACGGCAGGCGCTGGACCGGGCGCGGCGCCGCGGGCGAGATCGGCCACATGGTGGTCGAGCGCGGCGGCGCCAGATGCCCATGCGGTCGACGCGGCTGCATGGAGGCCTACGCCGGCCGCGGGGCGATGGAGGAGAAGGCGCGCCGTGACTACGCCGACGGCGAGAAGACGAAGCTGTTCGAGATCATGGAGGACCGCAACCGCGACCGGCTCTCGAGCGGCGTCTGGGAGCGGGCGCTCAAGCACAAGGACCCGCTGGCGGAGAAGCTGATCGACCGGGCGCTGAAGGCGCTCGGGGCCGGGGTCGCCTCGGCGGTCAACCTGCTCGACGTCGAGGCCGTGATCATCGGCGGCGGCCTCGGGGTGCGCTTCGGCGACCCCTACGTGGAGAAGATCGCCAAGCACATGCACCCGCACCTGTTCGTCGACGACCAGCCGCCCGCCATGCACGTCGCCGCGCTCGGCGACCTCGGCGGCGCGATCGGCGCTTCTTTGCTCTTCGACGAGTAGTTACTCGGGGAGCCAGGGCTTGCGCCAGCCGCCGTGGCCGGTGAGCAGGTGGCTGGCCGACTCCGGCCCCCAGCCGCCCGGCTCGTAGGTCTCGACCTCGGGCGGGTCGTCGAGCAGCGGCTGCACGATGCGCCACGTCTGGTCGATCGAGTCGAAGTTCGGAAACAGCTCCGAGTTGCCGCGCAGCGCATCGCGCAGCAGCCGCTCGTAGGGCTCGGGCTGGTCGGAGTCCTGCTGGTCGAACAGCAGGTCGAGGTGAACACGATGCAGGGCGTCGGCGCCGGACTTCTTCGCCATCAGGCAGATCTCGGCGCCGGGCTCGGGCTTCACGCGCATCACCATCTCGTCGGGGTCGGGGACCATGCGGCCGCCGATCCCGAGCCGGGGCGGGCGCTTGAACACGACCCGGATCTCGGTCGCCTCGACCGGCATCGCCTTGCCGGCGCGGATGAAGAAGGGGACGCCCGACCAGCGCCAGTTGTCGACCTCGAGCCGCAGGGCGGCGAAGGTCTCGGTCTGCGAGTACGGCGCCACACCGTCGACCTCGCGGTAGCCGTTGTACTGGCCGCGGAAGTAGCGGCTCGGGTCGGCCTCGGGCATCGCCCGGAACAGGTCCGTCTTGCGGTCGCGGATCGCGTCGGCGTCGGCGGTGCCGGCGGAGGGTGGCTCCATCGCGACCAGGGCGAACACCTGGAGCAGGTGGTTCTGGACCACGTCGCGAAGCGCTCCGACCGCGTCGTAGAAGCTGCCGCGGTCCTCGACTCCGAAGTCCTCGACCATCGTGATCCGCACCGACTCGACGAACTGGCGGTTCCAGACCGGCTCCAGGATCGTGTTCGCAAAGCGCAGATAGAGGATGTCCATGACCGGCTCCTTGCCGAGGAAATGGTCGATCCGGTAGATCTGCGACTCGTCGAGGTACTCGGAGAGCTCGTCGTTGAGCGCCCGGGCGGACTCGCGGTCGTGGCCGAACGGCTTCTCGAGCACCACCCTTGCCTTCTCGGTGAGGCCCGCGGCATGGAGGTTCTTGACCACCATCCCGAACAGCGACGGCGGGATCTCGAGATAGAAGACCGCCTGCTGGTACTCGCCCATCTCGGTCGCGATCGCCTCGTAGAGCTCGGGTTGGTCGAACTCGCCCTGGACGTAGTGGAGCCGTTGGTCGAGGCGCTGGACCGCCTCCTCGTCGGGCTCGGGGACCTTCGCTTCGATCGCCGTGCGGGCGTGGCCGTCGAGCTCCTCCTGGCTCCACTTGTTGCGCGCGATCCCGATCACCCGACGGCAGTTGAGCTCGTGGCGGGATTCGAGCCGGTAGAGCGCCTCGAAGGTCATCTTCTTCGCCAGGTCGCCGGTGATCCCGAAGATCACCATGATGTCGGCCTCGGTTGGCATCGGGTCGCAGACTATTCCCCGGAGCGAACCGCGACCACTTAGTATCCGGCGGGATGCAGCTGGGCATGGTCGGACTCGGGCGGATGGGCGCCAACCTCGTGCGCCGGCTGATGCGCGACGGCCACGAATGCGTCGTCTACGACGTCAACCCGGATGCGGTCGCAACCCTTGCCAAAGAGGGTGCGACCGGGGCCGAGTCGATCGACGACTTCGTCGCCAAGCTCGAGCGGCCGCGGGCCGCCTGGGTGATGGTGCCCGCCGGCGAGATCACCGAGAGCACGGTCACCGAGCTCGCCGGCAAGCTCGAGTCCGGCGACGCGATCATCGACGGCGGCAACTCCTACTACCGCGACGACATCCGCCGCTCGGCCAAGTTCGCCGAGCGCGGGATCGACTACATCGACTGCGGCACCAGCGGCGGGGTGTTCGGGCTCGAGCGCGGCTTCTGCCTGATGATCGGCGGGCCGGACGAGGCGGTCCAGCGGCTCGACCCGATCTTCGCCACGATCGCCCCGGGCGTCGACTCGGCCGAGCGCACCCCGGGGCGCGCCGGCGATGCCTCCACGGCCGAGAACGGCTACCTGCACTGCGGCCCCAGCGGCGCCGGCCACTTCGTGAAGATGGTCCACAACGGGATCGAGTACGGGATCATGGCGGCCTACGCCGAGGGCCTCAACATCCTCAAGAACGCCGACGCCGGCCTGCACCAGCGAGATGCCGACGCCGAGACGGCGCCGCTCACCGACCCGCACTTCTACGAGTACGAGCTCGACATCCCCGAGGTCGCCGAGGTCTGGCGCCGGGGCAGCGTCGTCGGCTCCTGGCTGCTCGACCTGACGGCCGCCGCGCTGCAGGAGTCGCCGACGCTCGACGACTTCGAGGGCCGCGTCTCGGACTCGGGCGAGGGCCGCTGGACCTCGATCGCGGCGATCGAGGAGGGCGTGCCGGCGCCGGTACTGAGCTCGGCGCTGTACTCGCGCTTTGCCTCGCGCGGCCTCGACGACTTCGCCGACAAGGTGCTCTCGGCGATGCGCAAGCAGTTCGGCGGCCACGACGAGAAGAAGTAGGCGGGCGTTCGCGTTTGAAGGAGGAGCTCGTCGCCGACGCCGAGGCGGCAGCGCTCCGCGGCGCCGAGCTGATCGCGAACGCCGCCCTTGCGGCGATCGAGGCCCGGGGCGCGTTCTCGGTGGCGGTCAGCGGCGGACACGCCCCCTGGCGGATGTTCGAGCTGCTCGGCACGCACGAGCTCGCCTGGGGGGCGATCGACGTCTTCCAGGTCGACGAGCGGGTCGCCCCCGAGGGCGACCCGGACCGCAACCTCACCCACCTGCTCGCGAGCCTGCCCGCCGCGGGCGCGGAGCGGGTGCGCGCGATGCCGGTCAACGATCCCGACCTCGAGGCGGCCGCCGCGCGCTATGCGGCCCGGCTCCCGGCCCAGCTCGACCTCGTCCACCTCGGTCTCGGGCCCGATGGCCATACGGCCTCGCTGGTCCCCGGCGACCCGGTGCTCGAGGTCGCAGACCGCCTCGTCGCGGTCACCGGCGAGTACCAGGGCCGGCGCCGGATGACCCTGACCTACCCGGCGATCGAGGCGGCCCGCTCCGTCCTCTGGCTGGTCACCGGCGCCGACAAGCCCGCCGCCCTTGCGAAGCTCCGCGCAGGCGACCCGTCGATCCCGGCAGGCCGCGTTCAAGCTCGGGATGCGACCCTGGTGGTGAGCGCCGACGCGGCAGGGTTCGGCTAGAGCTTCGTGTGCTCGACGTGGTCGCCGCGGGCGACGATCACGGCGGCGACCAGGGCGGGGGGGAAGAGCCCGTGGTCGATGACGCCGGGGGAGGCCGAGAGCCGGGCCGCGAGCAGGATCGGATCGCCGATCTCGCCGAAGTAGTCGGCGATCAGGCCGTCGTCGGGCGATCGGCCCGCGCCCTCGCGCAGGACGGCGTCGTGGAGCTCGACCAGCGTCGCCGCGAGGCCGAAGGCGTGCAGCTCGAGCGGGATCGGCGCCACGATCTCGTCCACGGGCTTCGAGGAGTCGGCGATGACGACGAAACGGTCGGCCGCCGCGGCGACGATCTTCTCGCGCGTGTGGGCGCCGCCGCCGCCCTTGACCAGCCAGCCGTCGGGCGCGATCTGGTCGGCGCCGTCGATCGCGATGTCGAGCCGCTCGATGCCCTCGAAAGGCTCGACCGCGAGCCCCAGCTCGCGGCCCTTCTCCTCGGTCGCGACCGAGGTCGCGACGCAGCGGATCTCGAGCTTGCGCGCCGCCAGCGCCGGCAGCAGGTGGGCGACCGTCGAACCGGTGCCGAGCCCGACCAGCATCCCGTCCGCTACCAGCTCGGCCGCAGCCTCGGCGGCAATCCGTTTCTCTTCGTCGGCGTCCACTGCCGACATCTAATCCGATCGCGACCACGCGTTGCCGGCGCGCCTCGTTAGGCTGGAGCCATGGCCGCCGAGGAGCAGCGTTTCGACGAGATCGACGAGCTCGCCGTGAACACGATCCGGACGCTCTCGATCGACGCGATCCAGAAGGCCAACTCCGGCCATCCGGGGACGCCGATGGCGCTGGCGCCCTTGGCCTACGTGCTCTGGCAGAAATTCCTGCGCTTCGACCCCGACGACCCGATCTGGCCCAACCGCGACCGCTTCGTGCTCTCGGCCGGCCATGCCTCGATGCTGCTCTACGCGTTGCTTCACCTCGCAGGGGTGCGTGCGGTCGATCCCGAATACGAGATCGAGGGGCGGCAGTCGATCACCCTCGACGACATCAAGTCGTTCCGCCAGCTCGACTCGAAGGCGGCCGGCCACCCCGAGTACCGCTGGACCTCCGGGGTGGAGACGACGACCGGCCCGCTCGGCCAGGGCGTCGCCACCTCGGTCGGCATGGCTGTCGCCTCGAAGTGGCAGGCGGCCCACTTCAATCGCCCCGGCTTCGAGCTCTTCGACTTCGACACCTACGTGATCGCCGGCGACGGTTGCCTGATGGAGGGCGTCTCGCACGAGGCGGCGTCGTTCGCCGGCCATCAGCGGCTCGACAACCTCTGCTGGATCTACGACAGCAACCGGATCACGATCGACGGCCACACCGAGATCACGCTCGACGATGACGTCGAGGAGCGCTTTCGGGGCTACGGCTGGAACGTCACCCGGGTTGCCGACGCCAACGACTTCAACGAGATCACGGTGGCGCTCGACGCCTTCAAGGCGACCGAGGGCCGGCCGACGCTGATCGTCGTCGACAGCCACATCGGCTACGGCTCTCCGCACAAGCAGGACACCGCCGCCGCCCACGGCGAGCCGCTGGGGGAGGAGGAGGTGCGTGAGACCAAGCGCGCCTACGGCTGGCCCGAGGACGCGCAGTTCCTCGTCCCCGACGGTGTCCGCGAGCACTTTGCCAAGGGAATCGGCAAGCGCGGGGGCGACCTGAGGCTCGAGTGGGCGAAGCTGCTGGTCAGCTACGAGCGCGAGCACCAGTCGCTCGAGCGCCAGATCGATGCGATGCAGCGCCGCGAGCTGCCGGACGGCTGGGACCGCGACATCCCCTCGTTCGAGCCAGACGAGAAGGGGATCGCGACCCGCAAGGCGTCGAACCAGGTCCAGAACGCAATTGCAGAAAACGTTCCCTGGCTGCTCTCGGGCTCGGCGGACCTCACCGACTCGACCTCGGTTGGGCTCACGTTCGAGGACGCCGGCGGCGACTTCGAGCCCGACAACCGCGCCGGCCGCCAGTTCCACTACGGGGTCCGCGAGCACGAGGCGGCCGCGACTTCGAACGGGCTCTCGCTCTCGAAGCTGCGCCCGTCGTGGTCGACGTACCTCACCTTCTCCGATTACGCGCGGCCGGCGATCCGCCTCTCGGCGCTGATGGAGCTGCCCGTGATCCACATCTTCACCCACGACTCGATCGGCCTCGGCGAGGACGGTCCGACCCATCAGCCGGTCGAGCAGCTCGCCTCGCTGCGCGCGATCCCGGGCCTGAACGTGATCCGTCCCGCCGACGCGAACGAGGCCGCCGAGGCCTGGCGGGTGGCGATCGATCGCACCCACGGCCCAGTGGCCCTGGTGCTGACCCGCCAGAACGTGCCGGTGATCGACCGCTCGACCTACGCGCCCGCGGCCGGCCTTCGCCGAGGCGGCTACGTGCTCGCCGATCCGCCGGACGGCGATCCGGAGCTGATCTTGATCGCGACCGGCAGCGAGGTGGCGCTGGCGGTCGCGGCCCACGAGCAGCTCGCCGCCGACGGGGTCCGCTCGCGGGTGGTCAGCCTGCCGTCGTTCCTGCTCTTCGAGCAGCAGGACCAGGCCTATCGCGACGAGGTTCTGCCGCCCTCGGTCGGTGCTCGGATCTCGATCGAGGAAGCCTCGACCCTGGGCTGGGACCGCTGGGTCGGGACGGCCGGGGTGACGATCGGCATGCACACGTTCGGCTCCTCGGCCCCGCTCAAGGACGTGCTCAACGAGTTCGGCTTCACGCCGGAGAAGATCGTCGAGCGGGCTCGGGCCCTGCTCGATGGCGATTAGGAGGATCAGATGAAGCCCACGCAGCAACTCCACGACCTCGGCCAGAGCCTCTGGGTCGACAACATCACCCGGACGATGCTCGACGACGGCACCCTGGCCGGCTACATCGACGAGCTCTCGGTCACCGGGCTGACCTCGAACCCGACGATCTTCGACAAGGCGATCGGCGGCGGCAGCGCGTACGACGACCAGGTCGCCGAGCTCGCCGAGCGGGGGCTGGAGGGCGAGGACCTGTTCTTCGAGCTCGCGCTCACCGACCTGCGTCGCGCCGCCGAGCTGTTCAAGCCGGTCCACGAGCGGACCACGATCGACGGCCGCGTCTCGCTCGAGGTCTCGCCGAAGCTGGCCGACGACGCCGCGGCGACGATCAAGCAGGCGGCCGAGCTCTACGGCCGCGCCGAGGAGAACTTCTTCATCAAGATCCCTGGCACCGAGGCCGGGCGCACGGCGATCGAGGAGACGATCTTCGCCGGGATCCCGGTCAACGTGACGCTGCTGTTCGACCGCGAGCAGTACCTGGGCGCCGCCGATGCCTACATGCGCGGGCTCGAGCGCCGGGTCGAGGCGGACCTCAACCCCGACGTCGCCTCAGTCGCCTCGCTGTTCATCAGCCGCTGGGACGGTGCGGTGATGGAGACCGTCCCCGACGACCTGCGCGACAAGCTTGGGCTCGCGGTCGCCAAGCGCGCCTACGCCGCCTACCGCGAGCTGCTCGACTCCGATCGGGCGATGCGGCTTCGCAACGAGGGCGCCAAGGCGCAGCGGCTGCTCTGGGCGAGCACCGGGACCAAGGATCCCGACGCCTCCGACGTCCTCTACATCGAGGGCCTGGCGTCGCCGTTCACCGTCAACACGATGCCGGAGAAGACGCTGCAGGCGTTCGCCGACCACGGCACGGTCGGCGAGCCGCTGCCGCGCGACGGCGGCGACGCGGAGGAGACCCTGAAGGCGTTCAACGCAGCCGGGATCGACACCGACGCGCTCGCGACCAAGCTCCAGGAGGACGGCAAGACGGCCTTCGTCGGTTCCTGGAACGAGCTCCTGGAGACGATCTCGAAGCAGCGCGCGGCGGCCTGAGCGACCGCGGGCTAGGCGCCGCAGAGGGCGATAGGGTCCGCTGACCATGGAGGGGAAGCCCGCGCTGGACCCACGCCAGGTAGGGCGAAACGTGGTCATGACGGCTGCGATTGCCGGGCTCGGCGGCCTCCTGTTCGGCTACGACACCGGCGTCATCGCCGGGGCGCTGCTGTTCATCACCCCGGACTTCGACCTGACCAGCTTCCAGTCCGGGCTGGTCGTCGGCGCGGTGCCGATCGGCGCCGTGATCGGCGCCGGGTTCGCCGGCCGGCTCTCGGACGCGTACGGGCGCCGGCTGCTGATCCTGATCTCCTCGGTGGTCTTCTTCGTCGGCTCGCTCGTCTGCGCGTTCGCCCCCGACACCGCGGTCCTCGTGATTGCCCGGATGGTCCTCGGCGTCGCGATCGGGCTCGCCTCGGCGACCGCGCCGGTCTACATCTCCGAGGTCGCGCCGCCGGACATCCGCGGGCGCCTGGTCACCTTCTTCCAACTCGCGGTCACGGTCGGGATCGTCGTCGCCTACGTGGTCGGGCTCGCCTTCGACTCGAGCGAGGAGTGGCGCTGGATGCTCGGCCTCGGTGCGGTTCCCGCGCTGGCGCTCGGGATCGGCATGCTGAACATGCCCCAGAGCCCGCGCTGGCTGGTGATGGCGGGGCGGGACTTCGAGGCTCGGGCGGTGCTCTCGCGGATGCGCTCCGGCGACCCGGACACGATCGAGCAGGAGATCGTCGAGATCAAGGGCGAGGTGAGCGCAAAGCCGGGAACCTGGCACGACCTGCTCCACCCGGTGATCAAGGCGGCGCTCGTGGTCGGCGTCGGCTTGGCGATCCTGCAGCAGGTCTCGGGGATCAACACGGTGATCTACTACGCGCCGACGATCGTCCAGTTCACCGGGGTCGAGTCCTCGGCCGCGGCGATCCTCGCCTCGGTCGCTGTCGGGCTCGTCAACGTCGGCATGACGCTGGTCGCGATCCGATTGCTCGACCGCGCCGGCCGCCGGCCGCTGCTGCTGATCGGCAGCGCGGTGATGGCGATGGCGCTCGCCTCGCTGGCGCTCGTCTTCGCCGCCGGGGCCGGGAGCACGCTCGGCTCGGTGGTCGCGATCGGCGCCCTGATGCTCTACGTCGCCGCCTTCGCGGTCAGCCTCGGGCCGATCTTCTGGCTGCTGAACGCCGAGCTCTACCCGCTCGAGGTGCGAAGCAAGGCGGCGGCGGTCGGGACGATGGCCAACTGGCTCTTCAACTTCCTCGTCTCGCTCACCTTCCTGCTCTTGATCGATGCCCTCGGGCGCAGCGGCGCCTTCCTCTTCTACGCCGCGATCTGCGTGCTCACGTTCTTCTTCTGCAAGGCGCTGGTGCCGGAGACGATGGGCAAGCGCCTCGAGGACATCCAGGCGATCTTCGAAGCGCGCGTCGCCAAGCACGGATGAGCGCCCTACGCGAGCGCCAGAGCTGGAAGGCCCTGGAGGCGCATCACGCGGAGCTTGCGCCGCGCCACCTGCACGAGCTCTTCGCCGCCGACTCCGAGCGTGGCACGCGGCTGACCGCCAAGGCCGCCGGCCTCTACCTCGACTACTCCAAGAACCGGGTCACGGAAGAGACGAT
Source organism: Solirubrobacterales bacterium (assembly GCA_036561205.1). Classification (GTDB taxonomy): domain Bacteria; phylum Actinomycetota; class Thermoleophilia; order Solirubrobacterales; family 70-9; genus WHSW01. Next base: position 19,528 of record DATBPT010000130.1, read on the forward strand.
CGCGCTGCTGGTGGCGCTCGCCGACGAGTGCGGCCTCGCCACCCACCGCGAGGCGATGTTCAGCGGCGAGCACATCAACGCCTCCGAGGACCGGGCCGTGCTCCACGTGGCGCTGCGGATGCCGCGCGAGCGCTCGCTCGTCGTCGACGGGGTCGACGTGGTCAAGCAGGTGCACGAGGTCCTCGACCGGATGGGCGCCTTCAGCGAGCGGATCCGCTCGGGGGAATGGAAGGGCCACACCGGCAAGCCGATCCGCAACGTGATCAACATCGGCATCGGCGGCTCCGACCTCGGGCCGGTGATGGCCTACGAGGCGCTGCGCCACTACTCGAGGCGGGAGATGACCTTCCGCTTCGTCTCCAACGTCGACGGCACCGATTTCGCCGAGGCAACGCGTGACCTGCAGCCCGAGGAGACCCTGTTCATCGTCTCCTCGAAGACGTTCACCACCCTGGAGACGATGACCAACGCGCGGACCGCGCGCGAGTGGTCGCTGGCCGGGCTCGGCGGCGACGAGTCGGCGGTCGCCAAGCACTTCGCCGCCGTCTCGACCAACGCCGAGGGCGTCGCCGAGTTCGGCATCGACACCGAGAACATGTTCGGCTTCTGGGAGTGGGTGGGCGGCCGCTACTCGATGGATTCGGCGATCGGGCTCTCGACCATGCTGGCGATCGGCCCCGATGGCTTCGCCGAGATGCTGGCGGGCTTCCATGCCGTCGACGAGCACTTTCTCGCGGCGCCGACGGCCGAGAACCTGCCGGCGCTCATGGGCCTGCTGGCGGTCTGGTACGGCGACTTCTTCGGCGCCCAGACGGTCGCGGTGCTGCCCTACGAGCAGTACCTGAAGCGTTTCCCCGCTTACCTGCAGCAGCTGACGATGGAGTCGAACGGCAAGCACGTGACCCTGAGCGGGGAGCCGGTCGACTACGAGACCGGCGCCGTCTACTGGGGTGAGCCGGGGACCAACGGCCAGCACTCCTTCTACCAGCTGATCCACCAGGGGACGAAGCTGATCCCCTGCGATCTGATCGGCTTCTACGAGCCGCTGAACCCGCTCGGCGACCACCACGACCTGCTGATCTCCAACGTCTTCGCCCAGGCCGAGGCGCTGGCCTTCGGCAAGGACGCCGACGAGCCGTACCGGGTCTTCGACGGCAATCGCCCGACGAACGTGATCATGGCCCAGAAGCTGAGCCCGAAGACGCTCGGGAGCCTTGTCGCGCTCTACGAGCACTCCGTGTTCACCCAGGGAACGATCTGGGGAATCGATTCCTTCGACCAGTGGGGGGTCGAGCTCGGCAAGGTGCTCGCGAAGGCGATCATCCCCGAGCTTCAGGGGGACGCCGAGCTCGCCCACGACAGCTCCACCAACGAGCTGATCCGCCGCTACCGCGAGCACCGCACCCGTGGCTGACCCGGTCCAAGCCCTGTTGTTCGACATCGACGGGACGCTGATCTCCACCGGCGGCGCCTCGGACCGGGCCTGGCATCGCGCCTTCCTCGAGCTGCACGGGGTCGAGGTCAACGTTCCCGAGTACACCGGCAAGGGCGTCCCCGACCCGGAGGTCGGGCTCGACTGCTTCCGGGGCGCGATCGGCCGCGAGCCGAAGGGCGACGAGATGGCGAAGCTGATGGCGTTGCGCCAGCGCTACCTCGCGCAGGAGGTCGAGAGCTCGCCCGGCTACCGGGTGATGCCCGGGGTGGTCGAGCTGCTCGAACGGCTGACCGGCGAAGGACGCCTGGTCGGCCTGATCACCGGCAACACCGAGCCTGCCGCCCACACGAAGCTCGCCCGCGCCGACCTCAATCGGTTCTTCGCCTTCGGCGGCTACGGCTCCGACGCCGGCGAGCGGGTCGACGTCTGCCGCAAGGCGCTCGACCGGGCCGAGATCGCGGCCGGTGGCCAGCTCGATCGCAGCGGCTCGATCGCGATCGGCGACACCCCGCTCGACGTCGAGGCCGCTCACGGCGCCGGGATCCGTGTTCTAAGCGTCGCCACGGGGGAGTACTCGGTCGAGCAGCTGACCGAGGCCGGCGGAGACTGGGTCGTCGCCGACCTCACCGACCCGGGGCTGCCTTTCTGAGCCCCGCGCCTCGGCTACGGCTGATCGATCAGCCGCGGACGAGACGCTTGTAGGTGATCCGGTGCGGGCGGTCGGCTGCCGCCCCGAGGCGCTCGCGGCGGTTCTCGTCGTAGGCCTCGAAGTTGCCCTCGTACCAGACCACCTCCGAGTCCCCTTCGAAGGCGAGCACGTGGGTCGCGATCCGGTCCAGGAACCAGCGGTCGTGCGAGATCACCACGGCGCAGCCGGCGAAGGCGAGCAGCGCCTCCTCGAGCGCCCGCAGCGTGTCGACGTCGAGGTCGTTGGTGGGCTCGTCCAAGAGCAGCAGGTTGCCGCCTGAGCGCAGCAGCTTCGCCAGGTGGACGCGGTTGCGCTCGCCGCCGGACAAAGTCCCGACCTTGCGCTGCTGGTCGGATCCCTTGAAGTTGAAGCCGGAGACGTAGGCGCGCGAGTTCATCTCCCGGTCGCCGACCTCGATCTGGTCGTAGCCGTCCGAGATCTCCTCCCATACGGTCTTCTCCGGGTCGAGCGCGTCGCGGCTCTGGTCGACGTAGGCGAGCTCGACCGTCTCGCCGAGCTCGAGCGCTCCTGCGTCCGGCGCCTCGTCGCCGACGATCATCCGCGCCAACGTCGTCTTGCCCGCACCGTTGGGCCCGATCACGCCGACGATCCCCGCCGGCGGCAGCGAGAAGGAGAGATCCTCGATCAGCAGCTTGTCGCCGAAGGCCTTGCGCAGGTGCTCGGCCTCGATCACCTTGGCGCCCAGCCGCGGGCCGGCCGGGATGTGGATCTGGACGTTGTCGAGCTTCACGTTGCGGTCCTCCGCCAGCAGCGCCTCGTAGCGCGCCAGCCGCGCCTTCGACTTCTTGCGCCTGCCCTTCGGGTTCTCGCGCACCCATTCGAGCTCGGCGGCGAGCGTGCGGGCGCGGGCGCGATCGCCGCGCTGCTCCTGCGCCAGGCGCTCGGTCTTTTGCTCGAGCCACGATGAGTAGTTGCCCTGGAACGGGATCCCCCGGCCGCGATCGAGCTCGAGGATCCATCCGGCGACGTTGTCGAGGAAGTAACGATCGTGGGTGACCGCGACGACGGCGCCCTTGTACTCCTCGAGATGGCGCTCGAGCCAGGCGACCGACTCGGCGTCGAGGTGGTTGGTGGGCTCGTCGAGCAGCAGCAGGTCGGGCGCCCGCAGGAGCAGCCGGCAGAGCGCCACCCGCCGCCGCTCGCCGCCGGAGAGCTTGCTCACGTCGGCGTCCGCCGGGGGCAGGCGCAGGGCATCCATCGCCGTCTCGACCACGGTGTCGAGGCTCCACGCGTCGGCGGCGTCGACCTGCTCCTGCAGGCGCGCGAACTCATCGGCGGTTTCGTCGGAGTAGTTGGCGGCGATCTCGTTGTAGCGGTCGAGCAGATCGCGGAGCTCGCGAACCCCGTCCTCGACGTTGCCGCGCACATCCTTGGACTCGTCGAGCCGCGGCTCCTGCTCGAGCATCCCGACAGTGGCGCCCGGCTTCAGCTGCGCCTCACCGCGATAGCCGTCGTCGACCCCGGCCATGATCCGCAACAGGGTCGACTTGCCGGCCCCGTTCAGTCCCAGGACGCCGATCTTCGCCCCGTGAAAGAAGCTCAGCGAGATCTCGGTGAGCACCGTCTTGTCCGGCGGGTGGGTCCGCGAGACCCGGTGCATGCTGAAGATGTACTCCGACGGGGCGGCCATTCGGCCCGCCAGGTTAGCCGGGTGGCTTGATCACCTCGGCCGCCTCCTCACTGAGGCGCCGGGCGACCGCCGCCGAGGCGCTGCAGAGCGAATCGAGCTCGGCCGCCGACTTCTTGTGGCCCTTGACGTTGCAGACCAGGGAGCCGGCGCAGAGCTCGAACGCGTAGGCCTCGGGTGAGTGGCCGTCGAGCCAGACGAGGAAGGAGGGGGAGAGGACCTGGCGGGCCTTGTTCATGTCGTCGTTGGCGCCGATGAAGATCTCGTAGTTCTTGTCGACGCCCTCCGACTCCTGTTCGACGCGCTGGCGGCGGCGGAAGACATCCTCGGCCGAATCCATGAAGCGGAAGCCGAAGCGGCGCTGGCAGTAGAGCTCCTGCAGGTAGCTCGCGGTCGCCGGGAGCTGGGTCATCGCGATCGTGTAGTGGACGTAGGTGGTCTGCCGGTTGCCGTCGGAGTCCGTGCTCGTGTCCTCGTAGGTGAACAGGCAGAGGCTGCCGTCCATGCCCCCCGGAAGCACGCCGTTGAAGCGTTGCTCGGCGTAGCGCCGGTCACCCTTCTGCAGCAGCGGCGTCAGCGGCGGCAGGTCTGACTTGCCGTCGATCCGGGTCAACCCGCGCCCCTGGGCGTAGGCGTTGAAGAAGTCCTCGCGCGCCTGGCCGTTGGCGATCAGCCAGACGACGATCAGGACGAGGACGATCACGGCCGCGGCGGCACCGCCGCCGACGGCGAAGTTGACCTGCGAGCCGACCGCGACCAGCGCCACGACCGCGAGGCCGAGGCCGAGGATCAGGGTCAGCGGGTGGCCGATCAGCCGCCGCAGGTGGACGCCGCGGGTGTCGCCGGCGTCGTCGGGCACCGGCGCCAGGTCCTCGGGCGGCGACTCGATGTAGGGGGACTCTGCGGCGGGCGGGGGCTCGCTCGTCATCGCGCGCACCCTACATCCGAATGCAAGCGGCCTTGCAGTTGCGGGGCCCGTGTCCGGCGCTCCCGTCCGCCCGGCGGAAGCGCCAAAAGCCGCATGCGGATGCGGGAAAGCCGTCTCAGGGGATCGGCGGTAGCAAGTCCGTCCGACGGATCGGTTCCAATCCCGTTCGGTGACTGTGTTGCAAAGTGGGACACAGTGGGTTAGCGTGGCCCAACGAGTTGACCCAGGGACCGGGGTGGTGAGGCTCCTCCCACCTCGCCACTCCGGTCCAGATTTCTTCCCAGCTCCCTCTTCTTCATGTCACCAGCCTTCCGCGGGCAGCACGAACACAGTCTCGACGCCAAGGACCGGCTCACGGTGCCGGCGCGCTGGCGTGGCCCGCTCTCCGAGGGAGTCGTTCTCGTCGCCGGGCTCGACCCCTGCGTCGAGGTCTTCTCGCCGCGCGGTTATGACGACTGGAGTGCCCGCTTTCTCGCCGACCTCAACCGGCTCGGCAAGAAGGGACGGATGATGTACCGGCGCTTCAACGCCTCGGCTTCCGACGAGGCCCTCGACTCCGCCGGGCGGGTGCGCCTCGCCAAGCACCTGATCGAGCACGCCGGCCTCGAGGGGCCGTGCATGGTCGTCGGGGTCGGGGATCACATCGAGCTCTGGAATCCCGAGCGCTGGGCAGAGCACTACGCCGAGCTCGACCAGCAGGCCGACCGGCTCGCGGAGGAGCTCTCCGCCTGAGCGCGATGGCCACACTGATCTACATGCCCACCGAGCACGTCCCAGTCCTCGCGCCCGAGCTCATCGCTCTCGCCGATCCCGGCCCCGGCGACCTGGTCGTCGACTGCACCTTCGGCGGCGGAGGCCACGCCCGCCTGGCCGCCGACCGGATCGGGCCCACGGGTACCTTGATCGCGATCGACCGCGACCCCTCCGCGGCCGAGCGTTTCGCCGAGCTGGCGCCGGAGCTGGCGTGCGAGGCGCGGTTCGAGCGCGGCGACTTCGCCGACGTGCTCGAGCGACTGGCGAGCGAGGGCACACGGCCGGACGTCGTGATCATGGATCTGGGCATCTCCTCGCTGCAGCTCGACGCCTGGGAGCGCGGCTTCTCCTACTCCTACGACGCGCCGCTGGACATGCGAATGGACACGACCCAGCCGCTGACAGCGCTCGAGATAGTCAATGAATGGCCGGCGAAGCGGCTCGAGGGCACGATCCGCGAGCTCGGCGAGGAACGTTACGCCCGCTCGATCGCGGCGGAGATCGCCCGCCGGCGCCCGCTCGAGACCACCTGCGACCTGGTCGAGGCGATTCGCGCCGCCGTACCGCCGGCCTACCGCTTCGGCCGCGGCCACCCGGCCAAGCGCACCTTCCAGGCGATCAGGATCGCCGTCAACGGCGAGCTCGACTCGCTCGACCGCGGCCTCGCGGCCGGCTGGGAGCTGCTGGACGAGGGCGGGCGGCTGGCGGCGATCGCCTTTCACTCGCTCGAGGACCGCCGCGTGAAGCGCTTCTTCGCCGACCTCGCTCGCGGCTGCATCTGCCCGCCCGAGCTCCCGGTCTGCGTCTGCGGTCACGAGCCCGAGGCGGAGCTGCTCTCGCGCCGCGCCGTGAAGCCCTCCGAGGACGAGATCGAGCGCAATCCACGCTCGCGCTCGGCGCGCCTGCGGGTGGCCAGAAAGCTGGGCGACGCAGGAAGTACCAGCTCAGACACCGAAACCCAGCGGAGGTAGGCGATGGCGGCGACGGTCACAGCGAGAACTTCCGCACCCGCGAGGCGAGCCCCCGCGCGCCGACCCGCGAGTAGGCGGCGGCGCAGCGGTCAGACTCCGATCTCCGGCTTCGTGCCGGTCGCCGCGGCCGCCGGTGCGGTCGGCGGGATCGCCGATTCCGGCCTCTTCGTCTGGCTCACCCGCGGTCGCCTCTGGATCGGGCTGCTGGGGACGCTCCTCGTCGGGATCGTCGGCCTCAACGTGATGGCGCTCAGCTTCAGCGCCTCCTCCAGCAATGCCGGCCAGGCGGCCGACGCTCTCCGGCGTGAGAATTCCGCCCTCCGGGCGCAGATCGCCGGCCGGCTCTCGAACTCCGAGATTCAGTCGGTCGCCGCGAAGCTCGACCTGGTGATGCCGGCCCCGGGCGCGATCGGCTACCTGCAGAGCTCCGCCGACGACGCCAAGCAGGCGGCCGAGCGGCTGCGCAACGGCGAGCTCACAATCGCCGGGTCCACCGTCCCGGTCGAAGTCGCACCGGTAGAGACGACCCCGGTCGTGACCACGCCGGCCACCGACCCGGCGCTGACCACCGATCCGGCGACCGTCCCCGCGGACCCGGCCACTGCCACGGCTCCGGTTGAGACGGCCGCCCCGCCGGTCGCCGAGACGACGGCCACCGGGGGAGCGGTCGGCGCGCCGTGAACCTGATCGACCGCCGCGTCGGACTGCTGTTCGCGGCGTTCGTGCTCCTTCTGGCGCTGGTCCTCGTCCGTGCCGTCTGGGTTCAGGGGGTGAGCGGCGGCGCGCTCAGCGCCGAGGCCCAGAACCAGCAGATCGAGACGGTCGAGGTGCCAGGCTCCCGCGGCACGATCTATGACCGCACCGGGCGCGAGCTCGCCGTCTCGGAGGACGCCGCGACCGTTTTCGCGACCCCTTACCAGGTCGAAGATCCGGAGGCCACCGCGCACAAGCTGGGCAAGATCCTCGGCCTCGATCAGGACGAGATCCTGAAGAGCCTCGCCGACCGCGAGTCGGGCTTCGCCTACATCGAACGCAAGGTCGACCTCGCCGACGCGGAGAAGATCAGGCAGCTCGACCTGCCGGGGATCGGAATGCTTCCCGACAGCCGCCGCATCTACCCGCAGGGCGAGCTCGCGGGCCAGGTGATCGGCACCGTCGGGATCGACAACCAGGGCCTCACCGGCCTCGAGGCCTCCGAGGACCAGCTCCTGCACGGCACCGACGGGGAGCGGCAGGTGACCCGGGACGCGCTCGGCGACGAGCTCGAGCGCGACACGGTCGCCGCCGCGTCGACCGGCTCCGACCTCAAGCTCACCCTCGACGCCAGCCTCCAGGCGGAGACCGAGCGCGTGCTCACCGGCATCGGTGAGACGTACACGCCCGATGGCGCCACGGCGATCGTCATGGACCCGCGCACCTCCGAGGTCCTGGCGATGGCGAACTGGCCCGGCTTCGACCCCTCGAATCCCGCCGACGCGGCGCCCGAGGACCTGGCCAACATGGCGACCGGGTTCACCTACGAGCCGGGCTCGACCTTCAAGGCGTTCACCGTCGCCGGAGCGCTCGAGGAGGGGCTGGTGACGCCGACGACGATGTTCGAGCTGCCGCCGACGATCCAGGTCGCCGACCGGGTGATCGAGGAGTCGCACGGGGGCGGCTACGGCAGCCTCTCGGTCGCGGACATCCTCAAATACTCATCCAACGTCGGCGCGGTCAAGATCGGCCTCGAGCTCGGCGCCCACGACTTCGACCGCTGGATCCACAGCTTCGGCTTCGGCAAGCCGACCGGGATCCAGTTCCCGGGCGAGGAGCAGGGGATCGTGATCCCGCTCGACGACTACTCGGGCTCGACCATGGGCAACCTGCCGATCGGCCAGGGCCTCTCGGTGACCCCGATGCAGATGGCCGCCGCTTACGCGGCGATCGCCGACGGAGGCGTCCTCCGTCCGCCCCGACTGGTGCTGGCGGAGAACGGCGAGCGCGTTCCCGAGGATCCGGGCAAGCGCGTGATCAGCCGCAAGGACTCGGACGAGATCCGGACGATGCTCGAGGGCGTGCTGGCGCCGGGCGGCACGGCCTCCGAGGTCAGCGTCCCCGGCTACACGCTCGCCGGCAAGACCGGCACGGCGCAGAAGGTCGACCCCGAGACCGGGACCTACTCGGAGACCGAGTTCGTCGCCTCGTTCGTCGGCTTCGCGCCCGCCCAGGACCCGCAGCTTCTGGTCGCGGTCGTGGTCGACAACCCGAAGGGTGACTACTACGGCGGCACCGTCGCCGCCCCGGCGTTCGGCGAGATCGCCAAGTTCGCACTCCCATACCTGCGCATCCCCCAGCAATAATCGGGGGGATGGAGCTAAGAGAGCTGCTCGCCGGCGCGGACGTGGTCGAGGTCAAGGGCGACGCCCAGACCGAGATCTCGGGCCTCGCCTACGACAGCCGCCGCGCCGGCCCGGGGACGCTCTTCTTCGCAATCCCGGGGCTGACCGCCGATGGCCACCTGTTCGCGCCGCTCGCCGTCCAGGCAGGGGCGACCGCGGTCGTCGTCGAGCGCCAGCTCGAGCTGGAGCCGTTCGTGGTCCAGGTCGTCGTCGGCGACGCGCGGGCGGCGATGGCCCACGCCGCGGTGCGCTTCTACGGCGACCCGACCGCCGACCTGCGCGTGCTCGGGATCACGGGCACGAACGGAAAGACGACCACCGCCTTCCTGATCCGCCACATCCTCGAGCGCACAGGCGTTCAGACCGGGCTCATGGGCACGGTCAAACGGATCGTCGGCGGCGTCGACGAGCAGGTCGAGCGCACGACCCCCGAGGCGATTGATATGCAGCAGACCTTCCGGCGCATGGCCGACGCCGGCGACCGCGCCTGCGCAATGGAGGTCTCCTCGCACGCGCTCAGCCTCAACCGCGCCGACGGGATCCGCTTCGCGGTCGCGGCGTTCACCAATCTGACCCAGGACCACCTCGACTTCCATGCCGACATGGAGGACTACTTCCTCGCCAAGCGCCGGCTGTTCGTAGGCGGGCGAGCCGAGCGCCTGGTCGTCAACATCGACGATCCCTACGGGGACAAGCTCGCGGCCGAGTTCGAGGCGATCACGTTCTCGGCCTCCGGGTCCGAGCGCGGCGACCTGCGGGCGATCGACCTCGCCTACGACGCCTCGGGCTCGCGCTTTCGCCTCGCCACCGCCGACGGCGAGGTCGACGTCGAGCTGCCGTTGCCAGGTCGCTTCAACGTCGAGAACGCGCTCTGTGCGATCGCCTCGGTCGTCGGCCTCGGCGTCGGCCTCGGCGACGCGGTCGCGGCGCTCGCCGATGCCGAGCGCGTCCCCGGCCGCTTCGAGCCCGTGGTCGAGGGCCAGCCGTTCGCGGTCCTGGTCGACTACGCGCACACCCCGGACTCGCTCGAGAACGCGCTCGTCTCGGCGCGCCAGATCACGGCGCCCGAGGGCCGCCTGATCTGCGTCTTCGGCTGCGGCGGCGACCGTGACCGCGAGAAGCGGCCGCTGATGGGTGAGATCACCGACCGGCTCGCCGACCTCGCCGTGGTCACCTCCGACAACCCCCGCTCCGAGGACCCGGAGGCGATCATCGCCGAGATTCGCGAGGGCATGGGCGACGGTGGATCGCGGATCGAGATCGAGCCCGACCGCCGGGCGGCGATCGCGCTGGCGCTGGCCGCGGCGGAGCCGAGGGACACGGTCCTGATCGCGGGCAAGGGCCACGAGCAGGGCCAGGAATTCGAGCACGGCCGCAAGATCCCCTTCGATGACCGCGACGTCAGCCGCGAGGAGCTGCTCGCGCTGGCGACCGTCAACCAGAGGCCTGCCTAAGTGATCGGGCTGGGCCCGGAGCGGATCGCCGCCGAGATCGGCGGGGAGATCGCCGGTAAGGGATCCGACGGGAATCCGCAGCGCGCCGCGATCGACTCGCGCGAGGTCGCGCCGGGCGACCTCTTCTTCGGCCTCCGGGGTATGCGCGCCGATGGCGGCGAGCATGCCCAGGCGACGCTCGCCGGGGGTGCGTGGGGGGTGGTCGTCGACCCGGCCCGGGCGGCGGCGCTCGCCGACGCCGAACCGGGCGGCTGGGTGTTCGCGGCGGCCGATCCGTTGCTGGCCCTGCAGAGGCTGGCGCGTGCCTGGCGGCGGGAGCTCGGCTGCCCGGTCGTCGGGATCACCGGGTCGACGGGCAAGACGTCGGTGAAGGACATCGCGCGGGCGCTACTGCCGGGGCGCGTCCATGCCAGTCCCGAGAACTTCAACACCGAGATCGGGCTGCCGCTGACGATTCTCGCGGCGCCCGCGGGAACCGAGCTCCTGGTCCTGGAGATGGCGATGCGCGGGATCGGGCAGATCGCCGAGCTCTGCGAGATCGCCGAGCCGGACGTCGCCGCGATCACCAACGTCGGCCCGGTTCACCTCGAGTTGCTGGGCACGGTCGAGGCGATCGCCGAGGCCAAGTCCGAGATCCTCACCGGCCTCGCCGCCGGCGGGCGCGCGGTCGTCCCCGCCGACGCCGAGGCGCTGGAGCCGCATCTCGCCGGCGAGATCGAGACGATCACCTTCGGACCCGGCGGCGACGTCTTCGTCCGCGACCACGAGCGCACGGACGATGGCCTGCGGGCGACGATCGTGACCGCGGACGGCGAGGCAAGCTTCGAGCTGCCGTTCACCGAGGCCCACAATCTCGCCAATACGGCCTGCGCGGTCGCGATCGGCGTCGCGCTCGGGGTTGAGGTCGAAGAGCTGGCCCGTCGGGCCTCGGGCATATCCTTCTCGCGGCTGCGGGGCGAGCTCGTCCACCTGCCCGCAGGCGCCGTGCTCGTCAACGATTGCTACAACGCCAACCCGATCTCGATGCAGGCGGCGCTCGACCACCTGGCGTCGCTGGACGCCGGCGGCCGCCGGATCGCGGTGCTCGGCGGTATGGGCGAGCTCGGCCCCGACGGCCCCGGCTACCACCGCGACGCCGCGGCCCACGCCCGCGAGCTCGGGATCGAGACGATCGTCGCGGTCGGCGAGCTCGCCCGCGACTACGCCGGCGACGAGTGGGTTCCCGACCCGGAGGCCGCGGTTGACGTGGTCGCCGAGCTCCTCGGTCCCGGCGACGCACTCCTGGTCAAGGGCTCGCGCTCGGTCGGGCTCGAGTCGTTCACCGCGGGGCTGCTCGAGCGGGTCGGCGAGGAGGAACAGTGAGGCGTAGCCGAACCCCGCCGCTGTTGAGGCGGCTCAGGTGAGCTTCGGACTGGTCGAGATCGGCGAGATCGCCTCGACCGCGATCGATCGCGGCGAGGTCCTGATCGCCGGGATGGCGGCGATGCTGATCACGATCTTCCTCGGCCCGAAGTTCATCGGCTTCCTGCGGGTGCGCGAGTTCGGCCAGCAGATCCGCGAGGAGGGGCCGCAGGAGCACCACGCGAAGGCCGGCACGCCGACCATGGGCGGCCTGATCCTCTTCCTCGCGATCGCGGTCCCCTACCTCGTGCTATCGAAGCGCGACACGGCCAGCCTCGCGGTCTTCGGGGTCGCGGTCGGCTGCGCGGTACTCGGTTTCGCCGACGACTTCACCAAGATCTCCAAGCGGCGCTCGCTCGGGCTCTCGGCGCGCTACAAGCTGCTCGGCCAGATCGCGATCGCGCTGGCGCTGTGGTGGGTCGCCTACGACCAGCTCGACCTCCCGGCGGCGCTCCAGTTGCACCTCTTCGACGCCAGCATCTACCTGGGCCCTGTCCTCTACCTGCTGTTCGTGTTCCTGGTCGTCGCCGGGGCCTCGAACGCCGTCAACCTCACCGACGGCCTCGACGGCCTCGCCGCCGGCTCCTGCGGGATCGTCCTGCTCGCCTACATGGCGATCACGATCACCAACGGCCAGGCTGACCTGGCGCTGCTTGCCGGCTGCTTCGTCGGCGCCTCGATCGGCTTCCTCTGGTTCAACGCCTTCCCGGCCTCGATCTTCATGGGCGACACCGGCTCGCTCGGATTGGGCGGCGCGATCGGCGCCTTCGCGGTGATGACCCGGACCGAGCTACTGCTGATCATCCTCGGCGGGATCTTCGTGATCGAGGCGCTCTCGGTCGCCGTCCAGGTGATCAGCTTCAAGATGTTCCGCCGCCGGGTGCTGCTGATGGCGCCCGTGCACCATCACTTTGAGCTCCTCGCCTGGTCGGAGACCAAGATCATGCTCCGCTTCTGGATCGTCGCCGCCGTCTGCTCGGGGATCGGCTACGTGCTGTACCAGAACAGCATCGGCTCCTAGGGCCGGGCGTCGGTGAAGCCGGCGACCGCGTCGCGCAATCGCTTGCGGCTCAGCATCAGCGCCCACAGCGGCCAAAAGGGGCCGTCCACGTAGAGGCGGTGGGTGACCTCGGAGCCCGGGCCGCGTGCCTCGACCCGGTGCTCGTGGCCGACGCGGCCTCCCGGTAGCGCGTACTCGGTAGTCAGCAGCCCCCCCGGTTCGAACGCGGTCACTCGATGGTGCGTCGCGCCGCCCTTGCGCAGCTTGACCCGCACTGCGACGCCCTCGGCGAGCTCGCCGTCGGCCTCCGCGTGCTGGACGCGCGAGTCCCATTCGGACCACCGTGCCGGCTTCGCCCAGCGCGCCCAGACGGCGCTCGCGGGGAGGCTGGTGCGCTCCGAGTGCTCGGCTTCGAACACGCCGCCGCTAGGTTGGCAGCGGCGAGCCGGCGAGGGCGAAGAACCAGATCACCATCCCGATCGAGGCGACGATCGCGGTGCCGACGAAGACCGCTTCGACCGGGGTCAGCTTCTCGGTTCCCGGCCGGTAGGGCTCGTCGCGCATGCTCCGGTTCCAGGGGTATCGCGCCGGGGCCTGCTCCTCTTGGGCCTGCCCGCGCGCCTGGATCGCGCCGGCGATCATGAGCACGATCACGTAGGTGGCGAGGATGCCGACGAAGAGGATCGCCGCGGTCGATCCCTCGACGTGCTGGGAGCCGCGCGAGCTCTGGATCAGCGAGCCGATCCAGATCCAGAGCAGCGGTACGCCGGCGCCGATGACGACGGCGGCGGCGATCTCGAGCACGAAGCGCCCGGTCTTGCCGGAGGCGCGCTTGATCTTCGACTCGTCGCTTTCGGCCATCTGGGGAAGGTAGCGGGGACGCCCGAAGCGAAACTACTCACATGCCCGTTTCCAAGGCCCGACCACCCCTGCCCGAGGGCCCTTATCTCGTCGTCGGCCTGGCTCGCTCGGGCCAGGCGGCGGTGCGGGTGCTGGCTGAGCGCGGCGAGCAGGTGATCGGCATCGACTCGGGCGCGCCCGAGGCCGCGGCAGGGCTGCGGGGGGCGGGCGTCGAAATCAACCTGGATGGGGACGGAGTCGAGAACGTCGAGCGGGTGCGCTGCGTGGTCAAGAGCCCCGGGGTTCCCGCCGAGGCAGCGGCGATCGCGGCCGCGCGCGAGCGGGGACTGCCGGTGATCGGAGAGCTCGAGCTCTCCTGGCGGCTGCTGCCCAATCGCTTCCTCGCGGTCACCGGAACCAACGGCAAGACGACCGTCGCCGAGCTGCTCGGACACGTCTGGCGCGGCGCCGGCCAACCGGTCGCCGTCGCCGGCAACGTCGGCCGGCCGCTGGCCTCGCTGGTCGGCGAGATCGGCGCGGACGTGACCGTCGTCTGCGAGGCCTCGAGCTTTCAGCTCGAGGACAGCGATGCGTTCGCACCCGAGTGCGGCGTGCTGCTCAACGTCGCCCCCGACCACCTCGATCGCCACGGCAGCTTCGACGACTATCTGGCCGCGAAGCTGAAGCTGTTCGCGCAACAGACCGACGGCGACGTGGCGGTCTACAACGGAGCCGATCCCGGGCTCGCGGGCGCCGAGATCGGCGGCGCCGGGCGCAAGCTCGACTTCGCGCCGCGGGTCGGCGAGTTCAAGTTCTCGCTCCCCGGTCCCCACAACGCCGAGAACGCGGCCGCGGCCGCGGTCGCGGCGGAGGCGATGGGGATCGGCGAGCAGGCGATCGCCGCCGCGCTCGAGAGCTTTCCCGGAGTCCCGCACCGGCTCGAGCGGGTCGCCGAGATCGACGGCGTCCTCTATGTCAACGACTCGAAGGCGACCAACATCGCGGCGGCGGCGGCGGCGCTGCGCTCGTTCGACGGCGGCGTGCGCGCGATCCTCGGCGGCTCGCTCAAGGGCGGCGACTTCACCGCGCTCGCCGAGCCGGTCGCCGAGCGTTGCAGCGCCTGTTATCTGATCGGAGAGGCGGCGGAGCGGATCGAGCGCGATCTCGAGCCCGCCTGGGCCGGCGGAGTAGCCCACCAACGCTTCTCCGGGCTCGCCGAGGCCGTCCGCGCGGCGGCCGCCGACGCCTCGCCCGGTGAGGTCGTGCTGCTGGCGCCGGCCTGCGCCAGCTTCGACGCCTACCGCGACTTCGAGCAGCGCGGCGACCACTTCCGGGCGTTGGTCGAGGAGCTTGTCCCGTGACCAGGGCGAAGAAGTCCGCGGTGCCGGTCGAGTACTCGCTGCTGCTGACGGCGACTCTCTGCCTGCTCGCCTTCGGCGTCGTCATGGTCTTCAGCGCCAGCTCGACCACCTCGCTGCTGGGCGAATCCGGGGACAGCGCCTACTACCTCAAGCGCACGCTGATCTTCGGCGCCCTCGGACTCGTCGTCATGCGCCTGCTGGCGAGCCGCGGGGTCAAGTTCGTGCGCCCGCTGACGCTGCCGATCCTCGCCGGCGCGATCTTCCTCTGCGTCGTCGTCATGCTGCCCGGGGCGGGGGTCGAGATCAACGGCTCGCGTGCCTGGCTCGCCGCCGGGCCGGTGCAGATTCAGCCCTCGGAGCTGATGAAGATCGCGCTGATCCTGTTCTCCGCCCAGCTCCTGGCGACGCGGCCGGAGATCGTCAAGGGCGGCGTCGGGCGGATGGCGCCGGTGCTCGGCGTGGTCGGGTTCGGGGTGCTCGTGGTCGGGGTCGGCGATCTGGGAACGGCGCTGGTCACCTGCCTGGCGATCACCGCCCTGCTGATCGGCGCCGGGGCGCGCCTGCGCGACATCGCCCTGCTCGCCGCCGGGGCCGCGGTCGTCGTCCTGCTCGCGGTCATGATCGAGCCCTACCGGGTCGCCAGGATCACCTCGTTTCTCGATCCCAGCGGCGACCCCGGGGGCGCCGGCTTCCAGCTGATCCAGGCGAAGATCGCGCTCGGCTCCGGCGGGCTCTTCGGCGTCGGCCTGGGAGAGAGCCTGCAGAAGGCGTTCTACCTGCCCGAGGCGCACACCGACATGATCGCCGCGGTGATTGGCGAGGAGCTGGGCCTCTTTGGGATCGGCGGCCTTGTCTGCCTCTACGGTCTGTTCGGCTACGCCGGCCTGCGGATTGCCCAGCGGGCGCGCGATCGGTACAGCAAGCTGCTCGCCGCCGGGCTCACCTCGCTGGTCTTGGTCCAGGCCGTGATCAACCTCTTCGCGGTGCTCGGCTTGGCGCCCCTCACCGGCGTCCCGCT
>DATBPT010000131.1:0-16026 GCA_036561205.1 Solirubrobacterales bacterium
CGCCCGCCTGTTGTCGGCGGGATCGCGCTGAGCGTTGATCAGCTCGCCGCGGCCGCCGAGGCTCTCGACCTGGTCGGTCATCAGCGAGACCAGCGGCGAGACGACGATCGCCAGCCGGTGGTCGATCACCGCCGGTAGCTGGTAGCCGAGCGACTTGCCGGCGCCCGTCGGCGCCACCAGGAGCACGTCGCGTCCCGCGACCGCGGCCTCGACCGCCTCCAGCTGGCCCGGCCGGAAGGCGGGATGGCCGAAGTGGCGGCGCAGCGCCTGGTTGAGCTCGGACTCGTTCACCAGTCGATGATCTACGCCCGCGCGGCGGACGTTTCGCCCCGGGTCGCGGTGCTCACCTCAGCCGGCACTCTGGACGACCGGCAGCGCCTCGAGCGCGAACTTGCCGTCCGCGTCGGCGTCGTCGCCGAGCGGGTAGTCGCCGGTGAAGCAGGCGTCGCAGTGGGCCTCGCGCGGGGTCCCGACCGCCTCGTAGACGCCCTCCAGGGAGAGGTACGCGAGCGAGTCGGCGCCGACCTCGGCCGCGACCTCGTCGACGGTGCGCTCGTGGGCGACCATCTCCTCGCGCGTGTGCATGTCGACCCCGTAGTGGCACGGGTGGCGGATCGGCGGCGCCGAGATCCGCAGGTGGACCTCCTTGGCGCCCGCGTCGCGCAGCATGCCGACGATTTGGCGGGTGGTGTTGCCGCGCACGATCGAGTCGTCGACGACGACGATCCGCTGGCCCGCGACGATCTCGGGCAGGGGGTTGAACTTCATCCGCAGGCCGTGCTTGCGCAGCTCCTGGCCGGGCTGGATGAAGGTGCGCTGGACATAGCGGTTCTTGATCAGCCCGTCGTCCTTGGGCAGGCCGCTCGCCCGGGCGAAGCCGGTCGCGGCGGGGTTGCCCGAGTCGGGCACCGAGATCACCAGGTCGGCGTCCACCGGCGACTCCCGCCAGAGGATCTCACCCATCCTCCCGCGCACCTCCTGCAGCACCCGTCCCTCGAGCCGCGAGTCCGGGCGCGAGAAGTAGATGTGCTCGAAGACGCAATGGGCGGCGCGGCCGGAGGGGACCACCTGGTTCGACTCGAGCCCGTCGGCGGTCAGTGAGACGGCCTCGCCCGGCGAGACCTCGCGCACCAGCTCGGCGCCGATGATGTCGAAGGCGCAGCTCTCGGAGGCGACGCACCAGCGGTCGCCGAGCTTGCCGAGCGACAGCGGGCGGACGCCGTGTGGATCGCGGAAGGCGACCACGGCGCGCTTGGTCATCACCACGGTCGAGTAGGCGCCTTCGAGGCGCGGCATCACCGCGGCGACCGCGTTCTCGATCGGCCTCGCCTCCTCGACCGAGAGCAGGGCGGCGATGATCTCCGAGTCGGAGGTGCCGCGGAACGAGATCCCGCGTTCGCGCAGCTCGTTGTAGAGCTCGACCGCGTTGGTCAGGTTGCCGTTGTGGGCGAGGGCGACCTCGCGCCCGTCGTCGCGCCAGACCGGCTGCGTGTTCTCCCACGAGCCGCCGCCCGTGGTCGAGTAGCGGACGTGGCCGATCGCCATGTCGCCGTCGAGCGCCCGCAGCTTCTGCTCGTCGAAGACCTGCGAGACCAGCCCGGTGTCGCGCAGCGTGGTGATGTGACCGCCCTCGCAGGTGGCGATCCCGGCCGACTCCTGGCCGCGGTGCTGGAGCGCGTAGAGCGCGAAGTAGGCGAGCCTGGCGACGTCGTGCCCAGGGGCATAGAGACCGAAAACGCCGCACTCGTCGCGCGGGCCGTCACGGTCCGGAACGCCGTCTGGGTCGCGGTCCGTTGGGAGCCGCTCGGTTGGCTTCATTGAGGCTTCTCGGCACCTGAGAAGTCGTCGTGCGAGGCAGGCGGGCGCCTACCCGTCAAGGCTAGCAGCGGACCCGGATCAGCCGGGCTCGACTCGAGCGCCGAGCGAGCGCCACGCGCGCTCGGCGTCGGCGAGCAATAGATCGACCTCGGCCTCCGCGGCGGAGATCGAGATTCGCGCGCCCGTGGCCGCTCCGATCACGAGCGAGTCGACACCGGACCCGCCCAGCGCTTCCAGCTCCGCCCGCTCGCCGGCGAGCAGGAAGCCGCCCGGCCCCTCGCCGAAGAGCGCCGTCTCCCCGGAGCATCCCCGCCGCTCGACCAGCTCGTCGAGGTCGGCCTCGAGGCCGACGCCGCCGGCGATCGCCATCTCGGCGAGCGCGCATGCGAGGCCGCCGTCGGAGATGTCGTGCGCGGCGCTCACCCTCCCGGCGCGTACCGCCTCGCGTACCGCCTCGATCGCGGCGACGACGTCGGCGATCGGCAGCGAGGGCAGACCGGCGCCGAGCTCGCCGCGCAGCTTCGCCAGCTCCGCCCCCGCGAGCGAGGGCGAGAACGGGCCGCAGATCGCGATCGCGTCGCCCTCGGCGAGCGCGAGGCCGCCGGCGCGCTCGGGGTCGGGCAGCTCGCCGACCATGCCGACGACCGGGGTCGGGTAGATCGGCCCCTCCTCGGTCTCGTTGTAGAGCGAGACGTTGCCGCCGACGACGGGGACGCCGAGCGCTTCGCAGGCGTCGGCGAGCCCCTGGGTCGAGCGGTCGAGCTGCCAGGCGACGGTGGGCCTCTCGGGGTTGCCGAAGTTGAGGCAGTTGGTGAGCCCGAGCGGCGCGGCGCCGGCGCAGGCGAGGTTCTGGGCGCACTCGAGCACCGCCTCGATCGTCCCGGCGTAGGGATCGCAGGCAACGCGGCGGCCGTTGCCGTCGATCGCGACCGCGATCGTCGCGTCCGCCTCCTGCAGGTGCAGGACCGCCGCGTCCGAGGTCTCCGGGCGGCGGACGGTGTGCGAGAGCACGACCGAGTCGTATTGCTCGAACGCCCAGCGCTTCGAGGCGATGCTCGGTGAGGCGAGCAGGGCGATCAGCGTCTGGGCGGTGTCAGTCGCCTCGAGCGTGTTCTCGTTGCCGTAGATCCAGCCAGCGGGCTCGGCCGGCTCGAGGTCGTAGAGCGGGCACTCGTCGACCAGGGCGACGACCGGCATCTCGCCGACCACCTCGCCGCCGCTGAGGACCCGGAAGAGACCGCTGTCGGTGACCTCGCCGACGACGGCGGAGCCCGTCTCCCACTTCTCGCACAGCGCCAGCACCCGATCCACCTTCGCCGGCTCGACCACGGCGAGCATCCGCTCCTGGGACTCCGAGACCATGATCTCGAAGGGCTCCATGTCGGCCTCGCGCAACGGCACCCGGTCGACGTCGACGTCGATGCCCACGCCGCCGCTGGAGGCCATCTCGGCGGCGGACGAGGTCAGGCCCGCGGCGCCGAGGTCCTGAAGCGAGACCAGGAGCCCCTCGCCGAGCAGCTCCAGGCAGCACTCGAGCACCTTCGCCTCCTCGAACGGATCTCCGATCTGCACCGTCGGGCGCTTGGAGTCGTCACCGCCCTCGAGCTCCGCCGAGGCGAGCACCGAGGCGCCGCCGATCCCATCGCGCCCGGTCGAGGCGCCCATCAGCACTACCGCGTTCGCGACCCCCGCGGCGGCCGCGCGAACCATCTCGTCGGCGCGCGCGAGGCCGACGCACATCGCGTTGACGAGGCAGTTGTGCTCGTACGGCGCCTCGAAGTAGACCTCGCCGCCGACGGTCGGCACGCCGATCGAGTTCCCGTAGTGGCCGATCCCGGCGACGACGTGGTCGAAGAGGTAGCGCGAGCGCTCCGACTCGAGCTCGCCGAAGCGCAGCGAGTCGAGCACCGCGATCGGCCGCGCCCCGAGCGCGAACACGTCGCGCAGGATCCCGCCGACCCCGGTCGCGGCGCCCTGGAAGGGCTCGACGGCGCTCGGGTGGTTGTGCGACTCGACCTTGAAGGCGACCGCCCAGCCGTCGCCGACCGAGACCGCGCCGGCGTTCTCGCCCGGGCCCATCAACACGCGCTCCCCCTCGGTTGGCAGCCGGCGCAGGAGCTTGCGGGAGTGCTTGTAGGCGCAGTGCTCGGACCACAGGAGGCTGAACATCGCCAGCTCGACGTCGTTGGGGTCCCGTCCGAGCTTCTCCCGGATGAGCTCGAACTCGGCGTCGGTGAGCCCGAGCTCGCGGTGCTTGGGCAGGGCTGTCTCGGGACCGCTCAATGCACTCCCAGGTTATGCGTTGCACGCGATCGAACCGGGCGAGTATGGTCGCGGCGGCACGGAGGTTCAGCTTGCACGGAGGCCCAAAGACGGCGATAGGGGGGATCGCGCCAGCGCTGCTGGCGGCGCTCGCCGTTGCCGCCAGCTCGGGTGCCTCGGAGGGCTCCAAGCACCCGCCGCCCCACGTCGCGACGACCGGCAACAAGTCCGAGCTGATCGAGCGAGTCCCGATCAGGCGCGGGCACGGTGACGGCGAGCGGGTGGCGATGCGCCTGCGCCCGTCGGCGCTGGAGCCGATCGAGGCCGGCGACCGGCTGCGCGCCGGGGCCGAGGTCCAGGTCTCGACCACCTGCATCGTGCCGGGCCCGCGATGCGTCGGGCGCAGCTACACGCTCAGCCCCACGGTCACGGCGCAGATCGTGCTCTCGCGCGGCCACAAGGCGCGCTCGCCCTCGATCGCGCTCTCGGAGCGCCTTACCGTGCTCTGCAAGCAGCACCGCCCGAATCGCAATCACCACTGCACGCTGACGATCCCGAACACCGTCACCCGGGTCCCCAACCCCGCCGCCCTGCCCTGCCCGCCCGACCGCTGCTTCGTCAACCTGCTGCTCAGCGCCCATAACCACAAGGCCAGGCGCGGCGAGTACGTCGTCCTCGGCGGCGACCGGCCCGACGGGTCGCTGGAGCAGGACAAGGGCAGGCTGACCGTGATCCAGGCTCACGACAGCGTCCGTGCCCCGGCGGTGTTCACGAACGCGGCGCTGCTCCATCATCGGCTACCGCTGACGGTCGCCGACTCCGACAAGCGCCGGATCGTCTACGCGATGCCGATCGTGGCGCCGCTGCGGGGAGAGGTGCTCGCCTTCGACGTCAAGTTCGTGAGCGCGATCAGCGCCCTGCCCTTCAACACCTTCGTCACCTCGCGGGTGATCCTCGCCTCGGGCCCGTTCAAAACCAAGCCGACGAAGAAGGCGAAGACCTCGATCCGCTTTCAGGGCCAGGCGACCGAGGCGAACGGCTTCGACTGCACGCTCGGCCCCAGCGGCTACGCCAATCCCTGCATCACGCACAAGACCGGCGCGATCCGCTTCCGGCGCGACGTGGTCCACGAGAAGGCGGGGACGCCGGCGACGCTCTGGCTCAACGTGATCGCCGGCGCCAAGCCGCTGCTCGCCGAACGCGTCAAGTCGGTCAACAAGGTCTCGCTCGCGGCGCAGCCCAACGGCCTCACCGTCTGGCGCTACGGCGGCCCCTAGCTGCACGTCACCTTTCACCAACTGCCGGCGAGCGCTACCTCACGGCGCCGCCCGTGTTGTGATCCGGAGATGGGTGGTCCGACCCGCATGCGCATCGTTGCGCCCGTTTTGATCCTGTTCTCGCTGCTGCTGGCGGCGGGGGCCGACGCGGGCATCCTGCCGACCCCGGAGCCGCCGCCGGCGCTGCTGGCGACCAGCGGCGACAGCTCCGAGCTTCGCAAGGCGGTGCCGATCGCCAAGCAGCCCGGAGCGCGCGACCGGGTCGCGATCCAGCTCGCGCCCGGGACGCTGGAGCCGATCGCGGCCGGCGACAGGCTCCGCGCCAGCGGCGAGGTCCAGGTCTCGACCACCTGCGTGACCCCGGGTGAGAAGCGCTGCGTCGGGCGCAGCTACGAGATCAACCCCACGGTCTCGGCGCGGATCGTGCTCTCGCCCAGTGCGGAGGCGAACGCCGGCTTCCTGCCGCTGTCGCCGAGCCGCAGCGTGCTCTGCAAGCAGCGGCGGCCGAACCGAAACCACCACTGCACGATCGCGATCCCGAACACCGACACCCAGATCACCGACCTCGCCGCGCTGCCCTGCAAGCCGAGCGCCTGCTATGTCAACCTGATCGTCGGGGCGACCAACCGCAAGGCGAAGAAGGGCGACGTGGTGGTGCTCGGCGCCGACCAGCCCGACGGCTCGGTCGAGCAGGACAAGGGGAGGCTGAACGTGGTCCAGGCCCACGCCGACGTTCCCCTGCCGACGGTCACCTCCAGCGAGCAGCTCGTCAACACCGACCTGCCGCTGACGCTCGACGACTCGACCAAGCGCCGCGTCGTCTACTCGGTGCCGGTTCCCGCGCCGCGGGACGGGACCGTGGTCGCCTTCGACGCCACCTTCCTGACCGGGATCAGCGCCCTGCGCTTCAACACCTTCATCTCCTCCCGGGTGATCGTCGCCACCGACCCGACGAAGACCAAGTCGACCGGCAAGGCGAAGACGGCGGTGCCGCTGAAGGGCCAGGCGACCGAGTCGAACGGCTTCAACTGCACGCTCGGGGCGAGCGGCTACGCCAACCCGTGCACGAGCACCAAGGCCGGCGCGGTGCGCTTCACCGACGACGTGATCGAGCACGACACGGGCCAGCCCAAGACCCTCTACCTCAACGTCCTCGCCGGCGCCAAGCCGCTGCTGGCGGAGAAGGTCGACGCCACCGACCGCGTCTCGCTCGGCGCCCTGCCCGGCGGGCTCACCGTCTCCCGCTACCTGCCCTGATGGGATCGGCCCCGATCGTCGTCGCGCCCGGCGAGGGCCACGTGCTCGGCAACGTCGAGTTCCTCGCCCGCACCGCCGACACCCCGCGGTTCAACTTCGCGATCATCGAGATCGCCGCGGGCCGAGAGCTCGAGCCTCACATCCACGAGTCGGAGGACGACGCCTTCTACATTGTCGAGGGCGAGATGACCTTCCTCTTCGGCGATCGCTCGGTGGCCGCCGGTCCCGGCACCTTCGTCCTCGTGCCGCCCGGGGTCGAGCACGCCTTCCGCAACGACGGTGAGCTCCCGGTGCGGATGCTCAACGTGCACGCGCCCGCCGGCTTCGACCGCCGGATCGGCCTCGGCGACTGAACCTAGGCCGCCGGCTCGCGGGTCTGGGGCTCGGTGCTCGAGTCGCCATCGCCGTCAGCGTCCGCGTCCGGGTCGATCCTGGTCGCGTGCTCCTCGTGGGCATCGGCGCTCGCGCGTTCGCGCTCCGCCACCCGGGCGCGCTCCTCGGCCTCGGCGGCCTCGCGCCGGGCGCGCGCCGCCTGCTCGTCGGCCGCCGCCGATTCCTTCTCCGCCGAGAGCCGGCGAGTCGACGCTTCCTCGCGGTGCTCGGCGGCGACCTGACGCTGGTCGTCGGCTCGGACCTGCGCCCTGCGGCGGGCGGCTGCGACGAGGAGGCCAATCACCACGAGGGCGGCGATCACGATCAAGACGATTGCAACGGTGCTCATCTTCGATTCCTTTCGGTTGCAGAAGAGCCCGGGGGAGCGCGCCATTGCTGGTGGACGATCCCGCCGGGCCGATATCCCTCGACGGTCACCTACCCGCTGGGGACCGCTCTACGCGGCGGCTGGAGCCTCGACGCCCTTGGCGGCGGCGCGCTTCGCCCCCGCCTCGCTGCCGAGCTCGTAGCCGAGCTCGACCAGCATGTCGCCGGCGACCGCCTCGTACTCGGCGACCTCCTCCGGCGTCATCCGCTCGCGCCACATCCCGATCCGGTCCGAGCGCGGCGGCTCCTTGGCCAGCACGTGGCTCTCCATGCGCGCCTCGGCGGTCTGATTCGGGCGGTTCTTGCGCGGCAGCTCGCGCGCCTTCTCGGCCAGCCGGCCCTCGGCGCGCTCATGGTAGTCGAGCATCACCGGGTCGAACTCGAGCTCGATGAAGTCGCAGACCCGGCGCAGAACGCCCTCCGTGTCGCCGACCAGATCCTCGAAATGGACCTCCATGTAGTGGTTTACCGAGGGCGCCATCTTGCGCGCTTTGCGGATCCGGTTGCGCCACAGGCGAGCCGACTGCTCATACGTCTCCGGCCCCCAGTTCATGCGCATGTGCGAGAGCGAGACGTCGCGGCCGTCGCGGATGATGTGGATGAAGCGCGCCTCCGGGAGCACCCGCTGGATCCGGCGCATCTCCCTGACGTAGCCGGGGGTCTTGTCGCCGTAGCGGCTCTTGCCCTCGCGCTCGGCGTAGGTCATGTAGAAGGTGCGGATCGAGTCCGCCGCCGTCACCGGGTCGAGGGCGACGATCTTCGCCCGCAGCTCGGCGGCGTCGAGATGGAAGTCGCCCCAGCGCTTGTGGTCGATCGCCAGGTTGGCGGCGTCCTCGCCGGTCTGGGGAGAGCGCTCGAAGGCCTTGATCAGCTTCGGCACCCAGTGCGTCTCGCCGGGGATCGCGACGTCGGGATGGGAGTCGAGCATCAGCCGCAGCAGGGTCGTGCCCGAGCGCGTCACCCCGCAGACGAACGGCGCGGGCTCCGGCTCCGGTCCGCGTCCGCGCAGCCGCCGGCCGGCGCGGACGATCGCGAACCGCTTGCGGTACTTGTCGAGCTGATCGTTGAAGCCCATGAAGCCCTCCAAGCTACCCGTTCGCGGCCGTTTCCAATAGTTCGCCGATTCCCGCCACCGTCGCCGCCCAGGGGCGCTCGCGCTCGCGCACGCGGACGGCTCCCGCCGCCAGCTCGGCGCGCAGCGAGTCGTCTCCGAGGCGCTCGATCGCGCGCCGCAGGTCGGCAACGTCGGGATCGAGCGCCGGGATTCCCGACTTCGCCGTCCCGTTCTCGGTCGAGCCGACGAGGAGCCCGTTCTCGCCGTCGTGGATCGCCTCGTTCATCGGCGGCGCATCGTTGGTGATCGCGGGCATGCCGAAGGCGATCGCCTCGTACAGCGGCAGCCCCAGGCCCTCCCAGCGGGCCGGGGCGACGGTCACGTCGCAGCCGGCGACCGCCCGCAGGTGCTCGGCGGTCGGCTGGTCCTCGAGTTGCAGCTGGATCCGCGAGTCTCGCTTCGCCGCCGCCTCCGCGGGACGGACCTGCCTGCGGTCCACCTGTGCCTTGACCAGCAGGCGCAGGCGCGGGTCCCCGGTCGACTCGAACGCCTCCAGCACCGGCTCCAGCGGCTTGCGATGCCCGAGGAAGCCGCCGGGGAAGACAAAGGTCACGCTCTCCGCATCCGCCGGCCGCTGCACCGACTCGGCTATCTCGATCAGCTCCGGGTGACAACCCCAGGCGATGTACGGCGTCTCCAATCCCATCCCCCGGTAGCGCGCCTGCTCGGCGCGGGTGAGCGAGTAGACGAGATCGAAGGCCTCGCGCGCTCCGGCGACGTGCTCGGCGGTGAAGTGCTCCCAGACGAAGCGCCCGATCGTCAGCACGCCCCGGCGGCGCAGCTCCGCGAGCTCGGCGAACTGGTAGTTCTGGTCGCAGAAGACGGCCTCGATCTCGTTCTCGTCGACCCATCGCCCGTACTCGGCGGCCGGCACGTCGTAGGCCGAGGCCTCGGTCACCGCGGGCTGGTCCCAGACGTCGTCGCGGTCGAGGGCGCCCGGCCTCGGGCCCCGCTCCTTCTTCGGCCGCGCGAGGACGAAGGTCTCGTGGCCGAGCTGGTCGAGCGCCGAGCGCAGCTGGCGGCCGACCACGGGCTGGCCGCGGTTGAACCACTTGCTGACCACGCCGACCCTCAAGCGAGCAGCCCTTCGAGACCGTCGATCGTCTTCTGCCAGCTGCGGTCTCCCTCGCGCAGGGCAACCGCGCCGGCGGCAAGGCGCTGGCGCTCGCCGGCGTCGCCGAGGCGTTCGATCGCCGCCGTCAGCTGCTCGAAGTCCGGGTCGAAGGCGGGGATGCCCGAGCCGGCCTCGCCCCAGCGGACCGAGTCGACGCAGATCCCGTTGACGCCGTCGAGGACGATCTCGTTCATCGGCGGCGAGTCGTTGGTGATCGACGGCATGCCGAAGGCGACCGCCTCGTAGAGGGGCAGGCCGAGTCCCTCCCAGCGCGAGGGCGAGAGGCAGACGTGACAGCCGGCGAACTGGCGCAGGTGCTCGTCGGTGGGCCGGTCCTCGAGCTCGATCACGACCCGCGGGTCGCCGCCGGCCGCCTGCTCGAGCTTGCCGGCCTTGCGGTCGACCTGGCCGCGGATCAGCAGCCGCAGGTGATCGCCGCGGGCCCGGGTGAACGCCTCGACGATCTCGGCGAACGGCTTGCGCTTACCCATGAAGCTGCCGGGGACGACGAACTTGACCAGCTCCGGATCGCGCTCGACGCTCGCCGCCACCGCCAGCAGCTCGGGGTGGCAGCCCCAGGTCAGCAGCGGGCTCTCGATCCCGAGGCCACGGTAGCGCTCCTGCTCGGCCCGGGTGAACGAGTAGATCACCTCATAGGCGGACTTCGCCGGCTCGGCGTACTCGGGGGCGAAGCTCTCCCAGACGAAGCGCCCGATCGTGCGCACGCCCGCGCCGCGGAGGGCGGCGATCTCCGCGAACTGGTCATTTTGGTCGCAGAAGACGGCGTCGAGTGAGTTGGCCGTCGCCCAGTCGGTGTACTCGGCGCTCGGGATGTCGGCCGCCGAGCCCTCGGTGACTCCGGGCTGGTCCCAGATCGGGTCGGCGACCCGCTGCTGCTGTGCGCGCGGGCCCTTGCCGGGCTTCGCCAGCACGAAGGTCTCGTGCCCGAGCTCGTCGAGGGCCGAGCGGATCTGGCGGGTGACCACCGCCTGCCCACTGGCGAACCATTTACTCACTAACCCCACTCGCATGGTGGGAAAGCTACGCAGCTTCGATCAGCGCGGTTGCCTGCTCGATCGCGTCCGGGCCGGTGGGATAGCCGAGCTCCTCGAGGAGCCCGCCGGCGACGGCCTCGAACGAGTCGCGCTGCTCGGCGGTCATCTGAGTGCGCCAGCGTGCGACCCGGTCGGCGCTCGGCGGCTTCGTCGTCATCTCGTGCGTGGCCATCCGCCGCTCGACCGAAAGCTCCTTTGCCCGCCCCTCGGCGGGGAGCGCCCGCGCCATCTCCTTGAGCCGGTCGGCGGAGCGCTCGTGGTAGCTGAGCAGGGCGTCGTCCCAGGGCAGCTCGATGAACTCGCAGACGCGGCGCAGGACCGGCTCGGTGTCGAGGATCAGGTCCTCGTAGCGGATCTCGGTGTAGTGGTCGAGCTTCGGCGAGTCCTCGCGCGCCTTGCTGATCTTCTTCTGCCAGCGGCGGGCGATGTCGGCCGCGGTCAGCTCGCGCACGGTGCGGTCGAGGACCGAGAGCGCGACGTCGCGCCCGTCGCGGATCACGTGCACGAACCGCGCCTCGGGGATCGCCCGCTGGATCAGCCGCATCTTCTGCACGTAGGTGGGCGTCTTCTCGCCCCAGCGCGGTTTGCCCTGCTCCTCGGTGTAGGCGGCATAGAAGGTCCGCACCGCGGGGCCGGGCTTGATCTCCGGCAGCGCCCGCAGCCGGGCCAGCATCTCATCGTCGGAGAAGCCGAAGTCGCCCCACTCGCGCGCCGACTTCATCGCCTCGAGCGCGCTCTCCGGCGTCGCGTCGTCCTCGCGCGCCGCCTTGATCAGGTCGGGGACGAAGTGGGTCTCGGGCGGGATCGTGAGATCCGGATGGGCGTCGAGCATCATCCGCAGCAGGGTCGTCCCCGAGCGGTTCATGCCGACCACGAACGGCACCGGCTGGCGGCGCGCGTCGTCCTTCTTCAGCTTCGAGAACAGTCCCACCGGGCTCAGTCCCGCTTGATCACACGGCTGAACTTGGTCGAGCCCGCGCCGTCGGAGCCGCGCTCGGTTCGAGACTTCGAGCGCGCCCACTCCTCCGGCGGCACCCAGTGCTCGCGGGGGGTCGCGGTCTCGTAGCCGAGGTCGTGCAGCAGGTAGCCGGCCGACTCCTCGAAGTCGGCGTTCTCCTGCGCGTCCATCTCGCGCTTCCAGACGGCGACCCGCTCGGCCTTCGGCGGCTCCTTGGTCAGCGCGTGGGCCTCGAGGCGCTCGCCGGCCTCGCGCTCGGGACGACCCTTCTTCGCCGGCAGCGCCCCCGCCATCTCCTGCATCCGCTCCTCGGCACCCTCGTGGTAGGTGAGCATCGCCGGGTCGAAGTCGAGCTCGACGAACTCGCAGACCCGCCGCAGGACCCCCTCGGTGTCGGTGATCAGGTCCTCGTAGCGGACCTCGGTGTAGTGCTCGACCTCCTCGGCGTCGATCCGCGACTTGACGATCCGCTTGCGCCAGCGCCGCGCCAGCTCGCGCCCCGGCACCGGCTCCTTGCCGCGCTTGACCACGCGCTTGTTCTGCGACAGGCCCGCGTCGCGCCCGTCGCGGATCACATGGATGAAGCGCGCCTCGGGCAGCGTGTTCTGGATCTTCTTCATCTTGCGCACGAAGTCCGGGGTCTTGTCGCCCCAGCGGTCCTTGCCATGCCGCGCGGCGTAGAGCATGTAGAAGCTGCGGATCGCGTCGGCGGTGTTGAAGGGATCGAGCTCGCCCATCGCCTGGCGCAGGTCGTCATCGTCGAGGCCGAAGTCGTTCCAGCGGCGGTGCGGGTCGTCGCGAATCACCCCGGTGGCGATTCTCGGGTTGAACCGCAGCCGCCCCGAGGCCTGGATGAACTGGGGGATGAAGTGGGTCTCCGGCGGGATCGAGAGCTGGGGATGGGCATCGAGCATCAACCGCAGCAGGGTCGTGCCCGAGCGCCCGACGCCGACCACGAACGGCGCCGGGGCGGCGGGCTCGGACCGTGGCCGAAGGCGCTTGTAGCGCAGGTATTTGATCGAGTAGTCGAAAGCCATTCGTCTATTGCTTCGGGGCCGGTCAGGATGGCACGTCGTAGCCGAGTTCGGCCAGTAACCCTCCCGCTACACCGTCAAACACGGCTCGGTCGGTGGCACTCATCTCGGTTCGCCAAACCTCGGTGCGGGCGCTCGTCGGCGGCTGGGCGGCGAGCGCGTGTGCGGCCTGACGCTCTTCCCGGTCGCGTTCGCGGCGCCCGCCATCGGCGGCGAGGTCGCCGAGCTCGCCGATTCGCTCCGCGGCGCGCTCGTCGTGGAGGAGCATAGCCGGGTCGAATTCGAGCTCGACCAGATCGCAGACGCGGCGCAGGGCAGGCGCGGGGTCTGCAACCAGGTCCTCGAAGCGAAGCTCGATATAGCGGCCGCGCAGCCGCCGGGCCTGCCGCCGCGCGTTCTCTATCCGCCGTCTCCAGAGGTCGGCGACGTCGGCGATCGGCTTGCCCTCGCCCATCCCGCGTCTGAGCCGCGAGAGTGCGACGTCGCGCCCGTCACGGATCAGGTGCACGAATCGGGCCTCTTCGAGCGCGCCGCCGATCGGTCGCATGCGCTTGACGTAGCCGGGGGTCTTGTCGCCCCAGCGCGGCTTGCCCTGGGCCTCGGCGCAGAGGCCGTAGAAGGCGCGCAACACCGCCGCCGCGCCCGGGGCGCCGGCCGCCGCCTCGCGCAGGCGCTCGGGATCGAGGCCGAAGTCGTCCCAGGTGCGCGCGGCGATGATCACCTCGACCAGCTCCGCCGAGTTGTCGCACTCGCGCTCGCGCTCGATCAGCTCGGGCACGAAGTGGGTCTCCGCCGGAATCGCGAGCTGCGGATGGCTGTCGAGCATCAGCCGCAGCAGGGTCGTGCCGGAGCGTCCGACGCCGACCACGAACGGGGCTGGGGCGAGCGCTCGATCCCGCCGCCGCCCGGCGAGCGGCCTCACGCCGCCGCGGCGAGCCTGCCGGCGACCAGCGACTCGAACAGCCGCAGGCCGTCAGCCGAGCCGGTCAACGGGTCCACCGCGTGCTCGGGGTGAGGCATGAGCCCGACGACGTTGCCGTGCGCGTTGCAGACACCGGCGACGTCGGCGACCGAGCCGTTCGGGTTCTGTCCCGGGCCGTAGCGGAAGACGACCTGGCCGCTCGCCTCGAGCCTGGCGAGCATGTCCGCGGGGGCGAACCAGCGTCCGCTCATGTGCTTGACCGGGATCGAGAGCCGCTCGCCGGGCTCGCAGCGGGCCGTGGCGACGGTGGCGGTATTGACGACCTCGAGCTCGACCTGGCGGCAGAGGAAGCGCAGCCCTTCGTTGGGCAGCAGCGCACCGGGCAGCAGCCCCGCCTCACAGAGGACCTGGAAGCCGTTGCAGATCCCGAGCACCGGCCCGCCGGCCTCGGCGAAGTCCCGGACAGCGTTCATCACCGGCGCGAAGCGGGCGATCGCGCCGGCGCGCAGGTAGTCGCCATAGGAGAAGCCGCCGGGGACGACCACCGCGTCGATTCCCGAGAGCTCGGTCTCGCCGTGCCAGACGAGCTCGGCCTCGCCGACCCGCTCGCAGGCGAGCACCGCGTCGCGCTCGTCGCACGAGCCGGGGAACTGGAGCACGCCGAACTTCACTCGCCGTCCTCGACCACTTCGTAGTCCTCGATCAGCGGGTTCGCCAGCAGCTGCTCGCAGAGGCGGGCGAGGTCGGCGCCCTCGGGTGCCTCGAGCTCGACCATGCGGCCGACCCGCACGTGCGAGATGCCCTCGAACCCGAGCGCCGGCAGCGCCCGCTCGACCGCCTTCCCCTGCGGGTCGAGGATGCCCTCTTTGGGCCGGATCAGCACGCGCGCCTTCACCAATTGGAATCTAGCGTCACATCAGGCGCCTCAACGGCGGCGCGGCTCGGCTCCGTCCTCCGGACTCCGCCTCACAGGCGGCGCCGGGCCCGGCCCATGAATCCCGAGAGCCGTGAGGCGGCGACCGGCGGGGCCATGTCGAGCGGCTCGCCGGGGGCCGGCTCGAGCTCGAGGATCTCTGCGTAGCCGGCGCGCTCGAGCTCTTCCTCCATCCCGATCAGCCGCGCCGCGCGTGCCCAGCGTGGGTCATCGCCGAGGTGGATCTCGGCACCGCCGCGGATGTTCTCGCCCGCCCAGCCGGCCACCTGCTCGGGAAGCTCCCTGCCGATCAGCGTGTAGATGCGCTCGAGCTCGCGGCGCGGGTCCGCCCCCAGGTCCTCGAGCCGGACGAGCGCGTAGCGTTCGCCGAACAGGCGCGGGCCGTCCCCGTTCATCGTCTCGAAGGCCGCCTTCCAGACGACCAGCGGCCGCAGGAAGTCGGGGATGTCGGCCGGGATCTCGAGCGACCGGCGACGGGTGAGCAGCTCCTCGGAGATCGGCCGGCTCGACCACAGGCGGCGGCCGGTGCGGGCGGTGAAGAAGGTCTCGGCGTCGGGGTAGATGTCGGTGCGCCGGCGGCGACCGAGGAGCATCGAGGCGGTGACTGCCCGCGGGTCGCGCACCAGGTGGATGATCGCCGCGTCGGGATCGAGCTCGGCGATCGCACCGAGCTTGTGGTGCAGGCGGGTCTCCTTGATCACCACGTCGGGCGCCATCGCCAGCAGTTCGGCGAGCAGCTCGCGAACGTGATCGGGCAGCTCGGGCTCGAGCTCCAGCTCCGGCGCCCGCGGGCCGCCGCAGTTGAAGAGCTCGATCTGCAGCTCCGGGTACTGCTGGGCGCGAAAGCGCTCCCGGACCTCGCGCGTCTCGGCCGAGACGTCGCCGGCCTGGACACCGCTGCCGCCGCCGATCGTCTCCGAATCCTCGCGCAGCGGCTCGTAGAAGCTGCGCAGCCCGGGATCCTCGCTCAGTGCGTCGTAGAGGATCGTCGTGCCGGAGCGGCGCAGGCCGCAGACGAAGAGATTCATCTCCTCCAGACTAGGGGCGATCCGGCTACAGGCCGCGGCCGGTGATTCGCTCGTAGGCCTCGACGTACTTGGCGCGCGTGTTGGCGACCACGTCCTCGGGCAGCTCGGGGCCGGGCGGTGAGTGGTCCCACCCGGACTGGTCGAGCCAGTCGCGCACGTACTGCTTGTCAAAGGAGGCCTGTGAGCGGCCCGGCTGGTAGTCGTCGGCGGGCCAGAAGCGCGACGAGTCCGGCGTCAGCACCTCGTCTCCGAGCACGACCTCGGCACCGGGAGAGGCGCCGAACTCGAACTTGGTGTCGGCGATGATGATCCCGCGCTCGGCGGCGTGGTCACGGGCGTGCTCGTAGAGCTCGATCGAGATGCGGCGGAGCTCCTCCATCAGCGGGCGGTCGCCGATGATCTCGACGGCCTTGTCGAACGAGACGTTCTCGTCGTGGTCGCCAACCTCCGCCTTCGTGGCCGGCGTGAAGATCGGCTCGGGCAGCTTCTGGGAC
>DATBPT010000132.1:0-10692 GCA_036561205.1 Solirubrobacterales bacterium
ATCATGACCTGCAACGCCTTCAACATCCCGCTGCTGTTCCTGGCCGACGTGCCCGGATTCATGATCGGCACCGACGTCGAGCGCCAGGGGATCATCCGCCACGGGGCGAAGATGATCAGCGCCGTCTCCGAGGCGACCGTGCCAAAGCTCTCGGTGATCGTTCGCAAGGCCTACGGCGCCGGGCTCTACGCAATGGCGGGGCCGGCGTTCGAGCCCGACTGCTGCATCGCGCTGCCGACGGCGTCGATCGCGGTCATGGGCCCCGAGGCGGCGATCAACGCGGTCTTCTTCAACCAGATCCAGGAGATCACCGACGAAGCCGAGCGGGCCGAGTTCGTTCGCGCCAAGCGCGAGGAGTACTCGGCAGACATCGACATCCTCCACCTCGCCTCGGAGATGGTGGTCGACGCGGTGATCGAGCCCGACGACCTGCGCCCGCAACTGATCCGCCGGTTCGCCCTCGCCGAGGACAAGGACCGCAGCTTCTCCTCCCGGCGTAATCCGATCACGCCGGCCTAGTTTTCGTGAGGCTCAGGCGGTAGCCGCTCCCTCGCCGACGACGCCCATGTTGCGCATCAGGCCCAGGGCGTCCCAGTGCGTCCAGGACTCGACGATCTTGCCGTCCTCGTAACGGTCGATCGTGATCCCCGAGACCGGATCGCCGCTCTCGCCGGTCGGCTCGATCCCCATCAGCGGGTTCTTGAACGTGCCCTGGCCGGTCCACCGGTAGACGACCTTGTCGTCCGCGGCGAAGATGTCGTCGATCGTGAACGCGAGGTCCGGGAAGGCCGCCCGGTAGTCGGCGATCGACTGTTTCGACGCGGCGCGGTCCGTGTCGCCGAGCAGCGGGTCATGGCCGACGAAGTCGTCGCTGCAGAACTCGTCGACCAGGTCGAGGTTGCCGGCGCCGAACGCCTCGGTCAGCAACCTTTGGGATGTTGCGATGTTCTCCTCGAACATGCTCACCTCCTCAGTGGTGGGTGTTCCTGCCCCGCTGCCGACCCTATGCCCGCGGGGACTCGCGCGCAAGGGGTTCAGGCGAACAACAGGCGCCCGATCGCGAACAGCCCCACGACCACGATCAGGGCTCGCAGCGCCGCCGGTGAGAGCCGGCGGCCATAGCGGGCGCCGAGCACCGCGCCGACGATCGAGCCCGCGGCGATCAGGCCGGCGACGCCCCAGTCGACGTCGGCCGCGAAGACGAAGACGATTCCCGCGGTCAGGTTGACGAGCCCGGCGAGCACGTTCTTGAGCCCGTTCAGCCGCTGCAGGCCGTCGTCGATCCCGATCCCCAGCAGCGAGATCAGGATGATCCCCTGAGCGGCCCCGAAGTAGCCCCCGTAGATGCCGGTTGCGCCGACGGCGGCCCGCAAGGCCGGGCTGCGCTCGTTCTCGGCGTGCCGGCGGTGGGCGAGCGCTCCCTGGAGGCGGGGCTGGAGCACGACCAGGACCAGGGCCAGCGCGATCAGCGCCGGGACGATCGCGTCGAAGGCGCTCGCCGGCAGCACCAGTAGCAGCGTCGCCCCGGCGAGCGCGCCGGCGAACGAGAAGGCCCCGAGCTGGAGCACGCGCGAGCGCTGGCCGCGGAGCTCGCGCCGATAGCCGATCGCACCCGAGATCGATCCGGGCACGAGCCCGATGTTGTTGGAGACGTTGGCGACCAGCGGCGCGTAGCCGAGCGCGATCAGGACCGGGAAGGTGATCAGGGTGCCGCTGCCGACGATCGTGTTGATCGCTCCGGCGCCGATTCCGGCGGCGAGGATGGCGAGTGCCTCGAGCGGATCCATGAGGCGGGGGAAGCTACCCTGCGGGCGTGGCACGCCTGGGGTTGATCGCTGGAAGCTCGCTTCACGATGCGGAGCTGCCGGAGGGCGACTGGACGGCGATTCGCCGCCACGAGGTCGCCGAGGGCTACCGGCTGCCGCACTTGATCGACCACGTTGCGAACCTGCGGGCGCTGGCCGAGGCCGGCTGCGACCGGGTCCTCGCGCTGAGCTCCGTCGGCGGCCTGCGGGTCGAGCTCGGCCCGGGGACGCTGGTCTGTCCCGACGATTTCATCGCCCTCGACGTCGAGCCGCTGACCGTGCTCGAAGGCGCGGCCGCGCACCGGGTGCCGCGCTTCGACGCCGCCCTCCGGGGCGAGTTGCGCGAAGCACTGCGTGAGGCCGGGGTTGACGCGGTCGAAGAAGGCGTCTACTGGCAGACGCGGGGGCCGCGGCTGGAGACGCCGGCCGAGGTCCGCTTCGTCGCCGGCCACGCCGACGTCGTCGGGATGACGGTCGCCTCCGAGTGCGTCCTCGCCGGGGAGCTGGGTCTTCGCTACGCCGCGCTCTGCGTCGTCGACAACCTCGCCAACGGCGTCGGCGGCGAGGACCTCACCTTGAGCGAGATCGAGCGTAACCGCGACCTCAATCGAGCGGCCCTCCGGGCCACCCTGGACGCGATTCTGCCCATGCTGGCCTAGGCGCTACCAGGTGTCGACGAAGCGGGGCTCGGGCGGTTCGGTCGTCCGCGCCGTCGCCGCGGCCAGCGTGCTCGCGAGCAGGCGCCGCGTCTCGGCCGGGTCAATGACGTCGTCGAGCTCGAACAGGGTGGCGGCGTTGAGCGCCTTCGCGTGTTCGTGGGCGTGGGCGACCATCGCCTCGAGCCGCTCGGCGCGCTCGTCCTCGTCGGCGATCGCCTCGAGCTCTCTGCGAAAGCCGAGCTTGACCGCGCCCTCGAGCCCCATCGCGCCGAGCTCGGCGGTCGGCCAGCCAACCGTGAGCAGCGGCTCGTGGAGGCTGCCCCCGGCCATCGCCTGAGCGCCGAGCCCGTAGGCCTTGCGCAGGATCACGGCGCAGAGCGGCACCCGGAGGCTGGCGCCGGCTACGAACAGGCGCGAGCAATGGCGTACCAGCGCGGTTGCCTCGGCCTCCGGCCCGACCATCATTCCCGGGGTGTCGATCAGCGAGACGATCGGCAGGCCGAACGCGTCGCAGAGCTGCATCAGGCGCGCCGCCTTGTCGGCGCCGTCGCTGGTGATCGCGCCGGCGAGCCGCATCGGGTTGTTGGCGATCACGCCCACCGGCCGCCCCTCGATCCGCGCCAGCGCGGTCAGCATCTCCGGGGCGAAGCGCTCGCGCAGGACGGTGACCGAGTCGGTGTCGGCGAGTCCGTCGACCGCGGCGCGGACGTCGTAGGCGCGCCGGCGCCGCTCCGGCACCAGCTCGCGAAGCAGCGCCTGGTCGGGCTCGTCCCAGTTGCCGAGCGATCCCTGGAAGTGGGAGATCAGGCGCTTGGCGGCAGCCACCGCCGCGGCCTCGTCGGCGACCTCGACGTCGACGACTCCATTCGGGCCCTGCGTCTCCAAGGGCCCGATCGCGTCGGGCTCGAAGCTGCCGAGCCCGCCGCCCTCGATCATCGCCGGCCCGCCCATGCCGAGCGCGATGTTCTCGGTGGCGACGATCAGATCGGAGGATCCCGCGAGCACCGCGTTGCCGGCGAAGCAGCGCCCGGCGACGATCGCGACCCGGGGTACCACCCCCGAGAGCCGCCCCCAGAGCGCGAAGGCGCGCGTATCCAGGGCGGAGACGACCGCGTAGTCGGTGTCGCCGGGACGGCCGCCGCCGCCCTCGGCGAAGAGCACCGTCGGCAGGCGCATGCGCTCGATCAGCTCGAACAGGCGGTCCTTCTTGCGATGGCCGATCGCGCCCTGGGTGCCGGCGAGCACGGTGTAGTCGTAGGAGAGCACGGCACAGGCGGCACGCTCGCGGTGGAGGTCACCGTTGATGCGCGCGGTACCCCCGATCAGGCCGTCCGCCGGCGTCCTCGCGATCAGCTCCTCGGCCTCGCGCCGCATCCGCTGAGCCGCGATCGCGAGGCCGCCGTACTCGACGAAGCTGCCGGGATCGACGAGGTCGGCGAGGTTCTCGCGCGCCGTGCGCCCGCCGGTGGCGTGGCGGCGCTCAACCGCCTCGGGACGTGCCTCGTCGCCGGTCCGCCGGCGGCGGTCGAGCACCTCGGCGAGGTCGTCTCGAACGTCGTCCTCTCGCACCGGCGAAGAATAAGGCGCCTCAACAGCGGCGCGCGTCGGCTACGCCTCGACTGGCATACGCTTGAGGTAGTGGCCCTGACCGTGACCAACGCGACGCTGGAGGGGGTCGCGGTAGGCCTGCGTTGCGATGCCGGCCAGATCACCGCGCTCGGCCCCGGGGTCGAGCCCGAGCCCGGCGACGAGCGGCTCGATGGCGCCGGGATGGCGCTGATCCCGGGCCTGGTGAACGGCCACACGCATGCGGCGATGACGCTCTTTCGCGGCTACGCGGACGATCTGCCGCTGATGGAGTGGCTCACCGATCACATCTGGCCGGTGGAGAAGCGCATGGACGACGACGACGTCTATTGGGGGACGCGGCTCGCCTGCGTGGAGATGATCCGCACCGGGACCACCTGCTTCTGGGACATGTACTGGCATGCGCACGCGACCGCGCGGGCGGTCGAGGACGCCGGGGTGCGGGCGGTGGCCGCCGCGCCGCTGATCGACGACTCCGACCCGGCGAAGTCCGAGCGCGCCTGCGCCGACGCCGAGCGCAGCCTCGACCAGATCGCCGACGCCGGCGGCGAGCTCGCCCGTCCCGGCCTGGCGCCGCACGCGATCTACTCGCTCTCGGAGCGCTCGCTGCGCTGGGTCGCCGAGCGCTCGGCCGAGCTTCGGGTGCCGGTGCAGATCCACCTCTCCGAGACCGAGGACGAGCTCAACGGCTGCCTCGCAGAGCACGGCGAGCGGCCCGCGTTCTACCTCGACCGGGTCGGCATGCTGGGTCCGCACACCGTGCTCGCCCACGGCTGCTGGCTCGATCGCGCCGAGCTCGAGCTGATCGCCGACCGGGGCGCGACCGTGGTCACCAACCCGGTCGCCAACCTGAAGCTCGCGGTCGGCCGGGTGTTCCCGTACCTCGAAGCTCGCGACGCGGGGATCGAGGTCGGGCTCGGCACCGACGGGCCCGGCTCCAACAACTCGCTCGATCTGCTCTCCGACGCGAAGACGTTCGCGCTGCTGCAGAAGAACGAAGCTCGCGATCCGGCCGCGGTCACCGCCGCGGAGTCGCTGGCGATCGCGACCGGGCGGCGGTCGGGCCTGCTCGGCGGCCGCGGCCTCGTCGTCGGCGGCCCGGCCGATTTCCTGCTCGTGCGGATCGACGACCCCGAGCTCTCGCTCGGCACCCTCGACGCCGGGCTCGTCTACGCCGCCTCGGGCGCGATCGTCGATACGACGGTCGTCGCCGGGCGGGTTCTGATGCGCGGCGGTGTCGTCGAAGGCGGCGAGGAGATCGTCGCCAACGCGCGTCAGCGCGCGGCCGGGCTCGGCCTCGGCTCGCGCGGATAGCCGCGCGGGGTCAACAGAACCGGCGCTAAAGGTGCCGGCCGATTCTGCCGATAAGAAACTGAATCGGTGCGGTTTTTTGCGGAGGGCGGCTTTTGAACGGGATCAGGATGCGTTCGATTTTGGGGGTAGCGCGCCAACGGCTCGATTGGCGAAACGCCGACACTCGCGTCGGCCCCGTCGCCGAGCGCGCGACGATCGCTCGTACGCTGGCCTATCTGTTCGGTTTCGGCGGCGTCCTGCTCCTGCTCACCCTGCTGCTGGCCGGATCACCCGGGCGCGACGAGATCGCCCTGGCGGCGATCGCCGCTGCCGCGCTCGCCTTCGCCGGCGTGCTCATCGGCGGCTATTCCCGCCTGCCGATGTGGTTCCTGACGGTCGCGCCCGGGGCCGGCACGGTGCTCGTCGGCCTCGTGATCTGCTTTGCCGGGCCCGAAGCCTCGGCTCCATACGCGATGTACTTCGCCTGGGTGGTGATCGCCTCCGCCGGGTTCCTCAGCCGCTCCGTGACCGCGCTCCACGGAGCGTTCGTGGTCGCCGTCTACGCGATCGCGATCGCGGTCGTCGGCGAGTCGATGATCCCAAGCGGTTTGGCGCTGGCGATGACCGCCGGTACCGCCGTCGTCGCGGCTGTGGTGATGGCCGCGATCGCGACCCAGACTCGCGAGATGATGATCACGCTTGACGATGCCGCGCGAACGGATCCGCTGACCGAGCTCGGCAACCGCCGGGCTCTGCGAGAGGAGTTCGAGCGCGAGCTCGCGCGTGCGCAGCGGACCCGGCGCCCGCTCGCCCTGATCGTCCTCGACCTCGACCACTTCAAGCTCTTCAACGATGCGCTCGGCCACCCCGCCGGCGACGACGCACTGATGCGGCTGGCGCGGATCCTCGACGAGGTCACGCGCTCGATCGAGATCGCGGCGCGGCTCGGCGGCGAGGAGTTTGCGGTCCTCGCTCCGGAGACGGACGAGGCCGGTGCGACTGCGCTCGCCGAGCGGGTCCGGCTCTCGGTCCAGTCGGAGTTCGCTCATGTCAACCCGCCGCTGACGGTGAGCTGCGGGATCGCGATCCACCAGCCCGGCGGCTGGGAGGCGATCGACCTGTTCGCCGCCGCCGACAGCGCGCTCTACGCCGCCAAGGCGGCAGGGCGAAACCGGGTCGAGATCGCCGAGGGCGCGCGCCCGCTGCTCGAGCTGGCCGGGTCGGGCGAGTAACCGAGGCCGGCCGGGTTTAGACTCGGCCGATGGTCAGGGCGCTCGTAATCGCGCTTGTGCTCGCGATCGCCTGCGCGGCCGGCGCCACGGCCGGCGTCTTCTCCAGCGTCTACGAGACGGGGACGGTCGCCGGCCATACCGGCACCAACCCGTATGGCGCGCAGCTGACCCAGCTGCCGCGTTGCCGAAACGGTGCCACCGCCGTCTCCGGCGGCTTCCAGACCGAGTTCCGGATCGGAGACCCGGCGTCGCCCTCGATCTATCCGACGACGTTTCGGCGCGACGCCAGCAAGTGGTACGTCTCCGCGGTCAACTACGGCACGGGTCCCGGCGCCATGACCAGCTACGTCTACTGCGCCAAGCTCGAGGTCAGCATCGCCTTCGTGGCGATGCGGGCGGCGGGGACGGTGCTCGAGAACACGGCTCGCTGCCCGCGCGGCAGGGTCGCGCTTGCCGGCGGGTACGTGCTCGACACAGCCCACGAGGCCCCATTCGCGCTCGCCAGGTCCTCGAGGCGCGCCTGGACGGCCCGGGCCGCCAATCCCGGCGGCGGCGAGGCCGGGCTGACCGCGTACGTGGTCTGCGGGAAGCCGAAGCAGACGGGGCTGCGGCCGACCGAGGTCAGCGTCGACGTGCCCTTCGCGGCGGCCGGTTCCGGGGCCTCAGCGACCGCGCTCCCCACCTGCCCTGCCGGGCGGCTGGCGCTCTCGGGCGGCTTCGAGGCGCCTAGCTCCGCCGACGGCGTGATCGTCCACGAGTCGCTGCGGGTCGGCAAGCGAAGCTGGGAGGTGCGGGCGTCGTCGCAGACGCCGGTCGCCGGCACGCTGACCGCATTCGTCTATTGCGTCTGAGCGAGTGCGATTCGGCCCATCCGGCTCAGGCGGACTCGAGCGTGCCGGCCAGCTCGACGAAGAAGTCGAGCGCCGCGGGATTGGCGAGCGAGTCGCGCGACGCGGCGCGCTCGACGGGCGTCCCGGTGAGGATTCGCTTCACCGGCACCTCCAGCACCTTGCCGCTCAGGGTCCGCGGGACCTCGGCGATCTCGTAGACCTGGTCGGGCACGTGTCGCGGCGAGCACTGCTCGCGGATCCGTTTCGCGATCTCCTTGGTCAGCGCCTCGTCGAGCACCGCGCCCTCGCGCAGGACGACGAACAGCGGCATCCAGCCGTCGGTGCCGGACCGCGGGATGTCGACGACGAGCGCGTCGGTGATCTCGTCGATCGAGGCGACCGCCCGGTAGATCTCCGAGGTGCCCATGCGCACACCTGAGCGGTTGATGGTCGAGTCCGAGCGCCCGTAGATGATCGCCGTGCCGCGCGAGGTGATCTCGATCCAGTCGCCGTGGCGCCAGGTGCCGGGGAACATCTCGAAGTAGGAGGCGCGGTAGCGCGAGCCGTCGGCATCGCCCCAGAAGAAGAGCGGCATCGACGGCATCGGTTCGGTGATCACCAGCTCACCGACCTCGTCGACGACCGCCTCGCCGTCCTCGTTCCAGGCCTCGACCGCGCAGCCGAGCGAACGGCCCTGGAGCTCGCCGCGGTAGACCGGCAGAATCGGGACACCGCCGACGAAGGCGGTGCAGACATCGGTCCCGCCCGAGGTCGAGAAGAGCCACGTGTCCGAGCCGACGTGGTCGTAGATCCACTGAAAGCCCTCCGGCGCCAGCGGCGAGCCGGTCGAGCCGATCGAGCGCAGGGCCGAGAGGTCGCGACCGGAGCCCGGCTCGACGCCGTCCTTCATGCAGCCGGCGATGTAGCTGGCGCCGGTTCCGAAGCAGGTGATCTGGGCGCTCTCGGCGAGGTCCCAGAGCACGCCCATGTCGGGGTGGCCGGGACTGCCGTCGTAGAGCACGATCGAAGCCTCGGTGAGCAGGACGCCGACGAGGAAGTTCCACATCATCCAGCCGGTGGTCGTGAACCAGAAGACGCGGTCGCCCTCCTGCGCGTCGAGGTGCAGGTGGTGCTTCTTCAGCTGCTCGAGCAGGATCCCGCCGTGGCCCTGGACGATCGCCTTCGGCAGACCGGTGGTGCCGGAGGAGTAGAGGACCCAGAGCGGGTGGTCGAAGGCGACCTGCTCGTAGGCGATCTCACCGGGGTCGCCTCCGGCGCTGAACTCGGCGAAGCCGATCGCGCCGCGAAGGGCGCCGATCTCGGCGTCGGGGTCGAGGTAGGGGAGAACGACGGTGTGCTCGACGCTCG
The DNA here is from genome assembly GCA_036561205.1 of Solirubrobacterales bacterium. Taxonomy (GTDB): domain Bacteria; phylum Actinomycetota; class Thermoleophilia; order Solirubrobacterales; family 70-9; genus WHSW01. The sequence goes on from DATBPT010000132.1 coordinate 8,775, forward strand.
GGATCTCGGCGAGCAGTCCGGCGACGACGTCGCGGCGGTCGAAGTCGCGCCCGTTGTAGCGGTAGCCGTCGACGCAGAACAGCACCCTGGGCTCGATCTGTGCGAAGCGGTCGACGACCGAGCGGGCGCCGAAGTCGGGCGAGCAGCTGGACCAGATCGCGCCGATCGAGGCCGCGGCGAGGAAGGCGACCAGGGTCTCGGGGAGGTTCGGCATGTAGGCGACGACGCGGTCGCCGGGCTCGATCCCGAGCCGGCGCAGCGCCGAGGCGACGCGCGCCACCTGCTCGCGCAGCTCACCCCAGGTGAGCGAGTCGAGCTCGCGCAGCTCGGAGGCGTGCTGGACCGCGAGCCGCTCGGCAGGCTTGCCGGCGAGCAGGTTCTCGGCGTAGTTGAGGCGAGCGCCGCTGAACCACTGCGCGCCCGGCATCTCGCGGCTGGAGAGCACGCGCTCGTAGGGACTCGAGGCCCGAACCTCGAACGCGTCCCAGATCGAGGCCCAGAAGTCCTCGAGCTCGGCGACCGACCACTGCCAGGCGGCCGAGTAGTCGCCGCCGAATTCGAGCCCGCGCTCGGCCTCGATCCGGCGCATGTAGCGGGTCAGGTTCGAGCGCTCGATCGCCGCCGCCGAGGGCTCCCAGAGCTGCTCGCCGCGCCCGGCTGCGGTGGTCTCGCTCACCGCAGGCGCCTCAACGGCGGCGCGGCTCGGCTTCGCTTCGCTCCGCCTCACTGGCGAACTTCTATCTCACGCTTGCGGCCGAGGTCGCCGTCGAGGCGGCCGACGAGCTCGAGCGCGAACCCGTGCGCGCGGTCGAGCGCCGCGCGGTCGACGGTCTCCGGCGTGTCGGTCGGCAGGTGGCGGTGGGGGATGTAGCCGTCGGGGTCGAGGCAGGTGATCCCGAGCGAGCGAAAGCCGGCCAGGCGCGCCGGCATTGCGTCGCCGGCGAGCCCGCTCGCGTAGGCGGCGGCGTTGAACTTGCGCTCGCCGTCCGCGTCGGCAACCGCGATCGCCTCGCAGAGCTCGAGCAGGCGGCGATCCATTCCGTAGCTGACCACCCAGCCGGCGCTGGTTTGAAAGCGCACGTCGCCGTGGCCGACCGAGTCGATCGCGAGGAAGAACGTGCTCTGGCGGTCGAGCTGCTTGCGGCGGGAGCGCACGAACGAGCGCATGCCCTCCTGCATGCACTCGCCGGCGCCGGCGAGCACGATCCAGACGTCGAGGTTCTCGGGCGGCTCCGCCTCGAGCTCAGCCGCCAGCGAGAGCGCGGTTGCGACGCCCGAGGCGTTGTCGTTGGCGCCGGGCACGACGTCCGAGAGCTCGATCTCGACCAGGGAGAAGATGCCGGCGAGGAGGATCAGCGTGGGGAGGAGCTGGAGCAGGGAGACGAGCTCGGAGTCGACCCCCGCCATCCGCAGGCCGAGCAGCGGGATCAGCAGCGCCAGCGACCAGAAGAGGATCCGAAACGGGCCCAGGGGGACGCGGGAGCGCTGGGCGAGCTTGGCGAAGCGCCGCGCGCGGGCGGGGGCGAAGACGGCGCCGCTGCGGGCCGCGTCGAGGTGCGCGCAGATGATCAGCCGGGCCGGCGCGCTCGGCCGCTTGCCCGGCGAGACGACGTTCTGCGAGGCGCGGCGGAAGAACAGTGAGCGGAGCAGATAGATCCGGTAGTTGAGGTCGAGGTAGAGCGACGTGGCCGCCAGCAGCACGAGGCCGAAGCCGAGCGCCGGAACAGAGATCGAGACGAGGCTGCCGGCGAAACCGAGCAGGCAATGCGCGGCGTAGACGAGCGCGTACTGGGGGTGGACGTAGGTCGGCTCGACCTCTACCCGGCGCCCGGCGTCGGTCAGGCGCTCGGCGAGCCGGTTGGCGGCCCGCCGCTCGGCGTCGGTGCCCGCAAGCCGCCGCTCGAACGAGCAGAGCTCC
>DATBPT010000133.1:0-6095 GCA_036561205.1 Solirubrobacterales bacterium
CGCCACCGGTACAGCGGTGTTCGGGATGGCGCGCCAGCTCGGCTCGGCGCTCGGCGTCGCAATCCTGGTCGCGATCGTCTCCGGGCGCGCCGCCGCCGGCCTGCTCGACGGGCTCGACGCGGTCTGGGCGTTCGCACTCGGTACCGGTGTCGTCACCGCCGTCGCCTGCCTCGCCCTCGGCCGTCGGACGGCCGGCGCTCCGACGATCGCCCCGGCCGCCGCCGAGGTCGAGGCGGTCTGACTAGCAGCCGCCGCCGAGCTTGTCGCGCCGGTCGGCGATCACCCGGTCGCGGCCGGGGCCGCACTTGATCCGGTCGACCGCCCCGTCGCGGGCGTTGAGGCGGTCGGCCCCGGCGCCGCCGCCGAGCACGTCGCGGCCCTCGCCGCCGACGAGCCGATCGTCGTCGGCGCCGCCCTTGAGCCTGTCGGCGCCGGCGTCGCCGGCGAGGCGGTCATCGCCGGTCTCGCCGTAGAGGCAGTCGTCGCCGTCGAGCCCGCGCAGGCGGTCGTCGCCGCCGCGGCCCCGGATCGCGTCGCCGGAGCCGCTCGGGACCAGGGTCGCGGGGGTGTCCTTGGCGTCGGTGCCGAGCTGCGGCAGGGCGCAGGCGGGCCCGGTCGAGCCACCACTGCCGCCGCCACCAGCGCCGCCGTCATCGGTCGGCGCCGTGTAGGCGTCGGAGACGTGGTCATAGCCGGCCGGGAGCCCGTCGGGCGCCATCGAGGCGCAGCCGGCGCGCATGTCGTCGCAGACGACCTCGGCGCTCGCGGTGGTGTGCAGGTCGTAGCGCGAGCGGCGGTAGAACGAGTACAGGTTCGGGTCGCCGTTGGCGTCGACCTGGCCGCCGCGGGCGTCGGCGCGCCAGCGGTCGGTGAGCAGCCGCTTGTCGGCGTCGCGCTCACAGCTCGACCCGTCGGCGCACTTGACGTACTTGTCGAACCAGGCGGTCGTGTACCAGGCGACCATGTCCGTCCCGCGCAGGCTGGCGAGCCCGAGGACGACGGTGGTCATCCCCGGGATGAAGGCGGATTCCTCGTGCGTGCCGCCGCGCACGTGGAACTCCATCGAGTCGACGCCGGCGGCCTTGTAGGCGGCGAAGCCGGCGTTACCGGTCTGCGGATCCGGGTCGGCGGTGTTCGGGTAGGGGGCGATGCCGTAGTCGTTCGAGATCCCGATCGCCGGCTTCGTGATCGCCGGGCTCGGTGGGCGCGGCGAGGATCCGGAGGCGCAGACGGGGCTCGAGCCGACCGGGCTCTCGCCCGGCTTCGAGAGGTTGTCCCAGGCGGCGATCGCGTCGACGCGGTTGTCGAGCTGGCCGATGTAGGAGACGGCCGAGGCCCCGAGCGAGTGACCGGCAATCCCGACCCGGCCCGCGTCGACCAGGTTCGAGAGCGGGTTGTAGGCGGCGTTGCGGCCCGCGGCGACGCGGCGGTTCTGCTTCGCCGAGTGGTCGGTGCCGGTGGTGCAGCTGGGGCGCGGGTCGTACGGGTGCGACGGGGTCGAGAGCAGGAAGTCGAGCGCGTCCTCGGTGCCGTCGTAGAACGGACGCCCCTCCTGGGAGGGAACCCCGTCGAGCTGGTCGGCCCCCTCGCCGAAGGTGTCGGAGCGGCCCTGACCCTGGGTGTCGTAGGTGAGCACGACGTAGCCGTGCTTGGCGAGCGTCGCCGCGGTGCCCCAGTAGAGCTGCTCGGGAGCCTGGACCGAGCCGGTGGTGATCACGACCGCCGGGCGCTGCTCGGGGCCCTGCTTGGTCGCCCAGACCCGGCCCGAGATCGTGGAGCCGTTGCGGGCCGTGAACAGGACCGGCTTGACGACGCCGAAGCCGGTCTGCTTCCAGTCGTAGAAGCGGACGTCTCCGGCGCATTCGTTGCCGCCGTTGGCGCAGATGTTGCCGGCGAAGTTGCGCTCCGGGTCGCTGATCGGGATCTGGGTGGCGCTGGCGAGGTTGTCGAGGTTCGCCTTGGTCAGCCGGGCCTGGAACTCCGGGGTCAGGGTCACGTACTGCATCCGTTCCCCGGTCTTGGCGAAGTTCTTCGCCTCGAGCCCGGGGTCGAACGCCAACGCCGCCACCGGTACCGCGAGCGCGGCGAACAACGTCGCGGCCGTCACGAGCCTTCTTAGCCCCGTCCCCATGCGCGTGAATCTTGCAGCACGCTTCCGGCATCTGCGCCGGTTGATGCGTCGGGTGCCATGCGTAGGCTGGCTCCCGTGGCTCGCTCAACGACCTCTTTCTTCTGCCAGTCGTGTGGACACGAGTCGCTGACCTGGTCCGGTCGCTGCGGCGGCTGCGGCGACTGGAACACGATGGTCGAGGCGCCGAAGCCGGCGGTGAAGGCGACGACGAAGGGCGCTCGGCCCGCCGCCGGCGTGCCCGGCAGTCCCGTCGCGCTGCGCGACGTCTCGGCGCCGGCGGTCGATCGCCTCCGCACCCAGATCTCCGAGCTCGACCGGGTGCTCGGCGGCGGCCTCGTGCCCGGCTCGCTCGTTCTCCTCGGCGGCTCGCCCGGGATCGGCAAATCGACCCTGACCGGGATGGCGCTCGGCAATCTCGGCGCCGCCGGCCACAAGGTCCTCTACATCTCCGGCGAGGAGTCGACCGCTCAGGTCCGGCTGCGCGCGGAGCGGCTCGGCGAGGCGGCGCTGGCGGTTCCGGCGCTCGCCGAGACCTCGCTCGAGGCCGTCACCGCGACGCTCGAGGCCGAGCGCCCGGATGCCTGCGTGATCGACTCGATCCAGACCCTGCACGCCGAGGGTATGACCGGGGCACCGGGGTCGGTCGGCCAGGTCCGCGAGGCCGCGGGCTCGGTGATGGAGGTTGCGAAGCGGCTCGGTTGCGCCGTGATCCTGGTCGGGCATGTGACCAAGGAGGGCGCCGTGGCCGGGCCGCGGGTGCTCGAGCACCTGGTCGACTGCGTGCTCTTCTTCGAGGGCGAGCGCGAGCGCAGCTTCCGCACCCTGCGGGCGCTCAAGAACCGCTTCGGCGCGACCAGCGAGGTCGGGGTCTTCGAGATGCGCTCCGGTGGTTTGGTCGAGGTCGTCGATCCGTCGGCGCGCTTCGTCGCCGAGGCGAGCGCGGCGCCCGGCTCCGTCGTGCTCAGCTCGATGGAGGGCACGCGCCCGCTGCTGGTCGAGGTACAGGCACTGGTTGCGCCGACCGAGATCGTGCCCCCGAGGCGGGTCGCGAACGGGATCGACCGCAATCGGCTGGCGATGGTGCTGGCGGTGCTCGCCCGCCACGGCGGGCCCTCGCTTGCCGGCGCCGACGTGTTCGTCAACGTCGCCGGCGGCGTTCGCATCGATGAGCCCGGGGCGGACCTCGCCGTAGCCCTGGCGCTGGTCTCGGCCCAGCGCGGCGAGCCGCTCGCCGACCCCTCCGGGCGGCCGCTCGCCTGTTTCGGCGAGGTCGGGCTGACCGGCGAGCTGCGCCCGGTCGGTCACGCCGACCGCCGCGCCGCGGAGGCGGTCAAGTTCGGGCTCTCGCCGGTGCTGGCCCCGGCGGCCGCTGAATGCCCGCCCGGAATCGAGCCGCAGGCGAGCCTGCGAGCCGCGATCCGAGCCGCGCTCGGGCGCCATTCGGCTGCGACTGAGCGCGCCGCCTAGAGATTGCGCTTGACAAGCGCCATTCCTACCTGTCCACACGGAATTGCCCTGGACGCGTGGCCAGCAGGGGTTTTGCCATCATGGACAGGTGCAGCACCCAGGGGACGAGCTGAGCGAGCTGGAGTCACGGCAGGATCCCCGGCTTTTGCGGGCCCTCGACATGGTCGCGCCCGGCAATCCGCTGCGCGAGGGGATCGACAACATCATCCACGCGCGCACCGGCGGCCTGATCGTGGTCGCGGAGGCGGACGAGATCTCGTACCTGTTCTCGGGCGGGTTGAAGCTCGACGTCGACTACACGCCCGGCCTGCTCTACCAGGTGGCGAAGATGGACGGTGCGATCGTGCTGCCGCCGTCGGCCGAGAAGATCCTCTGGGCGAACGTGCAGCTGATGCCGGACCCGACCATCCTCTCGATGGAGACCGGTACCCGCCACCGCACCGCGGAGCGGGTTTCGAAGCAGACCAACGCCCTGGTGATCGCGATCTCGCAACGCCGCGACGTGGTCTCGCTCTACGTCGAGGGGATCAAGTACATCCTCGAGGACATCCCGACGGTGCTCTCGAAGGCGAACCAGGGCCTGGCGACGCTGGAGAAGTACCGTGCCCGCCTCGACCAGGTCGCCGGCCGGCTGACCGCGCTCGAGTTCGCCGGCGGGGTCGTCCTCTACGACGTGCTCTCGGTGCTCCAGCGAGCCGAGCTGGTGACCCGGATGGCGACCGAGGTCGAGCGCTACATCATCGAGCTCGGCGCCGAAGGCAGGCTGATCGAGATGCAGCTCGAGGAGTCGGTCGTCGGCGTGATGGCCGACCGCGCGGCACTGGTTCGCGACTACAGCGTCAGCGACTCCGAGCAGACGATCGAGCGGGTTCTGAGCGAGCTCGCCGAGCTCGAGCACACCGAGCTGCTCGACTTCGGCCGCCTCGCCGAGCTGCTCGGCTACGACCGCAAGACCAACACCCTGGACTTCCCCGTCACCCCGCGCGGCTACCGCGCCCTCTCGGGGGTGCCGCGGCTGCCGCGCCTGATCGCCCAGAAGGTGGTCAACCACTTCGGCGACCTCGAGTCGCTGCTGGCGGCCTCCGACGAGCACCTGGAGGCGGTCGACGGGGTGGGAGAGGCCCGCGCGAAGGAGATTCGCGAGGGCATCCGCAGGCTTCAGGAGGTCGACATCGTCGACCGATACCGGTGAACCAGACGGCCGCGCCAGCGGCCGTCTCCAATTGAGGAGGCGGAACATCACAGAGACAGCAGTAGAGGAGCCCGAACTCGAGGACCTCGAGGACCTCACTCCCCATGTGTGCGAGTTCCAGGTCGGCGACAACGTGGTCTACCCGCATCACGGTGCGGGCGTTGTGTTGAAGCGGGAGTCGCGCGACATGATGGGTGAGTCGAAGGACTATCTGACGATCAAGATCCTCCACAACGACATGACGGTCATGGTCCCGTGCGAGAACGCACAGGTGGCCGGCCTGCGACGGGTGATCGACGAGGACGCCGTGCGACGGGTGATCGACGTGCTCACCGGCGAGGTCTCGGAGATGCCGAAGAACTGGAACCGCCGCTTCAAGTACAACCGCGAGAAGATCAAGACCGGCGACGTCTACGAGCTCGCCGAGGTCGTCCGCAACCTCGCGATCCGCGAGTGGGAGAAGGGCCTCTCGACGGGCGAGAAGCAGATGTACACGCGGGCGAAGAAGATCCTCGCCTCGGAGTTCATGTACGCGCTCGACAAGGACGAAGACGGCGCCGAGGAGTACATCGACGGTCTGCTGGAGGAGCGCTTCGGCGCCACCGCCGCCGCCTGATACGCCCACCGCGCAGCACGCCGCCGCGCTGATCGCGGCCGCCGGTTCCGGAGAGAGGCTCGGAACCGGCGGCCCGAAGGCGCTGGTCGAGGTCGGCGGGCGGCCGCTGATCGCTTGGTCGCTGGAGGCGATGCGGGCATCGGCCGCGATCACGGTCGTCGCGATCGCCGCCCCGCCGGGCCACGAGCAGGCGCTCGAGCGGATCGCCGGCGCGATCGCCGGCCGACCCGATGAGCCCGGCGCCTTCCATCCGATCGTCGTCAGCGGCGGGGACAGCCGTTCGGCCTCGGTCGGCCTGGCCCTGGCCGAGGTCCCGGCGGAGGCCGAGCTCGTCGCCGTGCACGATGCGGCACGGCCGCTGGTGACCGGCGAGATGGTCGGCGCGCTGGTCGCCCGGCTCGGCGCCGAGGGCGCCGCCGCCGGGGTGATCGCGGCGACACCGGTCAGCGACACGCTGAAGCGGACCGGAGACGACCTGGCGATCACGGCGACCGAGAGCCGCGAGCGCCTCTGGGCGGCCCAGACGCCGCAGGTGTTCCGTGCCGCGGCCCTGCGCGCGGCTCACGGCGGCGACCCGGCGACGGTGGCGGCGGCGACCGACGACGCGATGCTGGTCGAGGCGGGCGGCGGCCGGGTGCTGGTCGAGCCGGCGGCCGGCCCGAACCTGAAGGTGACCACGGCGGCCGACC
>DATBPT010000134.1:0-10901 GCA_036561205.1 Solirubrobacterales bacterium
TACTTCGAAGCGCGGGGGGTCAAGCGGGTTCCGGGGATTGCGGCTGGGTCTTAGGCACGCGGACGCCCCGGATCGCGATCACGAGCCCGACCAGGGCGATCGCCGCGATCACCCGGAAACTGAACTGGACCCCGCTCACGAACGAGTCCTTGATCACGTCGATGACCTTGTCGGCAACCGAGGGGTCGAATTGGCTCAAGGCGGCGTTGCCCGGCTCGGTGCCGGCGAGCGCTCCGTGGATGACGCCCGCCTGATCGCCGGTCATCTGCAGCCCGACCTCGCCGGCGTCGCTGACCACGCGGTCCTCCGAACGGCTGGTGAACAGGGCGGTCGCCAGCCCGAGGCCCATCGCGCCGCCGGCGATCTGGAACATGTAGGTGATCCCGCCGGCGAGGCTCGAGCGCGCGGCTACCAGCATCGTCACCGCGGCGGTCGTGATCGACGGGTAGAAGAGCCCGGCTCCGATTCCGGTCAGCACCAGGCCGGGGACGATGGCGCCATAGCCGGAGTCGGGGCCGAAGAAGGAGACGACGAGCGGCCCGGCGGCGAGAAACGCGGTCCCGGCGATGATCACCGGGCGGCCACCTATGCGCTCGTAGAGGCGCCCGGCGAGGAAGGCGACGACGGCGAACAGCGCCAGCATCGGCAGCATCCCGGCGCCCGCCTTGAGGGCGCTGAAGTCGAGCACCTTCTCCAGCAGCTGGGGCACGTAGAGGACGATCGAGAAGAAGACCGCGGAGAGCATCAGCACGGTCAGGCAGGCGGCGCGGAAGGGGCGGTTGGCGATCACGTCGGGCGGGATCAGCGCCGCCTCGCCGACCCGGCGCTCGATCACCGCGAACGTGGCCAGGAGGCCGGCGCCGAGCGCGAACATCGCCAGCACCCGCGGATCGGTCCAGCCCCAGTCGACCGCCTGGTCGAGCCCGAGCAGGATCGCGACGAGGCCGCCGGAGACGGTGGCGATGCCGGCGTAGTCGATCCGCCGCTCGGTCGCCTCGACCGGCGGCTGGTGGACGTACTTGGCGATCGCGAGGACGGCGAACGCCGCGATCGGAACGTTGATCCAGAAGATCGCCCGCCAGCTGAACTCGTCGGTGAGCACGCCGCCGATCAGCGGCCCGAGCGCGTTGCCGATCCCGGCGACGCCGAGGATCAGCCCGCCGGCGAGCCCGGCGCGCGCCGGCGGCAGGGCGGCGAAGGTCATCCCGAGCACCGCCGGCCACATCAACGCCCCGCCGACGCCCATGCCGACGCGGGCGCCGATCAGGACCAGGGCGCTCGGCGCCAGCGCCCCGACGATCGAGAAGGCGGCGAAGAAGGCGGTGCCGACGAAGAAGATCTTGCGGCGGCCGAGCATGTCGGCGAGGCGCCCGCCGGTGACCAACCCCATGCCAAAGACGAGCACATAGGCGTTCACGGTCCACTGGATCGTGCCGACGTCGGCGTCGAAGTCCTGCTCCATCGCCGGCAAAGCGACGTTGAGGGCGGTGAAGTCGTTGGCGATCACGATCACGCCCAGGCCCATCGCGAACAGGGCCAGCTTCGTCCCCCGCGACAGTGCCTGATCAGCCGCCATCGAGCCGGACTTTATTCGCGGCGGCCGGATGCCGATGTACCGTGCACGCGCGAGCTATCAAGGAGGATCGAGTGCGCAGGTTCAAACAGGGCTGGGAGCTGACCAAGAAGAGCTGGGCGCTGCTGCGCTCGAACCGGGAGCTGTTCCGGTTCCCGATCTACGGCGCTCTCGCGTCGATAGTGATCGTGATCGTCACCGTCGGCCCGGGCCTCTACCTGATCGACGACGGCCAGACCGTCGCCGGCGCCGTCCTGGTCGCGATCGGCCTCTATCTCGCCTCCTTCGTCGCCGCCTACTTCGGCGTCGCCCTGGCGGCGACCGCGGACGCGATCTTCCACGGCCGGCAGGCGACGATCGCCGACGGCTTCGCCGTCGCTCGCTCGCGAATCGGCGCGATCGCGGGCTGGGCGGCGCTGGCGGCGCTGGTCGGGGTGCTGATCTCGCTGATCCAGCAGAGCGGCGCGATCGGCGAGGCGATCATCGGCGCCCTGATCGGCGCGGCCTGGTCGCTGATCACCTTCCTCGCCATCCCCGTGATCACCTTCGAGGGCACCGGGCCGTTCACGACCCTGAAGCGCTCGACGGCGCTGTTCAAAGAGCGCTGGGCGGGTCAGATCAGCGGCAACATCGCGATCGGCGGCATCGTCGGCCTCTGCGGAGTGCTGCCCGCGATCGCGCTGATCGCCGGCGGCGCCTACCTCTGGGCCTCCGACGACGGCGGCGCCGGGCTTGCCGGCGGCGCCTTCATCCTCCTCCTCGGGGTGATCCTGCTGGTCGTCTCGCTGCTGATCATCCAGGCGATGCGCGGCGTCTTCGGCGTCGCCCTCTACAGGTTCGCGTCCGCGGGCGAGGTGACCACCGGCTTCACCCAGGCCGACTTCGAGTCCGCGGTCAAGGTCAAGCCCGCGAGCTAGGACGCAAGCAGCCGGGGGTCGTTGGTGCAGATCCCGTCGACGCCGAGCGCGGCGAGTTGCTCGATCCGCTCGGCGTCGTCGACGGTCCAGGCGATCACCTCGACGCCGACGGCGTGCGCGCTCTCGAGCAGGCGGCGGGTGATCAGCGCGTGGTAGATCCACACCGCCCAGACGCCGAGCTGCGGGGCCTGCCGGCGCACCAGGCCCGGCAGCCGCGTCCGCAATGAGGCCGAGCCGGCGACGAAGACCGGCCGCAGCCACGGGTTGCGAGACCAGTCGCGGCTCACCTTCGGCAGCGTCCAGCCGCGGTCGAGCTCGGGCGCCGCGTCGCGGAGGAAGCGGACGCTGGCGAGCTCCATGGTCGAGACCATCGCCCGCGCGGTGAGCCGGCGCTCGGCAAGCGCGGCGACGACCTCGTCCTCGCGTCCGGCGACCTTGAGGTCGAGGTCGAAGCGGATCCGGTCGAGCGGCGGGCGGCTGAGGGCGTCGAGCGCCTCGGCGAGCGTCAGCGGATCTCGGCGGCCGGCGTCACCCCAGTCGTGGGCGACGAGCAGCGGCGCGCTTGCCCGCGCGGGCCCGGCCGCCGCGCGGCGCCAGTCCGCGGCGGCGGCGAAGTCCGACCGCGGCCGCAGGACGTCGAGCTCGATCGCGTCGACGCCGGCGTCGACCGCGGCGCCGAAACTCTCGAGCGTGTTCCCGGGTAGGAGCGCGTCGGCGCCCTTGTGTCCGATCCGAAGCACTCGCGGCGCTACTTCCCCGAGGCCTCGCGGCGGTCGGCGACCATCAGCCGGATGATCACGCCGAGGCCGGCGAGCACCCCGCCCGCCGTCAGGCCGCTGCCGAAGGCGATCACCGCGACCACGCCGCGGTTCTGGCGCTGGAGCTCGTCGAGGCCGGGGAGCGTGCTCTCCGAGCCGGCGATCGCGATCGCCGCGACGACGGCGAGCCCGATCACCGCCACGGCCGCCCAGATCAGCGCCCTGGCGAGCGCTTCGAACAAGGCCAGAGTCCGCTCGTCCACGGCCGCGAACTGTATTGCCGCAGCGGTCCGTGGCGTTACCGTGCCCCAATGAGGCGTAGCCGAATCCCGCCGCTGTTGAGGCGGCTTTAGTGAGCGACACCGTTCGCCGCCGGATCGCCGCCGCGCTGCTGGTCGCCGGGGTGATCGTCGCCGTGCTCGCGATCAAGGACGTGGGGCCGTTCGACGATCCGCCGACCGAGGAGGAGCGCGCCCAGGCGGCGGTGGAGCGGTTCTTCGGCGCCGCGGCCGAGGGCGACTCGAAGACCTTCTGCTCCCTGCTCACCGCCGACGCTCGCGAGCAGCTGCGCCTGAGCACCGCCCAGCGCCTGCAGACCGACGAGGTGCCCGCGTGCACGAAGATCCTCGACGTGCTCGCACCGGCGTTCGCCGACTCCGTGCTCACGGTCCGCTACGTCAGCGTGAGCGGCAACCGCGCCCGGGTCGAGGCCCGCTACAAGCTCGCCGGCTCGGGCGCCCAGCCACGTACGGTGCTGCTGCTGCTCGAGAAGGGCGAGTGGCGGATAAGCGACCCGGGCTAGGTCGTCAGAAGAGCTGGTTCTCGCCGGCGAAGATCTCGGAGACCGAGTCGTCGGCGAAGATGCGGCGGATCGAGTCGGCGAGCGTCTGGGCGGCGGAGAGGACGTAGATGTTGTCCGGGGCCCCGGGGCGCAGCGGGATCGTGTCGGTGACCACGATCCGCTCGATCTGCGAGTTCTCAAACGCGAGCCGCTCGAAGGCGGGACCGGAGAAGACGCCGTGGGTTGCGCAGGCGATCACCCGAGCCGCGCCCTCGTCGAGCACCGTGCGCGCCGCCGCGCAGAGGGTGCCGGCGGTGTCGATCATGTCGTCGACGAGGACCGCGGTCTTGCCCTTGACGTCGCCGACCACGTAGCCGATCTCGGCCACCTGCTGAGCGGGGCGCTCCTTCTCCATCACGGCCCAGTGGACGCCGACCTTGCGGGCGAAGTTGCGCGCCACCTTGACCCGGCCGGCGTCGGGCGAGACGATCACCAGCTCGTCGTCCCAGGCCTGGTCCATGAAGTACTGGGTCAGCATCGGCATCGCGGTCATGTGATCGACCGGCTTCGAGAAGAAGCCCTGGACCTGGCCCGAGTGCAGGTCCATGGTCAGGACGCGGTCGACGCCGACTGCCTCCAGGCACTGGGCGACGACGCGGGCCGAGATCGGCTCCCGCGGCGCCGACTTCTTGTCCTGGCGCGAATAGCCGTACCACGGCATCACGGCGATGATCCGGTGCGCCGACGCTCCCTTGGCGGCGTCGACCATCACCAGCAGCTCCATCAGGGCGTCGTTGGGGGTCATCCCCTGAGCCGCGTTGGCGGCGGTCGACTGGACGAGGAAGAGGTCGGCGCCGCGGATCGACTCCTCGTAGCGGCAGTAGACCTCGCCGTCGGCGAAGGTCCGCAGGTCGGCCTGGCCGAGGTCGACGTCGAGCTTGCCGGCGATCCGCGCGGCGAGCTCCATCGAGGCTCGGCCCCCGAAGACCATCAGACGCTTGGTGTAGTCCTGCGAGATCGAGCTCATAACTTGCGGGTTCTCCTCGAGAATGCTCATTCGTCCGCCCCCTCGGCGTCGCTCGCCTCGGCCTTTCGCTCCGCGTAGCCCTCGATGTTCCGCTGTTCGTTCGACGAGACCCCGAGGGCACCATCCGGGATGTCCTCACGGATCACCGCGCCGGCGCCAGTGTATGCGCCGTCGCCGATCCTGACCGGTGCCACGAGCGAGTTGTTGACCCCGATTCGCGCACCTTCCCCGATCTTCGTCCTGTTCTTCTGGCGACCGTCGTAGTTGGCGGTGATGCTGCCCGCCCCGAGGTTGGCGTCGGCGCCGATCTCGGCGTCGCCGACGTAGGCGAGGTGCGGCACCTTGGCGCCCTCGCCGATCTGCGAGTTCTTGACCTCGACGAAGCTGCCGGCCTTCGCACCCTGGCCGAGCGTTGCGTCCGGCCGCAGGTAGGTGAACGGGCCGACCGTGGCCAGGTTGCCGACCTCGGCGCCCTGGAGGTGGGAGTGGACGACGCGCGCCTGCTCGCCGACACGGGTGTCGATCAGGGTCGAGTGCGGGCCGATGATCGAGTCGGCGCCGACGCTGGTTGCGCCGCGCAGCGTGCTGCCGGGCTCGATCGTCGCGTCGGCCGCGATCTCGACCTCCGCGTCGATCCAGGTCGACTCGGGGTCGACGACGGTCACCCCGGCGATCATGTGGCGCTCGAGGATCTGGCGCCGTGCCTGGGCCGCGGCGGCGGCGAGATCGACGCGGGTGTTGACGCCGAGGTTGACGTTCGGGTCGCCGGCGCGGTGGGCGACCACGCGCCGGCCCGCCTCCCGCAGCATCGGCAGCACGTCGCCGATGTAGTACTCGCCGGCCGAGTTGTCGTTGCCGAGATGGTCGAGTGCCTCGGTCAGTGGCTCGCCGTCGAAGACATATGTGCCGGTGTTGATCTCGCGGATCGCCAGCACCTCGGGCTCGACCTCTTCCGGGCGCTTGGTCTCGACGATGCGCTCGATGTCGCCGTCGGAATCGCGAACGATGCGGCCGTAGGCGCCGGGATCGTCGAGCTCGACCGTCATCACCGTGGCGCCGGCAGCGGCCGCGCGATGGGTCTCGAGCAGCGCGGCGACGATCTCGCCGGTGATCAGCGGATGGTCGCCGGAGAGCACGACAACGGTCTCGGAGTCGCGGACGAGGTCGTGCGCGGCGCGGACGGCGCCCCCGGTCCCGTCGGGCTCGGGTTGGATCACGGTCTCGGTGCCCTTGGGAAGGCCCTCGGTGAGGTCGCGTTCGGGCGAGACGATCACGGCGACGCGCCCGGCCCCGGCCTCGCGCGCGGCGAGCACCGGCCAGGCGACCATCGGCCGGCCGCAGACCGGATGCAGGACCTTGGGCAGCGAGGACCGCATCCGCGTGCCCTCGCCGGCGGCCATGATCAGGACGGTGGGCCCGCTCACGCGGCGAATCGTAGAGCGGCGGGGTTCGGGGCGCGATCGCCGAGGCGTCGGAGCAGGACGGCGTTCACGCGGCCTCGTCGTGGCGGCGCTGGTTCGGCCACGTCCGCGTCGGGATCTCGATCACGTCCGGATCGCGCCCGTCGGCCACTGCGCGCTGACGCTCGTACTGCCGCACCCACTTGCGGATCGCGTTGTCGGAGACACCGTATTTGCGGCCAACACCGGTGTAGCCGAGCTCGCGGATCTCGACGAGGAGCTCGTCGTATGGCGGTCGTTCGACCGTGCGGGTCCTCGGCCGCGGTTCTGACGCCGCACCGACGAACCTGCGCGTGTGCCGCCGGCCGCAGAAAGCCGAGCAGTAGCGATGGGACGCATATTTCGGAGTAAAGACCCGCGAGCACCGCAGGCATGAGCGCGGTTCCGGATCGATTCGGTTCTTGCGACCGCAGTGGGTATCCAGGCCAGCTGCGCAGTTCGGGCAGAGGATCCGCAGGTTCTCGATCCTGTTGTCGTCGCGGATCCCGTTGACGTGATCGATGATCAAGCCGATTTGCCGACCGTGCCAGTTCTCGTCCTGACCGCAGAGCTCGCACCGACGTTCCTTGATTCCGGCGTCGTATAGGCGTTGCTTGAGGTTCGTTCGGCTGTATGTCGACCCCTCGACCAGGATCTTCTCGAGGGGGACCCGCCGCCGCACACCCTGCTGTCGAGCCCCGCGGTACGGATCGAAATGCTCCGTCGCGATTCCCAGCTCAGCAACTCGTCTCTTCAGCGTCTTCCAGTTGCCACCGCTCGGGCAGTAGCCGATGCGCCGCAGGGTTTCAGCCCAAGAGAACGAGGCAGCCACTGCCCGTCTCAGTTCAGCCTCGCTGTAGGTCACTCGAGCGTTCGGGCGGCCGCGATGATCACTCAAGTGCTCCGTAGAGATCCCCCATCGACGCGTCCACTTTCGGATCGTCGCGATGCTCTTGCCGTGATAGCGGTAGCCGAGTGCGTCGAGGACATCGCGCCAAGTCATCGCCTCGGCGATCGCCTTCTCGACTTGATCGCGGCCAACCCGCAGTTCCCGCGGCACGAACATATGTTCGCTTCTCAGTCGGACGGAAAGGCAGCTGGGGGGCCAGGATTTGAACCTGGATCTCACGGCTCCAAAGGCCGGCGTCTGACCGTTAGACCACCCCCCAATCGGGGTGCCTGACGATAGCCTCGGAGCTACTCCTCCGTCTTGCGCCGGACCTTCGCCCGGCCCGCCTCGGTGCCGGGCTCCATCGCCGGGCCGCGGGGCGGCGGGATGCCGAGCACGCGCATCGCCTTCAGCCCGAGGCCGAGCTTCTCGCGGCCCTCGGTCGAGGTGATGTCGTGGCCGCAGAGCTCCTTCACGCGCTCGAGCCGGTAGCGAACCGTGTGCCGGTGGGTGAACAGCTGGTCGGCGGTCGGGGTGACGTTGCCGTCGTTCTCGAGATAGGCCTCGATCGTGGTCACGAGGTCGGTCTCGTACTGCTCGTCGTAGGCCGACAGCGGCGCGACCGTCTCGGCGTAGAAGCGCTCGAGCTCGCCCGGGTCCTCGCTCATCGCCGGCAACAGCAGCCGGTAGGAGCCGGTGTCCTCGAAGGCGAGCAGCTCGAGCCCGTCGGCCTCGGCGACGTTGACCGCCAGCAGCGCCTCCTGGCCGGCGCGGTAGAGGTCGACCGGGTCGGCGACCCAGCGGCTGCGGGCGACGGTCAGGTGAAAACCCGGCAGCGAAGCCGACAGCTCGCGCGAGAGCGCCTGCGTCGCCCGCTGCAACTGCGCGCCCTCCTCGGCGGGCACGATCGCGGCCACCTCGGCGCGGTCGCCGAGCTCGGCGAGCCGGGCGATCGCCCCGGAACTGGCCGCCCGCAGGGCCCGCAGCGAGACGACCAGCACCCGCGCGCGCCAATCACCCGTCTGCGCGGCGCGCGGCGCGGCGCGGGCGAAGATCACCCCGGCCCCGGCCTCGACGACGCTGCCGAGCTCGCTGCCGCGGGCGATGATGTCGCCCCGGTCGGTGACCTTGCGCGCCAGCACCGCGGCGACGAACTCGCCCGCCGCCTCGTCGCTCGCCCATTCGGGCGCCCGCGAACGCTCGAGCTCGAGCGCGAGCAGGGTCGAGACCATCCGCATCAGGGTCGCCGGCGGGTCGCCGCCCCGCCGGCGATAGCGAAGCTCGCCGACGACCGCGTCGGCGACCCGCAGCTCCAGGGTGCCGACGTCGCCCTCGCCCGAGAGCAGCTTGCTCTCCTCCGCCGAGGATGAGGCGGCGACCGCGAGCACGGCGCTCGAACGGTCGATCAGGGCGACGCTGGCGCCCAGTGCGGCGCCCGCCGCGCGGGCCACCGCGGGCAGCCCGGCGCCCGATTCGATCGCCTCGGAGAGCGTGTCGAGCGCCCCCTCATCCCCCCCTTTTGCAGGGGTTTTGCGTGTCTTCGGCTGCGGCGGCACGGGCTGATTCTAGGCCCGCCACCGCAACGCCGGGCCGAGCGCCGCCCCTAGCCTCCGAACAAATCGATGATGTCGGTCCAGTAGTAGACGATCGCGATCCCAATCGCGATCCCGATCGCGAGCAGGGCGATGAGGACGAAGAAGGAGACCAGCACCGCGGTCACCTTCTCCCAGGTGCGGCCGAAGGACCCGATCGCGGGCACCAGGATCAGCACCCCGAAGGCGAGCAGGCTGATCAGGCCCGCGGCGCCGAAGAGGATGTACTCGGTCGCGATCTTGGCGACAACCAGCGTCACTGTGGCGCCTGATTGTGCCGCATGTTCCGCAGGTGGGTGACCACCATCGCGATCGCCGCGCAGCCGGCGAAGCAGGAGACGCCGAGCCCCCATCCGCCGCTGACGTCGCTGAGGTAATGGACGCCGAGGTAGACGCGGCTGAGTCCGACCAGTGCCGTGAGCGCGACGCCGGTCGCGACCAGGGCCGTCCCGTAGCGCCAGCCCGGTCGCACCCGGACCGCGACCGTCAGCGCCAGCCAGGCGTAGAAGACCGAGTGCGCCGCGTGCCCGCTCGGATAGGCGGCGCCGGGGGCATCGACGAGGCCGCCGCCCGGCCGCGGGCGGTCGACGAGCTCCTTGATCACCGGGACCGCGATCAGCATGATCACGACCGCGGCGAGCAGGACGGCGAACTCGGGCCAGCGCCGCCGCCAGGCGAGCACCGCCGCGGAGAGCACCGTCAGCGGCACCAGGACCGCGGTCGAGCCGAGCGCGGTGATCACCTTGGCGACGTCGGTGAGCCAGGCCGTGCGCAGCGAATCGACGATGTCGATCGCCTGGCTGTCCCCGGGGGTCGGCCCGCCGTCGCCGGAGACCAACAGCCCGTAGCCGATGAGCACGAAGAGCGCCACCGACAGGGTCGCGATCAGGGTCGTGAACTCGAGCCCGAGTCCGCCCGGCGTCAGCCGGCGCCAGGTGAAGCGGAGCTGTGGCAGCAGCCGTCGCAGCACCGGGGTCGCCTCGAGCCGGGTCGCGAGCCGAGCGCGGTTGTCGGGCTCGCGCAGGTAGCGCGAGGCGAGCACGACGGCGACGGTCACCCCGACCAGGACCGCGAACACCAGCGCTCCCTTGCCGGCGATCGCGGTCGCCTTGTCGATGCTCTGGGAGAGGAAGTAGCCGAGCAGGCAGAAGGCCGCCGCCCAGAGGCCGGTGCCGAGCACGCTGTAGGGGACGAAGGCGCGGTAGCGCATCCCCGAGCTGCCGGCGATGAACGGCGCCAGCGCCCTGACCAGGCCGATGAAGCGGCCGATCAGGATCGTCTTGCCGCCATGGCGGGCGAAGTAGCTCTCGACCTGCTCGAAGCGCTCGTGCGTGATCCTCACCTTCGGCCCGTGGCGAAGGACGAAGTCGCGCCCCAGGTGGCTGCCGATGAAGAAGCTCGTCGTGTCGCCCGCCCAGGCGCAGAACCAGACGATCGCGATCGTGATCACGATCGACGTCTCGCCCTGGCCGGCGACCGCACCGCCCAGGAGCACCGCCGTCTCGCCCGGGAACACCAGTCCGACGAACGCGCCCGTCTCCAGGAACGCGAGCGCGCCGACCAGGACGTAGGTCCAGTCACCGAGCTTCTGCGAGAGGTCCTCGAGCAGCTGCTCGAAGTCGACGTCGGGGGCGAACAGCTGGAAGGCGACCACCGCCGCGATCACCGCCGCCGCGATCGCGATCAGCCGCCAGCGCCCGTGCTTCTCTCCCTCGATCTCCACGCCTGGACTGATTATCGGCGCCGTTGCGGCGCCGAGACGATCGCCCCCGCGTAGCGCGGCGGCAGCGCCGCGGCGGCCACGTCGGCGGCGGCCAGGTCGGCGAACAGGCCGACCGCCGTCGGCCCCGAGCCGGTGACCAGCGAGTGCACGGCGCCGGCCTCGTCGAGCGCCGCCAGCGCCTCGGTGATCGACGGCCGCAGCG